>CAZRPD010000003.1:0-64937 GCA_964601775.1 uncultured Caulobacter sp. | reverse complement strand
CAGAGCAAAGAACCGGGCCGGGCACTTTCCCAGCTTCACCGTCACATTCTTGTTAGCGCCGCCGCCGAACGGCGGCACGGGCTCGTCAGAGGCCTTTCGCCTTACTGGCAGGCGAGGCACTCGTCGTAGTCGGTCTTTTCCGGGATATCGAAGCCGCCCGGGGCCGCTTCCGCCTTGTCGTCGGCGCCGGCATAGGCCGCGCGCTGCACCGACTTGGAGCGCAGGTAGTACAGCGACTTCACGCCGCGCTCCCAGGCCGTCCAGTGCAGCATGTGCATGTCCCACTTGTCGACGTCGCCCGGCAGGAAGACGTTGACCGACTGGCTCTGGCAGATTTCCGGCGTCCGGTCGGCGGCCAGCTCGATCACCCAGCGCTGGTCCAGCTCGAAGGCGGTCTTGTAGACGTCCTTCTCGTCCTGGCTCAGGAACTCCAGGTGCTGGACCGAGCCTTCGTTCTCCAGGATCGAACCCCACACCGCGTCGGTGTTGTGGCCCTTCTCCTCGAGCAGCTTCTCCAGATAGGGGTTCTTCACCGCGAACGAGCCCGACAGGGTCTTGTGGGTGTAGATGTTGGCCGGGATCGGCTCGATGCCCGCCGACGTGCCGCCGCAGATGATCGAGATCGAGGCGGTCGGGGCGATGGCCAGCTTGTGCGAGAAGCGCTCCTTGGAGCCGCGGTCGGCGGCGTCGGGGCACGGACCCTTTTCCTCGCCGATAGCCAGGCTGGCCTTGTCGGCTTCACGGCGCAGGTGCTTGAACATCCGCATGTTCCAGCTCTTGGCCAGGGCGCTTTCGAACGGCACGTTCTGGCTCTGCAGGAAGCTGTGGAAGCCCATCAGGCCCAGGCCCACCGAACGTTCGCGCATGGCGGCGTAGGCGGCCGTGGCGGCCGCGTCGGGCGCGCGGTCGATGAAGTCCTGCAGGACGTTGTCGAGGAAGCGCATGACGTCCTCGATGAACGTCGGGTGGTCGCGCCACTCCATGAAGGTCTCGGCGTTGACCGACGACAGGCAGCAGACGGCGGTGCGCTCCTGGCCCAGGTGGTCGGTGCCGGTGTGCAGCATGATCTCGCTGCACAGGTTCGACTGGCGAACCTTCAGGCCCAGCTCGCGCTGGAACGAGGGCATGGCGCGGTTCACGGTGTCGGAGAAGACGAGGTAGGGCTCGCCGGTCTGCATGCGCAGCTCCAGCACCTTCTGCCACAGGGCGCGGGCGTCGACCTCGCGCAGCACTTCGTCGTTCTTGGGCGAGCGCAGACCGAACTTCTTGCCGTCGCGCACCGCGTGCATGAACTCGTCGGTGATGTTGATGCCGTGGTGCAGGTTCAGGGACTTGCGGTTGAAGTCGCCCGACGCCTTGCGGATCTCGAGGAACTCCTCGATTTCCGGGTGGTGGATGTCGAGATAGACGGCCGCCGAACCACGACGCAGCGAACCCTGCGAGATGGCGAGGGTCAGCGAGTCCATCACGCGGATGAAGGGGATGATGCCCGAGGTCTGGCCCTGGCCCTTGACCTTCTCGCCGATCGACCGGACCCCGCCCCAATAGGTGCCGATGCCGCCGCCGTTGGCCGCCAGCCAGACGTTCTCGTTCCAGACGCTGAGGATGCCGTCCAGGCTGTCGTTCACGGCGTTCAGGAAGCAGCTGATCGGCAGGCCGCGATCGGCGCCGCCGTTCGACAGCACCGGGGTGGCCGGCATGAACCACAGGCGGCTCATATAGTCATAGACGCGCTGGGCATGGTCGGCGTCGTCGGCGAAGGCCGTCGACACGCGCGCGAACATGTCCTGATAGGACTCGCCCGGCAGCAGATAGCGGTCTTCCAGCGTCGTCTTGCCGAAGTCGGTCAGCAGGGCGTCGCGCGAACGATCCACCTGGACCTTCTGCACCAAGGCCAGCTGCGGACGCTTGGCGGGCTTGATCGCCGCCATGCGCGCTTCTTTCCGGACGTTCGTCTGCACCGCTTCACTGCCGTTCATGACCAAATCCATTGCTCAATCAGCGTGTTCCGGAGAAGGGTCATGCCCCGGTCAGCCGCTATATCTTGTGGCTGAGGAGCCCCCTCAACCCACATATGGGGCCACAGTGGTGAATGACTCGTCAACGCCTGGGGGGCGAGTTTTTCGTTAACAACCTGTGAACGGCCTGAACTTGCATAGGCAGGACAAGGGGTTGCCTGAGCGAACTTTTTTCAGCCGCGACGGACGGTCGCAAGGCGCCTGGAGACATCCGCCCCCGGACAACGCCGTTCGTTAACAGGATGGACACAAGGGATAGGGGTTGGGGGTGGACGACACCCGCCAACGCCCCTCCGGGGCCATGGCGGCAAAAGCCCCGGAAACCGGGCCTTCGCACAGAATATGGGGGCGCAAGACGCGGCCCGCCATCGCCCCTCGAGTCGAAACTCTGGTCCAGACATGAAGAAAGGGCCCGGTGTTGCCACCGGGCCCTCCCAAGTCATCAGTGCGATTCGATCTTAGAAGTTGATCGAGATCGTCGAACGACGGTTCAGCGGTTCCTTGACACCATCGCCAGTGGCGACGGCCGGAGCGCTTTCGCCCTTCCAGTCGACGGCCAGGGCCGACGTCGGGACGCCTTGCGAGGCCAGGGCGTCAGCCACGGCCTTGCCGCGACGTTCCGAGAGCTTCGCGTTGTACTTCGGCGAACCCGAGGTGTCGGTGTGGCCGACGACGATGATCTTCGTCGCCTTGCCGCCGTTGGCGTAGTTCGCGGCTTCCGAAACCACCGACTGGGCTTCCGGCGTCAGGACCGATTGGTCGAACGGGAAGTAGACGATGAACTCGCGGGCCTCGTACTGCGGCGGCGGGGGGGGCGGGGGCGGCGGGGGAGGCGGCGGGGGCGGAGGCGGCGGGGGCGGCGGCGGGGGAGGCGGCGGGGGCGGAGGCGGCGACGCGAACGAGTAGCGCAGACCCACGGTCAGCGACTGGTCCTTGTACTGGCCTTCGAAGTTGCCGGCCTGCAGCGTGCCCGAACCGGTCGTCTGCCAGGTGTGCTCCGAACCGGTGATGTAGCGGTACGTGAAGTCGATGTTCAGGCGATCGGTCGCCTTGATCGACGCACCGGCGATGCCCTGCCAGGCGATGGCGATGTCGTCATCGTCAACCGTCAGGTTCTGCAGCGCGGCTTGGCCGGTCGGAACGCCGCTGAACTGACCGAAGGTCTTGACGTCCAGACGGTTGATGCCGACGCCGGCGCCGATGAACGGGTTCAGCCACGAGCCCGGAGCGAAGTCATAAATGACGTTCGCCATCAGGGTCCAGGAGTCGATCGAGCCTTCCGGCGAACCGCAGGTCGACGCGGCGGCGGTGCGGGTGATGCCCGGCGAGCAGAGGCCGATCGGCTGGCGACGGGCGCCATTGCCGCGAACGCCTTCCAGGTCGCCCGGACGGTAGCCGCCTTCGATTTCAGCGCGCCAGTTCGGGTTGAACTGGTAGCCCAGACGCACGAAGCCGGCCCAGTCGTCCTTCGACTTCCACGACCAGTGATAGTGAGCGCCGTCCGGAGCGTTGGCGTCCGACTCGGTCTTCAGGCCTTGCGGCCAGTGGTAGCCCAGGTCGACCGCGCCGTACCAGCCGGTCTCTTGAGCCGAGACGCCCGACGCGGCGAACGCCGCGGCCAGAGCAACTCCTGCCAGGAGTTTGAGTTTCATTATTGAAGAGCCCTCTATTGCCCTGCCCAGACCGGAGACCGGTCGAGCATCGTTATACCAAGGCGAACGCCACGGGATAGTGTCAGCAAGGACACACTCGTCAGGTTTCGCCCCCTGCCCATTGCTCAGGAAAGCTAAACAAGACCGCCCCTCAGAATCAACTTTCGAGCGCGCCCGCCGACATCCACGCATGGTAAGCGTCAGCTTTGTTGGGTTCGCACGGGCAAAGGCCGCGCGCAAGGGCCGAAGGTCATGAAAAGGCCAAGCATTCGTAGATCGTCGCCGAAAAGCCGCGTTCCACCCGCGAGGATGGTAAGGTTGTCGACGGATGGACTTGTAGTCGAAGCCTGACCACAGCCCGCCTTCGACCCGCGCCTTTGTTAAGCCTTGGCCGTCACCAGCCAGCAGGCCGAGTTCATCCGTGCAAGGCCGTTCTGCACATGGGGAGCCAGCGCTTCGGCCACGGCGTCGCGGACTCGGCCACGCAGGACCTCGTCGGCCCGGGCCAGGGCCGGGTTCAACGGCCCGACGCGCAAGCTCATGGTCATCAGCTCGTCGAAACTGACCGGGGTCGGATCGTCCAGCGGCTCGATCGACACCTCGCGCCAGCCGGCCTCCTGCAGGATCCGCCGCGTGCGGTCGGGATCGGCCAGGCCGAACCGTCCGGGCGCGTCCTTCTCGAACACCGTCGCGGCGGCGGGCAGGAACGGCGCAGCCGCGTCCAGCGGAACCTGCGAGATGGCGTTGTCCTCGATCCCGCGCCAGCTGGCGAAGGTCAGTCCCCGCCCCGGCCTGGCCGCCCGCCGCAGATTGGCGAAGGCCGCCACGGGGTCGGGGAAGAACATCACCCCGAAGCGCGAGACCAGCGCGTCATGATCCGGCGCGAAGGCGTGGGTCTGGGCGTCGGCCTGCACGAAATCGACGCCCTCGATCCCGTCCTCGCCGGCTCGGCGGCGGGCCAGCGCCAGCAGCGCGCCGGAGATGTCGACACCGACGGCGCGGCCGGTCGGTCCGGTTCGCCAGGCGGCGGCGAAGGTGGTCGCGCCGGCGCCGCAACCGATGTCCAGGACCCGCTCGCCATTGACCAGGCCGGCCCGCTCGACCACCGCCTCGGCGATCGGCTGGTACAGGCGATCCAGCAGCGCCTGCTGCTCGACCCAGACCTTGCCGGCCCGGTCCCAATAGGCGCCCATGTCCTTTTCCAGCACCGCGTCACTCATACTTTGAAACTCCGTGATTCATTGTCGGCGGGTGTCGGCGCGGCCATTGTGCAGTCCCCGACCGCGGGAGCAACCCGCCCTTCCGCGACAGGAGCCGACATGGCCAAGCGAGTCCTCACCGGCGTCCTTCTGAGCCTGGCCCTGGCGGCGCCGGCCGTCGCCGACCCGATGTTGAAGGGCTTCGATTATGGCTGGCCCGTCCAGCAGGCCACGATCCGCAGTCAGGACCAGGACCTGACCATGGCCTATCTGGACGTCCGCCCGGCGAAGGCCAACGGCCAGGTCGTGGTGCTGCTGCACGGCAAGAACTTCTGCGCCGGCTCCTGGGAAGGCTCGATCAAGGCCCTGACCGCCGCCGGCTATCGCGTCATCGCGCCCGACCAGATCGGCTTCTGCAAGTCGGCCAAGCCCGACCACTACCAGTACGGCCTGCACACCCTGGCGGCCAACACCAAGGCCCTGCTGGACCAGCTGGGCGTGGCGCGCCCGATCCTGGTCGGCCACTCGATGGGCGGCATGCTGGCCGCCCGCTACGCCCTGCAATATCCGGACGCGGTGACACGCCTCGTCCTGGTCAATCCGATTGGGCTGGAGGACTGGCGCGCCCTGGGCGTGCCCAACGCCACCGTCGACCAGCTGTTCGCCGGCGAGCTGAAGCAGGACGCCGCCAAGATCCGCGCCTACCAGAAGGCCACCTACTACGCCGGGACCTGGAAGCCGGAGTACGACCGCTGGGTCGAGATGCTGGCTTCGATGTACGCCGGCGAAGGCGGCCGCACCGTCGCCTGGCACCAAGCCCTGACCTCGGACATGATCTTCAACCAGCCCGTCGTCCACGAGCTGGGCAACCTGAAGGTCCCCACCACCCTGGTCGTCGGCGAGAAGGACAACACCGCCATCGGCAAGGACCGCGCCCCCGAGGCGCTGAAGACCCAGCTGGGCGACTACAAGCGCCTCGCCCCCGAGACGGCGGCGAAGATCCCGGGGGCCAAGCTGGTGACCTATCCCGACCTTGGGCATACGCCGCAGGTGCAGGACCCGGCGCGGTTCCATCGCGATCTGCTGAAGACGCTGGCGGGGCAGTGATCCCCATGCTGGCCAGCCTGCTCGCCGCCGGCGGTTCGCCTGCGCCCTTCGTCCCAAAGGTTCGCTGATGCCCCGCGCGAGGATCCTGATCGCGCTGCTGGTCCTGGCCGGCCTCGTCGGCGCGGGGGTGTTCGCCTATGAGGTCGCCCGCCCCCGGGTGCATCCGATCAAGGTCGCCGACGCCCAGAAGCACGGCCCCGCCCCGAGCGGTCCACCCACGGCGGACCAGACCGACGGCCGCACCGACCTGTTCGGACCGGCCCGCGCGATCGACGGTGACACGATCCTGATCCAGGGTGCCGAGGCCGACCTCTGGACGATCGTCGCGCCCAAGCTGGCCCAGACCTGCCAGAAGGACGGCCAGCCCTGGGCCTGCGGCGAGGCCTCGCGCGCCCATCTGGAGACGCTGATCGGCGGCCGCCAGGTCGCCTGCCGGCCCGAAGGTCCTCCACCCCAGGACGGGCGCTGGCTGGGGATCTGCTACGTCACCGATGTCCCCTGCCAGGGCGACGCCGGCGCGTGCGAGTCCGCCCTCGGCTCGCTCAATCTCGCCCAGGTGCGGAACGGCTGGGCCGAGGACTTCGAAGGGCAGTTTTCCGAGGACGAGGAGATCGCCCAGACCCAGAAGCGCGGCCTCTGGGCCGCAGACGCCCCGAAACCCTAACGCAGGCTCGCGTCGCGCAACCTGCGCCGGCGGCCGCCCAGGGCGTCCGGCCGGTTCAGGACCTTGCGGTACTCGTCGCGGCGTTCGTGGATCGAGGCGATGACCAGGCCCATCGGCACGCCGACGTCGACCAGCACGGCTTCGGAGAGCTGCAGGCTGGCTTCGATGGTCTCGGGCACGGCGTCGGTGGCGCCCAGCTCGTAGAGGCGGGCGGCGTGGCGGGCGTCGCGGGCGCGGACCACGATCGGCACGTCAGGCCTTGCCCCGCGCGCCGCGGCGACCACCGCCTCGGCCTGCTCGGGCGAGTCCATGGTCACGACCACCGCACGGGCGGTGGCGAAGCCGCAGCGCTCCAGCAGCTCCAGCCGCGAGGCGTCGCCGTAATAGATGCGGCCGGCGTCGCGACGCCCCTGCTCCACCAGGCGGGCGTCGCGCTCGACGGCGATCCACGGCAGGTCGTGGCGGCCCAGCATGTCGCCCACCAGCTTGCCGACCCGGCCATAACCGATGATCAGCACCTGGCCCTGCGGCTCGGGACCGACGCGGTCGGGTTCGGCGGCGCTGGAGTCGGCGGACGGGGCTTCGGAGACCTGGGTCGCGCCCGACTTGCGGCCCAGATACTGGCCCAGCGCCGCCAGGCCGGGGATCAGGAACATGGTCAGGGTGGCCGAGACCAGCACCGCCTGGCCCACGGCCGGCGAGACCACCTCGGCGCCCATGGCGTTGTCCAGCAGCACGAAGGCGAACTCGCCGCCGGCCGCCAGGATCAGGGCAGCCTCGATCGCCGCTCGCTTGCCCAGGCCCATGACCATGCCGATGCCGAACACCACGGCCGTCTTCAGCAGCAGCAGGCCAGCGGCGGTGGCGAAGATCACGCCCGGCTTGGCGACCAGCAGCGACAGGTCCAGGCGGATGCCCAGCGACACAAAGAACAGGCTGAGCAGCAAGCCCTTGAACGGCTCGATCTTGACCTCGACCTCGTGGCGGTACTCGGTCTCGGCCAGCAGGATGCCGGCGACGAACGCGCCCAGCGCCATCGACAGGCCCGAGACCTGGGCGGCCAGGCCCGCGCCGATGATCACCAGCAGGCAGGCGGCCATGAACATCTCTTCGCTCTTGGCCTTGGCGACGGACTTCAGCATCGGCCGCAGGGCCAGGCGCCCGACCAGGACGATCGCGCCCAGGCCGATCACGGCCGGGACCAGCGACAGCAGGTCGGCCATGTGGAAGGTCCCGTGGCCGCGCCCCATGATCGCCAGGGTGATCAGGATCGGGGCGACGGCCAGGTCCTGGAACAGCAGCACCGAGAAGGTCGCCCGCCCGGCCTCGGAATGCAGCCTGCGCTTCTCGGCCAGCACCGGCACGGCGATGGCGGTCGAGGACAGGGTCAGGGCCGCGCCGATGGTCAGGGCCGCCACGGCCGACTGGCCCAGCATCATGGCCCCGGCCCCCAGCACCAGCGAGCAGCCGATCACCTGCACCGCGCCCAGGCCGAAGACCAGCTTGCGCATCAGCCGCAGGCGCTCCCACGACAGCTCCAGCCCGATCATGAACAGCAGGAAGACGACGCCGAACTCGGCCAGCTGGGCGATTTCATCGGGATTGTCGACGGTGACATAGTCCAGCCACGGCGCGACCGGGATGAACCGGCCCAGGCCGAACGGACCCAGGATAACGCCAGCCAGCAGATAGCCGAGAATGGGGTTGATCTTCAGGCGCTTGAAGATCGGCGCCACGATCCCGGCCGTGGCCAGGAACAGGACCAGGTCCTTGTAGCTCTCCGCAGAAACCCCGTGCTCCACTCGCCTGCCCCAGCTCGCTCTCGATGTGTCGTCAGTAAGGTCGCTTCAGCCGCACGCCGGCGCCTGCATCGTCAGGTGCGATCAGGCAGACCCCGCCCGCCTCGATCGCGTCGATCAGCAGCCGTTCGGTGCTATGGTGCAAGGCGTGGCGCTCGGTCTCGAAATCCTTGACCGTGCTGCGCGACACGCCCGCCCGATCGGCGAGCTCGCCTTGCGACCAACTGAGCAGGCCGCGAGCGCCCCGACATTGCGCCGGGTGGAGAATTTTTGCGTGTGGCATCTGGTAGACCTGAGCTTTGTCGCCCATATTGGTTGAGTACGCCCGAAAAAGATGACCGTCAAGGAGGCCCTTTGCACCACACCTCGCTGATCGCCACCATCGTCGCGGGCCTGGGTCTGGCCTTCGTGTTCGGCGCCATCGCCAACCGCCTGAAGCTGCCCGTGCTGGTCGGCTATCTCTTGGCGGGCGTGCTGGTCGGGCCGTTCACGCCGGGCTACGTGGCCGATCAGCAACTGGCGCCACAGCTGGCCGAGATCGGCGTGATCCTGCTGATGTTCGGGGTCGGCCTGCACTTCTCGCTGAAGGACCTCTTGTCGGTGCGGACCATCGCCATCCCCGGCGCCATCGTCCAGATCGGCGCGGCGACGGTGATGGGTCTGGGCCTGGCCCTGGCCCTGGGCTGGACCATCGGCGCGGGCGTGGTGTTCGGCCTGGCCCTGTCGGTGGCCTCGACCGTGGTGCTGCTGCGCGCCCTGCAGGAGCGACGGCTGATCGAGACCGGGCGCGGCAAGATCGCGGTCGGCTGGCTGATCGTCGAGGACCTGGCCATGGTGCTGGCGCTCGTTTTGCTGCCGGCCCTTTCCGGCGTGCTGGGCGGTGAAGCCCCGGCCGATCATGGCGCGGGCGCCAGCGTGCTGACCGCCTTCGCCATCACCATCGGCAAGGTCGTGGCCTTCGTGGCCATCATGCTGATCGTCGGCCGGCGGGTCATTCCCTGGATCCTGCACCGCATCGCCCACACCGGCTCGCGCGAGCTGTTCCGCCTGGGCGTGCTGGCCATCGCCCTGGGCGTGGCGTTCGGCTCGGCGGCGCTGTTTGGCGTGTCGTTCGCCCTGGGGGCCTTCTTCGCCGGCATGATCATGGCCGAGAGCGAGCTCTCCCAGCAGGCCGCCAGCGAGACCCTACCGCTGCGCGACGCCTTTGCGGTGCTGTTCTTCGTCTCGATCGGCATGCTGTTCGACCCCACCGTGCTGCTGCGCGAGCCGCTGGCGGTGCTGGCCACCGTGGCGATCATCGTGGTCGGCAAGTCGATCGCCGCCCTGCTGATCGTGCTGGCCTTCCGCCGGCCGATGAGCACGGCCCTGACCATCTCGGCCAGCCTGGCCCAGATCGGCGAGTTCTCGTTCATTCTGGTCGGCCTGGGCGTGTCGCTGAAGCTGCTGCCGCCCGAGGGCCGCGACCTCGTCCTGGCCGGCGCCATCCTGTCGATCCTGATCAACCCGCTGCTGTTCGCCTGGCTGGACCGCATCCTGCCCAAGATGATCGAGAAAGAGCGCAAGGCCGCCAGCAACGAGCCCGTGGTCAGCGCCGCCGCCCAGCCGCACGCCCTGCTGATCGGCTATGGCCGGGTCGGCAAGCTGGTGGCCGAGGGCCTGAAGGGCCGCACGCCGCTGGTGGTGATCGAGGACGACGTCGAGCGCGCCGACGAACTGCGCAAGGCCGGCTTCGAGACGATCGGCGGCAATGCGGTCAAGCCCGAGGTGCTGATGAAGGCCGGCCTGGACAAGGCCACCCACCTGTTCGTCGCCGTGCCAAACCCGTTCGAGGCCGTACGGATCATCGAGCAGGCCCGGGTCGCCAACCCCAAGGTCGAGATCATCGCCCGCGCCTATACCGACGCCGACGTCGCCCTGCTCAAGGAAACCGGCGCCACCTACGCCCTGATCGGCGAAGAGGAAATCGCCAAGGGCATGCTGGCCCGCGCGCCGAGGAAAAAGCCGCCGGCCCAGACGGCGCACTAGGATCGCTCCAGGGCGCCTAGATGCACGCGGATCACTTCCGCACATTCGGCTTGCGGCAAAAATTTCCCGTAACGACGCTCTCCCATACGAGGGCTCCGTATCCCGAAGAGCACCATTCGGCGAGCGATGTGAGTATCTGCACCTCGCCACATGAACTTTTTTTAAGGGAGAGAATTTGCCGCGCCGTTGCAGATTGCCGCCAACTCACTGCCAACGGATTGCGAATTTCCATGAAAAGAGTTTGGTTCGGCGCGGCGGCTATCGCGGCCCTGTCCCTGTCGGCGTTCGGCGCCACTTCGGCCATCGCCCATGAGCAGCACGCCTGCATCGACGACGCCTGCACGATGGAGTCGCTGCTGCCGAGCTTCGCGCAGATCGCGGCCCAGAATGCGGGCGGCGGCGAGGCGACCTCGCTGGAATCCCCGCGCTACGGCGCCTGGGGCTTCGACGTCACGGGCATGGACACCACGGTGAAGCCGGGCGACGACTTCTACAAGTTCGCCAACGGCGCTTGGGAAGCCCGCACCGAGATCCCGTCGGACCGCGCCCGCTACGGCAATTTCGACAAGCTGGCCGAACTGTCGGACGCCCGCACCAAGGCGATCATCGAGACCGCCGCCGCCGACAAGGCCGCGACCGGTGAAAAGGCCAAGGTCGGCGCCGCCTATCGCGCCTTCATGGACGAGGCCGGCATCGAGAAGCTGGACACCGCTCCGATCAAGCCGTGGCTGGACGAGGTCCGCAAGGTCAAGACCAAGGACGAGTTCACGACCCTGATGGGCCGCTCGTCGACCACGCCGTTCTCCTCGATCCTGGGCGTGGGGATCTCGATCGACGCCAAGAACCCCAAGGCCTACGTCGTGATGGCCGGCACCTCGGGCCTGTCGCTGCCCGACCGCGACTATTACCTGGACGCCAAGCTGGCCGAGAAGAAGACCGCCTACCTGGCCTATGTGCAGCAGATGCTGACCATGGCCGGCTGGGACAAGCCGGCCGAGCACGCCAAGGCCGTCGTCGACTTCGAGACCAAGCTGGCGGAGGCCACCTGGACCCGCGTCGAGCGCCGCGACCGCGACAAGACCTACAACCCGGCCACCCTGGCCGAGCTGCAGACGATGACGCCGGGCTATGACTGGAAGCGCTACATGGCCGCCGCCGAACTGACCGGCGTCGACCGCGTGATCGTCACCACCAACACCTCGTTCCCAAAGTTCGCCAAGATCTACGCCGACACCCCGCTGGAGACCCTGAAGGCCTGGCAGGCGTTCAAGGTCGCCGATGGCGCAGCGCCGCTGCTGTCCAAGCGCTTCGTCGACGCGGCCTTCGCGTTCCGCAACAAGACCCTGGCCGGCCAGCCCGAGCAGCGTCCGCGCTGGAAGCGCGGCGTGGCCCAGGTCAACGGCATGCTGGGCGAAGCGGTCGGCAAGGACTATGTCGCCGCCTACTTCCCCGCCTCGTCGAAGGCCAAGATGGAGTCGCTGGTCGGCGACATCCGCACCGTCCTGAAGACCCGCATCGACAACCTCGACTGGATGGGCGCCGAGACCAAGGTCAAGGCCCAGGACAAGCTGGCCAAGTTCACCGTCAAGATCGGCTATCCCGACCACTGGCGTGACTATTCGGCGCTGGAGATCAAGGACAACGACGCCTATGGCAACGTCATCCGCGCCGGCGCCTGGGACTACCGCTACGACGTCGCCCGCCTGAACAAGCCGGTCGACAAGACCGAGTGGGGCATGACCCCGCAGACGGTCAACGCCTACTACAACTTCGCCAACAACGAGATCGTGTTCCCGGCCGCCATCCTGCAGGCGCCGTTCTTCCACCCCGACGCCGACCCGGCCATCAACTACGGCGGCATCGGCGGCGTGATCGGTCACGAGATCGGCCACGGCTTCGACGACCAGGGCCGCAAGTCCGACGGCGACGGCGTGCTGCGCGACTGGTGGACCGCGCAAGACGGCGCCAAGTTCCAGGTGGAAGCCGACAAGCTGGGCGCCCAGTACTCGGCGTTCGAGCCCTTCCCCGGCATGCACGTCAACGGCAAGCTGACCATGGGCGAGAACATCGGCGACATGGCCGGCCTGGCCTTCGCCTTGGACGCCTACCGCGTCTCGCTGCACGGCAAGCCCGCGCCGGTGCTGGACGGCTTCACAGGCGACCAGCGCGTCTATCTGGGCTGGGCCCAGGTGTGGCGCGGCAAGTCGCGCGACGACGCCCTGAAGCAACAGCTGCTCAGCGACCCGCACTCGCCGGGCTACTACCGCGTCAACGGCACCATCCGGAACCAGCCCGGCTGGTACTCGGCCTTCGACATCAAGGCCGGCGACAGGCTTTCCCCCCCCCCGCCCGACCGGGAGAAGTTGTGGCAGGCGCCTCATCGGACGACAAGAGAGAGGGCCGCCGCACCTGCGCCCCCCCTTTTTTGTGCGCCGCACAAGATGCCACAGGGACAACAGCGCGTTCGCGTTCTATTCCGCTCGCCCGTTGCGAGTTCCAAGTATGCGTACCCTCTTCAAGATTGCTCACCTGCCGCCCGGTCTCGACCTGATCCTGACCTGGCGCGACGCCGACGGCGCCGTCCACGAAGAAGCCGTCACCTTGCCCACGCCCTACGCCGCCGCCGAAGCGGTCGCCCTGCTGGGGCAGATCCGCCCCGAAGGCCGCACCGAGGCCATGGTCCGCCAAGTGCTGAAGACCGTGCCCAAGGCGCCGCGCAAGGGGCGGGGGTAGGCTTGGAACAGGGGGCGCTCAATATTCCAGCCTAAGGCGCGGGATGACGGCAGCAGCCGCAGCGCTGACGTCCGACTTGGGTCGCAATCTGGGATTGACGGCATGCCCCGGGCAGCCCGAACTTTCCGCCATGAAGACAGGACGCCCTGGCCATCGAGGCTTGTCGATCGCAGCCGTCGTGCTGGCGTTCGCCTTCAGCTTTGCCAACGCCGCCGCCGCTGACCTCTGCGCCTTTCCGACCTCGCCGCGCATCATCGCCAGCGAAGGTCTCAGCAGCGCCAAGGGATCCCGGCTGATCCAGGCCTGGGAGTTTCCCGATGCGCCGATCTATTGGTCGACGGCAGACCCCATCGATCCGGGCTTTCAGACCTTCGTCGCCGGCGTGGCCCAGCACGTCCCCGTCACCGATCCGGTCAGGCTGCTGCGAGCCTCGCCCGCCTGGAACAACCCGCGCCTCCAGCAGAACAACGCCCTGGTCGCCGACAGGGCGGACGACTGGATCCGGCCGGCCGACTGCCTCGAGAAGCTTCTTCTGACCCTGCAGCACGGGCGCGTGGATCTGTTCGAGCGCCCGACCGAGTTCGCCGCGCTGGTGCTGCGTTCGCCCGAGGGGGACCGGCTGCGGGTGTATTACCTCACGATCAATGAGGATGGGATCGGCCGCATGTCGCCGCTGACCGAGCCCGCCATCGCCGACGTCGAGGCGGGGTGGCGCCTGGAGATCGCCCTACACAATCACAGCTTCCACCCGGGCCAGCCGTCGCTCGACGGCGTACTGGCCCCGAGCGAAGCGGACGCCCAGTTCGCGGTGAACCTCGCCGCTGACGCCGGATTGCGAGCGGCCTGGATCACCAACGGCCTGCATACCAGCCGTATTCCGGCGCAGGCGTTCGGGCTGTTCGTCTCCCCCGCCGCTAAATGAGGCTCCTGACAAGGCTGGAGGCGCTTTCTGTATGACAGCCCTTGATATGATTTTGCGAGTCACTTGCATTTAATCAAGAGAGCGCTCAAAAGGCGTCGCAGTTCGGCGGCAGCGCTTCAGTAAGGGAGTCGCGTCGCCTTGATAAGCGAATGATTCTTATTCGCACTTAATGTCGGGGATAATTCGATGCGCATTTCCAATCGGGCGCGAGGCCTCCTGCTGGCCGGCGCCGCCCAATTCGTTCTCGCCGGCGTCGCTCACGCTCAAGAAGAACCGACGGCCACCGCCAGCCAGCTGTCGCTGGGCAAGGTCGTCGTCTCGGCCGGTCAGGAGAAGGTGGCGATCGACACGCCCCAGGCCGTGACCACCCTGGACCAGGACGACCTCGACAACGCCCAGGCCTCGACCATCGGCGACCTGCTGACCGCCATTCCGGGCGTCTCGACCATGGGCGGCGTCGGCGCGCTGGGCCAGGGCTTCAACATCCGCGGCATGGGCACGGGCCTGGCCGACAGCGACAGCCGCATCCTGATGCAGATCGACGGCACCACGAAGTTCTTCGAACAGTATCGGATGGGTTCGTTCTTCAGCGATCCCGAGCTCTACAAGCGCGTCGAAGTGCTGCGCGGCCCGGCCTCGTCGACCCTGTACGGCGCGGGCGCCCTGGCCGGCGTGGTCAACTTCACCAGCAAGGACGCCTCGGACTTCCTGACCGGCGACGACCGCTTCTCGGTGCGTCTGCGCGGCGGGTTCGAGAGCAACGCCGACGCCCAGTTCGGCTCGGGCGTGCTGGCCCTGAAGCCCACCGAGAACCTCGACGTCCTCGCCATGTACACCGTGCGCCGCAGCGACGAGTACAAGAACGGCGACGGCCAGATCGTCCCGACCTCGAAGGCCGAGTCCGACAGCTACCTCTTGAAGACCCGCTACTACATTGGCGGCAACAAGAAGCATAACCTCTGGGCGTCGTACCAGAACTGGAAGAACGACAGCACCCAGATCTACGATCAGGCCGAGGCCTTCGGCACCACGCCGGTGCACCGTATCACCACCGACCAGACCGGTGTGATCGGCTACGAGAACGACTTCGCGGGCAATCCCCTGCTCGATCTGAAGGCCCAAGTCTCCTACGCCAACACCAAGGTCAACCAGACCGACACCACCTTCCTGAGCGGCGTGATCGAGAGCGAGTTCTCGTACAAGAGCACGCAGGGCCGGATCGAGAACGTCTCGGAGTTCAAGCTGGGCGGCGACAACGTGGCCTTCCTGACCATCGGCGCCCAGGCCAGCAAGCAGGAGCGCCGCAACCCGCGCCGCACCGCCACCGGCACCAACCACGGCGCCGCCACCCACCCCGAAGGCGACATGGAGAAGTACGGCCTGTTCGCCCAGGGCGAGATCCTGGTCGGCAAGCTGACCCTGATCCCCGGCGCCCGCATCGACTGGACCAAGCTGCAGCCGGGCCTGGGCGTGACCACCACCACGAGGGTCAATGACAGCGCCATCTCGCCGAAGATCGCGGCGATGTACGCCGTCAACGAGACGTTCTCGGTGTTCGGCTCGATCGCCCACACGGTGCGCATGCCGGTGCTGGACGAGATCTACAGCCGCACGGCCACGGCCTCGACCAACTACAGCCTGAACCTCAAGCCCGAGGAGTCGGAGAACTACGAGATCGGCGGCACCCTGCAGTTCCGCAACCTGTTCGGTCAGGGCGACCAGGCCAACATCAAGACGACGCTGTTCCAGAACGACGTCGACAACCTGATCGCCCGCGGCACGGCGACCTCGGCCTACTTCATCAACATCGGCAAGGCCCGCTACAAGGGCATCGAGGTCGAGGCCGAATACGGCGCCCGCCACCTGTTCGCCCGCGCCGCGCTGTCGATCATCGACGGCGAGAACCGCGTGAACGGCCAGGCGCTGAACACCATCCCCGCCAACACCCTGAACCTGACCCTGGGCTACGTCTTCCCGGCGCAGAACCTGATCGTGGGCTGGCGTGCCGAGATCACCGACGACCAGGACAAGGTCACGGCCGTGTCGCTGCGCACCCCGGGCTACGACGTGCACAACCTGTTCGTCACCTGGAAGCCTCAGGCCGGCGCCCTGGCCGGTCTGGACGTGCGGGTCGGCGTCGACAACCTGTTCGACCGCACCTTCCAGCGTCACCTGATGTCGCTGGACGCCGAGGGCCGCACCTTCAAGCTGACCCTCGCCCGGACCTTCTAACCATGCGCACGCCCTGGCACATCCGCGCCTGGGCGACCGGGACGTCGTTGGCGATCAACGGCGTCCTGGTGCTGGGCGTCATCCAGATGGCGCCCACGATGTCGACGATCGCCCAGGACGAGACGGCGATGCTGATCTCGCTGGGCGATCCGTCGCTGACGAGCTTCGACAACGCCACCTCGCCCGATGCCAAGCCGGCCCCGGAGCCCGAGAGCAAGCCCGAGGACGCTCCGAAACCGCCCTCGCCCGTCGAACCGCCGGTGAAGATGCGCCCCATTCCGCAGGCCGTCGCCGAGCCCTGGGTCTCGCCTCCTGCCGCGCCGCCCAAGCCGGCCGCCCCGTCCGAATCCCGCGCCGAAACCGACGCCCGTCCCGCCTCCAGCGCCCCCGCCGCCACCGCGATGGCCGCCAAGGCCATGAGCGCCACCGCCGCCAAGCCTCCGGCGGGCCGCGCCGACGCCGACAGCGTCCAGGCCCACGCCGGCTCCTCGAACAGCTACGCCGCCCGGGTGCGCGCCTGGCTGGAGAGCAACAAGACCTATCCCAAGGCCGCCCGCATGCGAAAGCAGCAGGGCGTGGTCCGCGTCGCCTTCGTCATCGACCGCGAGGGCCACGTTCTGGACTGCCGCCTGGTCGCGCCGACCGGCCATGCGCTGCTGGACCAGGAAGCCCTGGCCATGGTCCGCCGTTCGGATCCGTTCCCGACCCCGCCGCACACGATCAAGGGCGAGCGCATCGCCATGGACGCGCCGGTCGAGTTCTCGCTGAACCGCTAGTTTCGGCGCGCCGCCCGTGCCCGACCGATCGAGGTCGACGCCCAGACCACCACCGCCGTCGACAACAGCACGGCGCTCAGCATGCCGCCGATCGCCAGAATGCCCAGCGGCGTCACCCGCACCTCGGCGCGGCTGGTCATCGCGCCCCAGCGAAACTCGGCGCTGGCCGACTGCTCGTCACGCTCCAGGATCTGCAGGTCGGACATCGCCTCACCCCTGGCTGGTTCACCGCGCCGATAGTGATACTCGCCTTCGCCCTGAACGCGAGTCTTCTCACGCGCCGTCCGGACGCTCAGGGTCGATGTCGCGCTCAAGGCGCTCTCGCAGCGCCAGCATCACCCGGTGCGCGTCCTTCAGCGCTTCCACCGACAAGCCTTCCGCCAGCGCGTCCACGCGAGGGCCATAGGCCTGGATCGCCGCGTCATAGGTTGCTCGCCCCTTGCCGGTCAGCACCACCAGTTGCGCCCGCCGATGGTGCGGATTGACCTCGAACGCCACCAGCCCGTCCTTTTCCAGGTCGTTGACGATCCGCTGGACGTTCTGGCGGTTGGCGCCCAGGTCACGCGCCAGCCAGGCCACCGGCTGAGACCGTTCGGCCTGCACGATGGCCCCCAGGATCTGCCAGCGCGCGCTGGTCAGGCCGAAGGGCGCGACCAGCCGGTCGCCCCACATCAGCGTCATGTTGTTCACCCGGAACAGACTGAGGATGAGGTCGGTCAAAGCCTCACCGGCTTGATCCACGGCCGCCTTACGCATTTGTCACCACAAGCTCCAATTGACATCATGATGCCATTTGATATGTCACCAACACATCGAATTGACACCATGCATACAAATTGAATGGAGCGCCAGATGTCACAGGCCAGGCCGATGCTGAAGATCCTCCACGCCGGGGCGGGACTTATGGCCCTGCTGCTGATCGCGACGTTCTGGCTGTCGACGGTGGTCGTCGAACTGTTTGGAACGCCGACGGCCGTCGTCATGGTCAAGACCGCCATCCCCTGGGGCTTCTGGCTGCTGATCCCGGCGATGGCGGCGGCCGGCGGATCCGGCGTGGCGCTGGTCAAGGGCCATCGCGGCGGACGGGTCGGCGCGAAGCTCAAGCGCATGCCGCTGATCGCCGCCAACGGGCTGTTCGTCCTGATCCCGGCGGCGCTGATCCTGGCGTCCAAGGCAGAGGCCCGTACGTTCGACGCGACCTTCTACGTCGTGCAGGGCGTCGAGATCCTGGCCGGCGCCGTCAATATCGCGCTGCTCGGGCGCAACCTGCGCGATGGCCTGGCCCTGACCCGGAGCGGGCGTGACACCCGCCCGCGTCGATAGGCTTGCGTCAGCCGCCCACCGCGCCGTGAAGCAGGCTGGCCGCCAGGGTCAGCATCATCACGCCGATGCCGACATCCAGCACGCGCCAGGCCAGCGGCTTGGCGAACAGCGGGGCCAGGAAGCGGGCGCCGTAGCCCAGGGACGAAAACCAGACGACACTGGCCAGGGCCGCGCCAGTCATGAACAGCGGCCGCTCCGCCGCCGGCAGGCTGGCGCCGACCGCGCCCATCAGCATCACCGTGTCGATATAGACGTGCGGATTGAGGAAGGTGAAGGCGGCCGAGCCGGCCAGGGCCGCGCCCAGGGTCATGCCGGCCTCGGCGCCGATGACGAGCACCGAGGGGCTGGCGGCCCGGCGCAACGCCGAGATCCCGTACCAGGCCAGAAACGCCGCCCCGCCCAGGGCCAGCACAAGAGACAGGCCAGGGATCAGGGCCAGAACCCCGCCCAGACCGCTGACGCCGGCCACGATCAGCGTCGCATCGGCGGCGGCGCAGAACAGCACGATCGGCAACACATGCTCGCGCTTCAGCCCCTGGCGCAGGACGAACATGTTCTGGGCCCCGATGGCGATGATCAGGCCGGCCGAGAGGAAGAAGCCCTTGGTGAAGGCGGGGATCAGGTCGTGGGTCATGGCCGCTTGATGCCGGTCGCCGTCGATGTAGTCTAACTCAGTTTCCTTATTCCGATTTAGGCAGACTAATGCTGGACTACGCCTCGTTGGCCGCCGTCGCCGCCGTCGCCCGCGAAGGCAGTTTCGAGAAGGCCGCCGCCGTTCTGGGCGTGACGCCCTCGGCGGTGTCGCAGCGGGTGAAGGGGCTGGAGGAGCGGCTTGGCGCCATCCTGCTGACGCGCGGTGTCCCCTGCCGCCCCACCGAGATCGGCGCCAAGCTGTGCGCCCATGTCGAGCAGGTGCGACTGCTGGAAAGCGAGGTGGCCCACGACCTGCCAGGGCTGGCCGGCCCCGCCGCCGCGCCCTCCACGATCCGGGTGGCGGTCAACGCCGACAGCGTCAGCACCTGGTTTCCCGCCGCCGCGGCCCTGTTCGCAGCCCAGACCGGCGCCATGCTGGACCTCGTTCTGGAGGACGAGGCCCACACCGCCGACCGCCTGCGCTCGGGCGAGGTGCTGGCGGCGGTCACGGCCGATCCCGCGCCGGTCCCGGGCTGCAAGACCTATCCCCTCGGGGCGCTCGACTATGTCGCCGTGGCCAGCCCCGGTTACATGCAACGCTTCCTGCCTGACGGCGTCAGCGCCGAAGCCTTGCAGACGGCGCCCATCCTGCGCTTCGACCGCCGCGACCAGCTGCAGGCGCGCTGGGCCGCCGAGGCCTGGGACACGCGGATCGCCCCGCCCACCCACTGGACGCCGTCGACGCCGGGCATGCTGGACATGACCCTGGCGGGCCTGGGCTGGGCGACCACGCCGGTGGTGATGGCGACGCCGCACCTGGCGGCTGGCCGCCTGGTCGAGCTGCCGCCTGGGCAGCGGATCTCGGTGTCGCTCTACTGGCAGCGCACCCGGCTTTCCGCCCGCCTCCTGGATCAGCTGACCCAGGCCATCCGGACGACGGCGGCCAGCGCCCTGGCGACGCCTGGCTGACCGCTTCCCGTCGACCCTTGCGCCCCTTCACCGACAGGCTAGGCTCGGATCAAAGCCCATCGCGCATGGGCATGGGGAACTGGGGAATTTCATGATCTTCGGACGCGTAAAGCCGCTGGACGCCATTCTGGCGACGGCGGAGAAGAAGGCGCTTCACCGCTCGCTGGGCGCCTTCCAACTGACCATGCTGGGCATCGGCGCGGTCATCGGCACCGGCATCTTCGTGCTGACCGCCGAGGCCGCCCAGAAGGCCGGCCCCGGCATGATGATCAGCTTCGTCATCGCCGCCGTGGTCTGCGCCATCGCCGCCCTGTGCTACGCCGAAATGGCGGCCATGGTCCCGGTGTCGGGCTCGGCCTACACCTACAGCTACGCGGTGATGGGCGAACTGGTGGCCTGGATGGTCGGCTGGGCGCTGATCCTGGAGTACGCCGTCGCCGCGGGGGCGGTGTCGGTCGGCTGGTCCGGCTATGTCGTGGGCCTGATCGAGCATCTGGCGGGCATAGACATTCCCAACGCCCTGGTGCGCGGGCCGTTCGACGGCGGCCTGGTGAACCTGCCGGCCGCGGCGATCGCCCTGCTGGTCACCTGGCTGCTGGTCATCGGCACCCGCGAGAGCGCCATGGTCAACGCCGTGCTGGTGGTCATCAAGGTCTCGGCCCTGACGGCGTTCGTCATCTTCGCCGTGCCTGTGATGAAGCTGGAGAACTTCCAGCCCTTCTCGCCGCTGGGCTTTGGCGGCATCTCGGCCGCGGCCGCCTCGATCTTCTTCGCCTATGTCGGCTTCGACGCGGTCTCGACCGCGGCCGAAGAGACCAAGAACCCGCAGCGCAACATGCCTATCGGCCTGATCGGCTCGCTGCTGATCTGCACCGTCTTCTACGTGCTGGTCGCCGCCGGGGTGATCGGCGGGGTCGGGGCGCAACCGATGCTGGGGCCGGACGGCGCGGGCCTGCGCCCGGGCAGCGCCGAGCTCAGCGCCGCCTGCTCGGCGATCGGCGACAACGCCGTGGTCTGCTCCAAGGAAGCCCTGGCCTGGACCCTGCGCCAGATCGGCTGGCCGCAGATCGGCAACTTGATCGGCCTCGCCGCCGGCCTCGCCCTGCCCTCGGTCATCCTGATGATGATGTTCGGCCAGACCCGGATCTTCTTCGTCATGAGCCGCGATGGCCTGCTGCCGGCCGTGTTCTCCAAGATCCACCCCAAGTTCCACACCCCGCACGTCATCACCGTGCTGACCGGCGTGTTCGTGGCCCTGTTCGCTGCCTTCTTCCCGGTGGGCGTGCTGGCCGACATCTCCAACTCCGGCACGCTGTTCGCCTTCGCCATGGTGTCGATCGCGGTCGTGGTGCTGCGCAAGACCGACCCGGGCCGCAAGCGCCCGTTCAAGGCCCCGGTGGTCGCCATCGTCGGCCCGCTGTCGGCGCTGGGCTGCGCCTATCTGTTCTTCAGCCTGTCGCGCGAGACCATCCTGCTGTTCTTCGGCTGGGCCCTGGTCGGGATCGTGGTCTACTTCGCCTATGGCCACCGCAAGAGCCACCTGGGCCGCGGCGTGATCGACGTGCCGGAAACCGACGCCGACGCACCGCCGCCGCCGGTGGGGTAGGTCGTCCGAGCCAGACTAGGGATTGGGGCGCTTCTCACAGGGAAGCGCCCTTTTTCTTTGCCCCGAAAGGAGCGCCCCCTCCGTCACGAGGCTGCGCCTCGCGCCACCTCCCCCGTTTCACGGGTGAGGAGGAAGCGGCTCATCCTCCCCCGCCTGCGGGGGAGGTGGATCGGCGCGGATACGCGACGAGACGGAGGGGGCGCTCCCGTCTCCTCTTCCGACCTTCCCGGCGAAAGCCGGGATCCATATCGAGCCCGGAGACTGCGCGGCTCGAACACCGTCAAGAGGCGCGATTACCCGAACCGTTACGGATGGATATGGGCCCCGGCCTTCGCCGGGGAAACGGGGTATGGAGGTGCGGGGCTTAGCCCGGACGAATATCGATCCGCTCCGGGGCGTTTACAGATTTTGACTCTTCCGTCAAAATCGCAAACCAGGGCCCAGATACACCAAACCCGCCGCGGGGGATAATCGCGACGGGCTGGCTATTTTCTCGATCATTCGATCTAGGCGGGCGTTTCCTCCCCGAAACGCCGAAGAACGGGAGCTCTCTGTTGGGCTCGTTTCGTCCTTGCAGTGTCTAGAAACGTCAAATTCATGACGCTGTCAACGCAGGAATCCGTTTTCTGCAAAGGATTGGACGAATTTTTGACGCGAACGGCGTAGTTTCAGATGTTATCACCGTTCAGACAGCGTTATTTTGACACCCACGTCAAAACTTACTTTTCCAGAGCCGCCGCGAAGCGATCCAGCACCGCCGAGCGCGACTCGAACACATAGTCCGGACGCGACACGGTCACGGGCTCGACGCCCGCCGCCGCCAGAGCGGCTGCCGCGTCGAACAGATCGCCGGTCGCCAGCAGCGCGCCATTGGCGCGGCGCGAGCCGCCCTTGGCGACGAACGCCGCCACGGCCGCCTGGCCCGCCGCGTCCTGCTCGGCCGGCCAGACCAGGGTCGCCAGCTTGCCGGCGCGGCCCTTGGCCTCGACCACCGACAGCAAACGCTGCAGGGAGCCGAGCTGTTCCGTCGTCCAGCGCGTCAGCAGCGAGGCGGTCAGCTGGGCCTGGCTCTTCAGGATGACGCCGTCCGACAGGATCTTCAGGCCGTTGGCCGCCAGGGTCGCGCCGGTGGTGGTGATGTCGACCACCAGTTCGGCGGCCCCGGCGGCCGGGGCCCCCTCGGTGGCGCCGCTGCTCTCGACGATGCGGTAGTCGGCGACCCCGTGACGGGCGAAGAAGGCCCGGGTCTGGGTGACATACTTGGTGGCCACCCGCAGGCGGCGGCCGGTCTTGGCCAGATGGGCGTGCCCGACCTCGTCGATGTCGGCCATGGTGTCGACGTCCAGCCAGCTCTTGGGCGCGGTCACGACGAGATCCGCGCGGCCAAAGCCCAGGGCCCGCAGCAGCATGACCCGGCTGTCCATGTCGTCGCCGCGCTCGCGCAGCAGGTCCTCGCCGGTGACACCCAGGTGCAGGTCGCCGCTATCCAGGCCCGCGGCGATGTCGCCGGCCGACAGCAGCCGCACTGACACGCCGGGCAGGCCCGACAGCTCGGCCGAGTAGCCGCGCGCGCCGCCGGTCATCTCCAGCTTGAAGCCGCACTCGGCCAGCCAGGCCTCGACCTGGTCCTTCAGGCGGCCCTTGGACGGAATGGCGAAGATCATCGGAGCAGTCATTCGCCGCCTCCCGCATAGGCGCGCGCCGGACGGACCATGCAGCCCACCGCGCCGGTGTTGGTCGAAAGGCCCAGCTTGGGCAGCAGGCCGTCATAGCGACCGCCAGCGGCCACAGGGCGCTCGTCGCCCAGGGCGGCCGAGCGGACTTCGAACAAGACGCCGTCGTAGTAGCCGAAGGCCCGCCCGAAGGCGGCGGCCAGGGTCGCGTGGTCCAGGGGCACGCCGCGCTGGGCCATGCCCTCCAGCCGCGACCGCCAGCCGGCGATGGCGGTCTTCAGGGCCCCGTCATTGGGACCGGCCAGGGCGACGATGGCCGCCAGGGCCGCGTCCGGACGATCGGCCACGGCGAGGAAGGCGCGGATGCGGTCGGCCTGCTCCGGATCGAGACGACCGGCCTTGGCGGCCTCTGCGCGTTCCACGAGGCGGCGGGCATCCCCGCCGGGCGGCCGCCCGCCGACGGGCCCGATGCCGGCCAGGGACCCCAGCTCCTGCAGCACCTGGGCGGCCTCGGCCACCGGCAGGCCGGCCAGCAGGGAGGCGATGCGGCTCTGCTCGCCCGACAGCGGCGCGGCGGCCTCGCCGTCCAGCTCGGCCTTCAGCTGCCGCGGCTTGGCGAACGACCGCTTCAGGCGCGCGGCCAGCGGGGCGGCGAGATCCAGGCTGTCGACGAAGGCGGCGAACAGCGAGACGTCGCCCAGGATCAGCGACAGGTCCGTGCGACCACCGGCGGCCGACGAGGCCCAGGCCAGGGCCGCGATCTCGGCGTCGGCGGCGACCGGGTCACCCGCCTCAAAGGCCTCGACGCCAATTTGCAGGAACTCCTCGGCCCGGTCGGTCCCGCGCGGGGCGACACGGAACGCCTTGCCCTCGTAGCGGTAACGACCGGCCTGGTTCTGAGCGCGAGCGACAGCGACGGTGAAGTCGGGCCGCAGGCAGGCCTCCTCGCCGCCGTCGCCGGAGACGACGAACAGCCGCGAGCGCATGGCCTCGCCGGTCAGGTCCAGCAGCAAGCCCAGGGGCTGCAGCACCGGCGCGTCGGTCAGGGTCGCCCCCGCGGCCAGCAGAGGAGCGCGGATGGCGTCGAGCGCCTCCGCCGGAATGGAACGCTCGAGCCTCACTTAACTAGCCCCCGATGATCTTCTGCACCGCGGCGACCAGCTGGTCGCGCGGGATGGTCTGCTGGCCGGGCCGCTCGGCCTTCCAGGCGGCGTTGTCGGCCAGGCCCTGGGCGGCCATGCGGCCCGCGTCCAGGTCCTTGATGGTCACGGTGCCGGCGGCGATCTCGTCCCCGCCCAGCATGACCACGGCCGGCGCGTTGCGGCGGTCGGCATATTTCATCTGCGGCTTCATGCCCGAGGTCCCGAGATACACCTCGGCCGGAAT
This sequence comes from uncultured Caulobacter sp., assembly GCA_964601775.1. Lineage (GTDB taxonomy): Bacteria > Pseudomonadota > Alphaproteobacteria > Caulobacterales > Caulobacteraceae > Caulobacter. The sequence continues at coordinate 40,220 of CAZRPD010000003.1, read as the reverse complement.
GCCCGCCGCCCGCAGCTGTCCGACCACGGAGAAGTACTCGGGCATGTGCGCCTGGTCGAAGGTGATCACCACCACCGGACCCCGCGCCGCGCCGCCCGGCTCGCGACCGGCCGCCCGCAGCGCCGCCGCCAGGCGGGTGACGCCGAACGAGAAGCCCGTGGCCGGCGTCGCCGTCCCGGTGAACCGCGCCACCAGGTCGTCATAGCGCCCGCCGCCACCGATCGAGCCGAACGAGACCTTGTTGCCCTTCTCGTCGGTGGTGCTCAGCAGCAGCTCGGCCTCGAACACCGCGCCGGTATAGTATTCCAGCCCCCGGACGATCGACGGATCGATGAAGGCCTGGTCGTCGGCGATGCCCAGGCTGGTCAGGGCCGCGTCGATCCGCGACAGCTCCAGCAGACCCTCGTCGCCCTCGGCCGAGCCGCCGATGACATTGGCCAGGTTGGCCAGCGTCGCCGCCCGACCACCGGCTCCGGCGGACACGAAGTCCAGCACCGAGTCGATCGCCTTGCCCTTCAGCCCCGCGCCCTTGGTGAAGTCGCCGCTCTCGTCCAGCCGCCCCTCGCCCAGCAGCAGCCGCACGCCGTCCACGCCCAGGCGGTCCAGCTTGTCGACCGCGCGCAGCACGGCCAGCTTCTGGCCGGCGCTCTCGGCGCCCGCCGAGGTCAGCAGGCCGTTCAGCAGCTTGCGATTGTTGATCTTCAGCACCGCCGCGCCGCGCGGCAGGCCGGCGGCTTCAAGCCCCTCGACCGCCATGGCGATGATCTCGGCGTCGGCCTCCGGACGGGCCGAGCCCACCGTGTCGGCGTCGCACTGGATGAACTGGCGGAAGCGCCCCGGCCCCGGCTTCTCGTTGCGCCACACCGGCCCGAAGGCGTAGCGGCGGAACGGCTTGGGCAGGGTCTCCCAGTTCTGGGCCGCGAACCGGGCCAGCGGCGCGGTCAGGTCGTAGCGCAGCGCCATCCACTGCTCGTCGTCGTCCTGGAGGGCGAACACGCCCTCGTTCGGACGGTCGCTGTCGGGCAGGAACTTGCCCAGGGCATCGGCATATTCGAACGCCCCGGTGTCCAGCGCCTCGAAGCCGTAGCGCTCATAGACCGCCGACACCGCCTCCAGGATCGCCCGCTCGGCCCGCAGGTCGCGCGCGCGCTTGTCGGCGAAGCCGCGGGGGCTGCGGGCTTCGGGGCGGAAGGTCTGTTCGGAAGTGTCGTCGGTCATCGGCGTCGGTCCTTAAATCTTCAAGGCTTCGACGGATGGCGCTTTGCCAAGCCCCATCCGCTAGGCGGGGCTCTGGCTGGGTCGCTCGGCTTAGAGCGCGCGGACCCGGCCGATCCCGCGAGGCGAGGTCGGATGGTGGTGGCAGCCGTGGTGATGCGGTGCGCGGGTCATCGGGGCGGGGTTTAGCGGAGATAGGCGTGGGGGGGAAGGGGACCAATCAAGGTAAAGCGAGAAGAGCGGATATGAAATTTCGCACTTGATCAACTGAAGCATGCCTTATCCGGAAATGCCCATTCGATGCCCCCATGCCCGCCCCACGCGCTATTGGGCTTTGCGATGCAAGATATGCCTGGGTTTTTCGCTTACCGGCGTCATGAACTGCTGAAAAGCCTGCCGCCATAGCGTAGTCCTCGACATGCTGTGAGACCGGCTCACCATTTAAGGTCTCAAAAAGCAAAGTATCTAAATCTCCATTTGCAGCTCCATCGGGAAGCGCAAATGTACCAATAGATAACGCAGGATGAGAGACGCTAACGGAGAACCCCCCATAGCTCCCTCCAGTTAAGCCTACGCTCGCACATGCATCCGAAATGTTTTTCCTAGCTCTAGCTATGTCCCCATCGGCATCCTGAATAATAGCTATGGCAGTAACTCCACCCCCCAAGACGGCAGGGTCCAACAATAAGGGCCCTAAAGTTCTACCAATACTTGATTTTCCCTCATAATCTATAACCTGGACTTCATCTACAGGTGCACCCAGGTCAGCGAGTAGAGCATCAAAAAACCAGATATCATCAGGCCCCTCTACGAGGATAAGTTTTCGCCCCGTGATACTGCGATCAGCTACTCGCTCCTGAAGAGGCCTGTTGAAATATCGACCGTTAATGCGGGGCATCACCGGATCTCCCACTGGTCGTCGAGCGCAGACTCTAAGATTTTTGGGGGATACAATGTAGCCATAGGAGTTCCAGCTTTGTCTTTATAGAATCTGGTATAACTAAGCCTGTCACCTTTAATGGATTTAGAAGCACGCCTAGCAGCCTCTATACTTTCCTTTGAGTGAGTAACGCAGAATATCTGCACATCCCACCAGTCCGCCATTTGAAATACCTTTTCCCAGGCATCTTGGAGAATGCTGTGATGTACAGTGGTGTCAAACTCATCGAGGAAGACGACGCCACCCGAACAATCAAACAGGGCAAGCGCTACCGAAACCAACGTTGCGGCCCCCTCCCCCAAGAAAGATAACGGCATCCAAGGATTTCCGGGGGACCTAAGATGAATATCCAAAATCCCGCCCGTAAAATGCAGCTCAACTTCGCTTGCAGACGGGTGAACAAGCTTAACTATATCGAGTATAGTATCTCGCCTGTTATTTAATATAGCCTTAGAAAAGCGCGCGGAGTTTTCTGGAGAATTTCTTCTAGTAACACTATTAAGAAGCGCACAGCGAGGGAACTGCTGCTTAGGGCTCACAGTCGGCTGAGCAGCCATACCCCCATCCATAAATTGGACGGTTGTACTTAGATCGACAACACCATTAAATGTGCCCTGAATAAGCATTCCCTGAGGAGGAGCGACAGTCGAAACCCCCTCAGCGCTAGGAGAACTCAAACCAACCTGTATTGAAGTCGCCGGCAGAGTGAGGCCGTCCAAACCCATTTTATAAGAAACACTGTAATTTCCCGTAGTTGCAATAGCCGAAACTTTCACTACATTATTGATATCACCCTTATTGAATAACTGAGATACAGCATCTGCCGTATTCACTAAAGGCCCACTAGATAATCTCCACTGAAACGGTCGTATAATTGCGGCCGGATTGCCGCGATCCATAAGTTCAAATATTGCCTCTAAAAAAGTAGACTTTCCACACCCATTCAGACCGCCAAATATATTGAACTGGGTAAACCCATCCACTTTCAGGGCTTGGAATAGGCGATAATTAGACACCTCAATCGATTTGATATTGAAGCGCGCCATTTCGCCCCTCCTTTGGTCTGGGCCACCACAAAATTATAAACGGCCAAGCTTACCCGCACAACCTAACTAAAACTCAGGAAGCGTACACACGCCTAGCGAGATACACTTATCGACGACCGCAGATGTACCACGCTGAAGCCTATAAGATGAAAGGCGCAGGCCGAGCTTGGGAACACCGGGCAGCATCAGCCCTCCCTTCCTACTCTCCCGTCATTCCCGCCCTTGCGGCAGGGCCCCTGGCTCAGCTGGCACGTGAAGCGCAAGGGGATCGCAGGCGATCCGCCCCCTCCACACCTGCGGCGGACAGAGGGGTTCCCGCCACAAGGGCGGGAATGACGGTGGGTGGTTGGCTGGTGGCGGAGAGCGCCCCCTCCGGCCCTCTGGGCCACCTCCCCCGCGATGCGGGGGAGGAGACGGCTGCCACCGATCCTCCTTCCCAGAGAGATCGACCACGGGGATTGAGCAGCGCCTATCCCCGGCGTTCGCGATCTCGGCGCCAACGAAATCAACGCCTTACAACTTTCTCGCCCCAACGAACGCACGGTGCTCACCGCCGCCCCATACTACCCCTCGCCCCATCGCAGGGGAGGCCGTCCAGCTGGCGACCTGACGGGCGGTGTGGGGCGGTCGAGCGGGTAGCGCTGGTCGGGGTTCCTTCGGGGACGCCTTCGCGACGGATCCAGCGGCAGGTTCCTTGAAACACAGGACGAAGCCCTGGCGGTGAAGGTTCGACCAGCGCGCCAGGCGCGGGCTGAAATCGCCCGCGCGGTCCGGGAGGGTCGCTTGTCCTCCCGCCCGCCGGAGGCCTCCGTCAGGAGCGGGTTAAGACCCCGCGCCCTGAAGGCTTCTGCGTCAGACGACCGCGCGGAGCGCCCGGTTCACGTCGAAACGGTACTCCTACACAACCCTCCGGGCGCGGCCCGGACGCTCCGCCGCCTCCCCAGCCTGCCGGCTTTCCCGGCGGAAGACCGTCGCCTTGCGCCCTCCTTCAGCCCGATCGGAGCCCCGTGATGTCCAGACCCAAAGCCAGATCCGCCGACGCCGGGACAGCCCGCAAGCCTTACGACACGAGCCACATCTCAGAAGCGTCCTCGCTCGAAGAGATCATCAAGGCCAAGGCCGAGATCGAGAGAGAGCTGATGCGGCGGCGGGCCTATGCGGCTTTGCTGAAGCGACGCCAGCAACTGGCCGAAACGCCGCCCACCCCCGGCTCGGCCCCAGACGAGGACTGATCGGGGTTCACTATACATGAGCCGCCAAGTCTATACCAAAAAGATCATAGACCACGCCGCTCGAAGCGCCGTATCGCCACATGAACATCCCGTAATGATGTCGCCGATGTAACGCACCTTTCGGCCTTGTAACTTGAGATGAACGGTCGCCGACGCCAGACATCTCCTCGAAGAGGGGAAGACTGATGACGAAGACCGTGCTGCTGGCCACCGCGGCCACGCTGCTGATCGCCGGCGTGTCTCATGCCGAAACGGCCAGGCCGGCGGGGGCCGACCAGGCCACCGCCGTCAACCCGGTCGCCACGGGGCCGACCTCGGAAGCGCCGCTGGACGACGCCGCCCAGAAGGGCGTGCTGGTCTTCCAGCCGGAATTCTTCGCCGCCCAGCGTCCGAACACGGCGCTGGAAATGGTGCAGCGGGTGCCGGGCTTTTCGGTCAATGACGGCTCGGGCAATCGCGGCTTCGAGGGCGCGGTCGGCAACATCCTGATCAATGGCGACCGTCCGGCCTCGAAGAACGACACCGGCTCGAACGTCCTGGGACGGACCCAGGCCAACCGCGTCGAGCGCATCGAGCTGATCCGCGGCGGCGCCCCGGGCGTCGATATGCAGGGCTACGCCGTCGTCGTGAACGTGATCCTGAAGACGGGCGCCAGCCGCCAGTCGATCGTCGAGGCCAAGGCGATCCTCTTCGACGGCGGCCGCGACCTCTATGGCGGCAGCTATCAGTTCACCGCCACCAACGGCGCCAAGAGCTGGGGGATCACGCTCAGCGACGGCACCGGCATGAGCGACAGCAATGGCCCGGGCCGCAATGTGCGCCACGACGGGACCGGCAAGCTGATCCGCGACGAGGCCTATCTGAACGACGGCTGGGGCGGCGGCCGCTCGGTGCGGGGCAACTATTCGGCCCCAATGGCCGGCGGCAAGGTCGAGGCCACGGCCCGCTATGGCGTCAACGACTGGAACCAGTGGCAGACCCTGACCTCGCCGGTCGCCCTGCGCCGCAGCGCCTATAACGACGACTACAAGAACGGCGAGTTGGGCGTGACCTGGAACCGTCCGCTGGCCCCGCGCTGGACACTGGAAACCCGCGCCCAGCACAGCTTCGAGAACGGCGACGAGACCTCGACCAGCGACGAGACCCTGAACGGCGTCGCCAGCGGCCAGCAGCGCTTCACCGCCGACATCAAGAGCTCGGAATCGATCCTGCGCGCTCTGGTGCGCCACGACTTCGGCCGGGGGCTGACGGTCGAGGTCGGCGGCGAGACCGCCTACAATATGCTGGACACCAAGCAGGCCTTCACCGTGGGCGGGGCGGCGGTGGCCCTGCCCAGCGCCTCGGTCAAGGTCGAGGAGCTGCGCGGCGAGGCCTTCACCAAGGCGACCTGGCGGGTGAACCCGAAACTGACCCTGGAAGGCGGCCTGCGGCTGGAGCGCTCGACGATCCAGCAGTCGGGCGACGCCGACCAGAAGAAGAGCTTCTTCTACGCCAAGCCGCGCTTCCAGGCGACCTGGACGCCCGCGGCGGGCAACCAGCTGCGGTTGCGGTTCGAGCGCGAGCTGGGCCAACTGGACTTCGACGACTTCGCCGCCTCGGCCGAGCTGGAAGACAACAACGTCTATGGCGGCAATGTCGACCTGGCGCCCGAGCAGCGCTGGATCAGCGAGATCAGCTACGAGCGGCGATTCTGGGGCGAGGGCGTGGTCACCATCGCCTATCGCCACGACGAGATCATCGGGGTGATCGACCAGCTGCCCCTGCCCGGCGGCCTGGCGGCGACGGGCAATATCGGCGACGCCACGCTGGACCGGCTATCGCTCAACATCGTGGTGCCGACCGACCGGTTCGGCATCAAGGGCGGTCGCTTCACCTTCAAGAACGACTGGAACGAGACGCACGTGAAGGACCCGACGACCGGCAAGGACCGGCCGATCTCGGGCATCCGTCCGACCCAGGCCAATATCGGCTTCATCCAGGACGTGCTGAGCTGGAAGACCCAGTGGGGGATCAACTGGCTGCCGCTGCTGGGCTCGGGGACCTATGGCCCCGAGCAGACCAATGTCTGGCGCGGGGCGCAGTATTACGAGGCCTTCGCCGAGTACAAGCCGACCCCGACCCTGGCGATCCGCGCCCAGTTGAACCTGTGGGACGACTACAGCATCCGCCGCACGGTCTTCTCCAACCGCGCCGCCGAACGGGCCGTGGCCTTCGTCGAGGACCGGGCGATCAATCCCCGCACCTTCGTGACGGTCCGGGTGCGGAAGACGTTTTAGACCTTGAGCCGCGCGACCAGGGCCGTCGTCGACGGATCGTGGTCGCCGGCCTTGCCTTCGGTGAGTTCGGGCAGGATGCGATTGGCCATCACCTTGCCCAGCTCGACGCCCCACTGGTCGAAGCTGTTGATCCCCCAGATCACGCCCTCGACGAAGGTCTTGTGCTCATAGAGGGCGATCAGGGCGCCGAAGGTCTGGGGCGTCAAGCGCTCCAGGATGACCATGGTCGACGGGCGGTTGCCGGCGAAGGTGCGCTGCGGGGCCAGGGTGGCGATCTCGGCGTCGGACACGCCCTTGCCCTTCAGCTCGGCGACCACATCTTCGGTCGAGCGGCCGACCATGAAGGCTTCGGCTTGCGCGAGGAGGTTCGACAGCAGCTTCTCGTGCATGCCGGCCGGGCCTTCGTCGCTCTTGGCGATCCCGATCAGCTCCATGGGCGTGACGTCCGTGCCCTGGTGCATGCACTGGAAGTAAGCGTGCTGGACGTTGGTGCCCTCGTCGCCGAACACCACCGTGGCGGTGCCGCGCTGGGCCGGCTGGCCGTCGGGACCGACCGACTTGCCGTTGCTCTCCATCTCCAGCTGCTGGAGGAACGAGGCCAGGCGGCGCAGGCGGTGCGAATAGGGCACGACCGAACGGGCGCGGCGGTCCAGACCGTTACGATTGAAGATCTGCGCCAGGGCGACCAGCACCGCGGCGTTCTGCTCCAGCGGCGCCGTGCGGAAGTGCTCATCCATGGCCGCGCCGCCGTCCAGGAAGCCCTGGAAGGCGTCCCAGCCGGCCGCGACGGCGACCGACAGGCTGACCGACGACCACAGCGAATAGCGGCCGCCGACCCAGTCCCAGAAGCCGAACACCCGCTCGTCCGGCACGCCAAATGCGGCGGTCTTGTCCAAGGCGGTCGAGATGGCGGCCAGGTGCTGGTTCGCGCCCTGCTCGCCCAAGGCGTCGACCAGCCAGGCGCGTGCCGCGGCGGCGTTGGACAGCGTCTCCTGCGTCGTGAAGGTCTTGGAGACCACGATGACCAGCGTCTCTTCGGGATCCATGTCGGCTGTCGTCAGGGCGAACTCGGCGCCGTCGACATTGGCGATGAAGCGCAGGTCGATGTCGGGCTTGATCGGCCGCAGGGCGTCCCACAGCAGGCGCGGACCGAGGTCCGAGCCGCCGATGCCGATGTGCAGGATGGCCTTGAACGGCTTGCCGGTCGCGCCCTTGATCTCGCCCGAGCGAACGGCCTCGGCGAAGGCCTTCATCCGCTGGCGGACGCTCTCGACCTGCGCCATCACCGGCTGGCCCTGGGCCTTGAAATCCGCATCGGCCGGTGCGCGCAGGGCCGTATGCAGCACGGCGCGGCCTTCAGAGGAATTGATCGCCTCGCCGGCGAACATCCGGACCCGGGCGCCTTCGACGTCGGCGGCGTGGGCCAGGTCCAGGGCGGCTTCCAGGCCGGCTTCGTCCCAGGCCTGCTTCGAGAGGTCGAGATGCAGTCCGGCGACATCGAGCGTCAGCGCCTCGAGGCGCCCCGGCTCGGTTTCGAAGAACTCGACGATGCGCTTTTCGCCCGCGGCCTTGGCGGCGTCTTCCAGGCGAGTCCAGGCGGCGTCGAGATTGGCCATGAGCGGTCCTCTGAAGATTGGTAAATCGGTGTTTACGCGTAGCGGCTTATCAAACGCACGCCGCCTCGTCATGGCAGACCCATGACGTTTTCTGCGGGAGTATCAGATGTCCTGTGACGCCGTCGCCTTTTCCGCCATGCTCTGGATGGCTTCGTTCAATCCGGGGCAGGCTTCGACCGCTGCGCCAGCGGTGATGCAGCAGCCCGCCGTTCCGCAATCGGTGGCCGGCGAGCCGCTGTTCCAGGACATCGTCAAGCGCGCCGCCCAGCTGAAGGCCCAGACCGAGGCCTATCGCAAGGCCCTGGCCGGCGGCGATCCGACCGCCGCCGCCAAGCCGCTGAAGGGTTTCGACGGCTTCTCAGCCAAGATCGGCGAGCTGTCGGCGCTGGACATGAAGGGCCACATCTCGCTGCGTGATCGGGGCGCGGTCGACGACCTCAAGTGCATCCTGCGCGGCATCAGCCAGGATCTGCCCGAGAAGCTGACCGCCATGGGCGCCGCCAAGACCATCAAGGATCAGGACCTGGCCCTGCGCGACATGACCTACCTGCTGAACGACAATGTCGAGGTCATCACCGCGCCGCCCCAGCCGGCGGCTTAGGCGTCCTTGTACTTCACCGCGCAGCCGTAGGGCGTCACGAACGGGGTCGCCACCTTGCGGCCGGCCTTGACGTCGGCCAGGGCGGCCGAGACCAGGTTCTTGGCGGTCTTCAGATCCTCGACCTTGCTGGTCGGGACGTCGTCGATGGCGCCCTCGTAGACCACCTGACCGGCCTTATCGATGACGAACATGTGCGGCGTGGTCTTGGCCTTGTAGGCGGTGGCGACCTTGTTGTCGGCGTCCAGCAGCAGCGCGGTCGGCTTGGCCCCGCGGCCCTCCATCCAGGTCTTGGCGGCCGCGCCGTCGGCGAAATAGCCCTGCTTGCCCGGGGCCGACGAGGCGATGGTCAGCCACACCACGCCGTCGGCGCGGGCGGCCTGCTGCAGGCCCTGCATATTGCCCGAATAGTGCTTCTTCACATACGGGCAGCCCTCGTTGACCCACTCCAGCACCACGGTCTTGCCACGGAACTCCGACAGCGAACGGGTCTTGCCGTCGATGTCCACGGCGGTGAACTCGGGCGCGGGTTTGGCGAACGCCACCGACGGAGCCAGAGCGGCCAGCGGCAGGGCGGCGGCGACGAGACGGCGAGTGAGCGACATGACGGTTCTCCTGAGCTGGAAGCCCCCGGATGCGAGCTTGGCACGGATCGGCGGTTTGCGAAACGGTCGCAGCGCAGCGCCGAAACTTCGCCATTCTTGCTTGATCTAGGGGACTGCGGCGCTCAGAAGATCGCCCTGCTCAACTTCCGCTCGTTCTCCCGCGATCCATGTCCCGTTCAAAGCTCTTCGCTGCTTCCGTCGCGCTCGGCCTCACCCTGGCCGGCTGCGCCACCGAGACCAACACCACCGTCTATGTGCCGGTCACGGCCCCGACGCCGCCCAGCTCGCTGACGCCGCAGCCGATCATGCTGTTCAACCAGACCAAGGACGGCCGCAAGCTGTTCACCCTGGACGCCGAGTTCCCCTATTGCGACGTCGAGACCGGCAAGGTGATCGTGGTGCCGCGATGGTACGTCACCGACTTCGCCAGCGTGCCCTGGTACGGACAGGCCTTCATCGATCCGCAGGGGCCGACGGCGCGGGCGGCGATCGTCCACGACTGGCTCTACACGATCGGCGAACCGGGCAAGCGCGAGGAAGCCGACCAGATCTTCCTGCGGGCGATGCTGCGCTACGGCGTGCCGCCGTTCCAGGCCAACATCGCCTATCAGGCCGTGCGGCTGGGCGGTGAGCGCGGCTACGGCCTGCCCACCGACTGGCGGTTCGTGGATCCGAAGAACCAGCTGCTGGTGCAATACCCGCCCTTCGCCAAGCCGCGCACCGGCATGGTGCGCTACTTCCCGCGCTGCCAGGGCTTCACGCCGCTGATCCAGACCGGCTGGCGGGCCTATCCTATCAAGGTCGCCGCGCCGGTGATCCCGCCGCCGCTGGTCGTGACCCGGACCCCGCTGGACAAGGTCAAGGCGAAGCTGCCGTTCCAGGATCCGAAGAAGAAGTAGGCCGCGAAAACTGTCATCCCGGCCAAGCGCGAAGCGCGCCGAGCCGGGACCGCCGGAAGCTCTGAGCCTGCTGCGGTCCCGGGTCTGCGCTGCGCTTGCCCGGGATGACGGCTTTTATTGCCCGGCCTTCTCGATCGCCTCGATCACCAGGCCCTCGGTCAGCAGCTGAGGCAGGATGACCGGCGCGCCGCCCCCCTTGGGATAGACGACGTACAGCGGCACCCCGACCCGGCCGAAGTCGGCCAGGGCCTTGGCGATGGCCGGGTCGCGATTGGTCCAGTCGGCCTTCAGATAGACCGCGTCCTGGGCCTCGAAGGCGTCGGCGACCTTGGCCCCGGACAGCGCGATCTTCTCGTTGACCTGGCAGGTCACGCACCAGGCGGCGGTGAAGTCGACCAGCACCGGACGGCCGGCGGCCTGCAGTTCGGCGACCTTTTCGGGCGACCAGACCTCCGACGCCAGACCCGGACCGTCCGGCGCCTCGGTCGCGTTCGCGACGGCTGAAGGCGGCTGGGCGGACAGAGCCGCCAGGACCGCCAGGGCGATGGCGGCGACCAGGGCCAGCAGGCCGATCACGACCCCGACCAGCGCCGGCTTGCCCGCCGCCCGGCGCGCTTGCGCCAGGCCGTAGAGCCAGGCCCCGAAGGCGGCCAGCACACCGGCGGCCAGCACCTGGCCCAGGCTGATCGATCCCGACTGCTGGGCGAACACCCAGGCCAGCCACAGGGCCGCGCCGTACATCGGGAAGGCCAGGCCCTTCTTCAGCACATCCATCCAGGCGCCGGGACGCGGCAGGCGCTTGAGCACGCCCGGAACGAAGGCGACCAGCACGAACGGCGCGGCAAAGCCGAGCGCCAGCGCCAAGAACACCGACAGCGCCACCAAGGTCGGCTGGGTCAGGGCGTAGCCGAGCGCGCCGGCCATGAACGGCGCCGTGCAGGGCGCGGCCACCACGACGGCCAGGGCGCCGGTGAAGAACGCCCCGGTGACGCCGCCGCGGCCCGAGGCGCTGGTCCCCACGCCCTGGACCGAGGTCCCGATCTCGAAGACGCCCGACATGTTCAGGGCGACCAGCAGCATCAGCAAGGCCAGGACCGCGATCACCACCGGCGACTGCAGTTGGAAGCCCCAGCCCACGGCCGCGCCGCCGGCCCGCACGGCCAGCAGCAGGCCGGCCAGCGCCAGGAAGGTCGCCACCACGCCGACCAGGAAGGCCAGGCCCTGCACCCGCACCTTACCGGCGTCGTGAGCGTGGCCAGCCAGGCTGGCGGCCTTCATCGACAGCACGGGGAAGACGCAGGGCATCAGATTCAGGATCAGCCCGCCGACGAAGGCGAACAGCAGCGCCCCGACGAGACCCCCGGCGACGCCGGCCGTCGGTGCGGTCTCGGCCGGCGGCGCGCCCAGGCCTCGAGCGGTGGCGGGCGGATCACCCGCGGTCGCCGTGACCTCCCAGGCCCCGGCCTTGGTGGACAGCACGCCGGCGACCTCAGCCGGGACGGTTCCGCCGCCGATGAAATCGTAGCCGGCCTTGACCGACAGGGTCAGGCCTTCCGGCCCACGCTCGATCGCCTGTTCGCCAGAATGCTCCAGCACCTTGGGCGAATAGGGGAAGAAATACGCCCCGGCCAGGTCGGCGCCCTTCAGGGGACCACCGGTGATCGCCAGCTTCAGGGTCTCGCCGTCCAGCTTGAACACCGCCTTCAGGCCGGCGGGCTTGGGCGCCTTGGCCAGGACTTCGCCGACGACCTTGCCCCACTGGGGATCGGCCGAGGGCGTCCCGGCCACGACCGGCAGCAGCAGGGTCAGCTTGGCCTCCTCGGGCACGCAGACGTCTTCGCAGACCAGGTACGAGACGTCGGCGGTCAGGCTGACCGTGGCGCCGACCTGCGCGTTGGCGGCGGCGGTGATCGGCACCGGGATCAGCACCTCGCCCTCATAGGCATAGTCCAGCAGCGGACCCAGGCGCGCCTTCTGCGGCGTCGGCCAGACCATGTCGCCGGCGGTCCAGCCGGCCGGCAGGGTCCAGGCGATCTTGGTGGCCTCGCCGGCGTCGCCGGGATTGCGCCAATAGGTGTGCCAGTGCTCCTGGATCTTCTGGCGCAGGGCGACATAGACCGTCCCGCCGGGCGCGATGCCTGCCTCCTGTGACACCAGCTCCGACTCGATGTGGCCGGAATTGACGACCGGCCCAGCGACGGCGGCGCCCGCCAGAAGGCTCGCGGCGACCAGGGCCTGCAGGGCGAGGACGGCTTTCTTCAGGAACATGCTCGGGCCTGGGCAACGGAAAAGACAGTGCCGAACACATGGACCTGTGGGCGCTTCTCGACAATGGCCAAGGCGCGGCCGACAGTCGAACAGCGAATCAAACTGGAGCCGCCCATGCCCGCCGCCTTCGACGACATCGAGATCGGTCAGGTCGTCTCCCTGGGTACGCGGGCGGTGGACGACAAGGCTTTGGCCGCTTTCGTCGCGGCCTTCTCCCCGGGCTGGCCCGTCGAGAACGGGGCGCCCGACGGCATGGTCTTCGCGATCTGGACCCGGCTCGACACCGAATCCAGCGCCGCCTGGCCGCAGACCAAGCGCCTGGGCGTCGACGCCCTGCGCTGGATGCGTAATCCGCCGGTCGGCGAGCTGCTGCGCGGCCGCATGACGGTGATGGGCAAGGACCCGGTCGGCGAGGGCAAGGGCATCGTCATCGCCCAGCACGACCTGCTGGACGAGGCCGGCCGTCTGGTCTTTTCCTGCCTGACCCGCAGCATCTTCGCGCGATAGCCAAAAAGAAGGGCGGCGAAGCCGAAGCCCCGCCGCCCTCGTCTTCTCAGACCTGCGCCGACCCTAGTTCAGGCTGGCGGCCTGCTGCTTCAGCATGGTCTTGGTGATCAGACGTTCCCAACCCAGCAGCGAGACCAGGTGGGCGTAGATCTGCGCCAGGGCGCCGTTGTTCTGCAGCTCCTTCAGCTTTTCGGCCGGCAGGGCGTTCAGCTTCTCTTCCGAGACGCCGAAATATTCGGCGACGGTGATCAGCTCGCCGTCCGGATTGCCGTTGACGTCCTGCGGCTGGAAGGTGGCCTTCTTCAGCTCGAACAGGTCCAGGTCCTTCAGCAGCTGCACGAACGAGTCGGTGCGGCGGCGTTCGACCTCGAAGTCGTCGCAGAAGCGGATGCAGTTCTGGGTGTATTCGGTCGGCTCGCCCTTGGCGTCGAACAGCGGCGTCTGGCCGCCTTCGGCCAGCAGGTCCGAACCGCGATCGATACAGACGATCAGGCGGTCCTGCGTGTCGTCATTGGCCAGCACGAACGGATAGCGGCGGATATAGGCCGGGATATAGACGTTCGGCTCCATCGCGCCGTCGGCGCCGATGAACAGGTTTTCCTGCTGGTTCAGACCCATCACGGCCAGCGGCACGCGGTCTTCGCCGGCGAAGATCACCGGATAGGTCAGGGCGGCCGGGGCGAATTCCGAGACCGTCAACGGCACGGCGGTGCCGGCGGCGGCGAAGCCGTAGGGCTGATCCTTGTGGACCAGAGCCAGCTTGGCGTGCTGCTCGCGGTTCAGCGGCTCGGGCGACTTGTAGAACAGGACGTTGCCGGAGATTTCACCGCCGGCGGAGGGGGTCGTTGTCATGAAGAACTCTACGACAGAATAGGAAACGGACGCTCGAACGTTTCAAGACGACCGCAAAGGCCTGGCCTTCTAGCCGATCCCGGCGGGACCGGCAATCTGGGCCGCTGTCGTGGGGAGATCGACGGTCGCTGATTCATCGATGACGCGAGCATGACCGGGGTTCGGGAGAGAGGGACCGAACCCCGGCGCGACGGAACCCTGGGGGCTGTTTGGGCTCCGCTTGCTCACCGCGCGCTTAAAAGCGCAGGGCGATGCCGGCCCGGACCTGGCGGCCGGGCGAAGGGGCGATGTCTTTCAGGAACGAGACGTGCTCGCGGACTTCCTCGTTGGTCAGGTTGCGGCCGTCCAGGAACAGGCGCAGGCGCGCATCGCCGGTCGGTTTCCAGGCCAGCGAAGCGTTCAGGGTCGTGTAGCCGTCGGTCGGCAGCTCCAGCTGCGCCACGCGGTCCTGGCTGCCGGTGCGGCGCACCTCGACATTGCCCGACCACATCGGCCCCTCGTAAAGCGCCTTCAACGACACGGCATAGGGCGGGATCCGCGCCGGCGGACCCAGGTCCGAAGAACCGCGCACATAGTCGGCGCCGCCCTGCAGGCTCATCGAGCGCTGGCCGTCGGTCCACACGCGATAGGTCAGCTCGGCCTCGAAGCCGTGGAAGTCGGCGTCGGTCTGGACATACTGATAGACGTCCAGGCCATCGTCCTGGGCACCAGTCGGACGCAGGTCGATGAAGCCGTCATAGCGGGCCGCGAACAGGTGCAGATCGCCCGACAGGCGGTCGTTCGAATAGTGCAGGGTCGCTTCCAGCGAGGTGGCGATCTCTTCCTTCAGGTTCGCGTCGCCGATCTCGAAGCCGCGGGTGGCCACGTGCGGGCCCTCGGCGAACAGCTCCGACTCCGTCGGGGCGCGGCTGGTGCGCGACAGGGCCAGACCCACGAAGCTGCCCGCCGACGGACGCCAGAACGCGCCGACCGAACCCGACAGATTGGTGAAGTCAGCCTTGCCCTTCAGGCTGTCCAGCTCGCGGGTGTCGACCCGCAGGCCGCCCTCGAAGCCGTAGCCGGCGTCCAGCTCGACCCGCTGCTGGGTGAAGGCGCCGAACTCGGTGATCTTGGTCTTGGGGACATAGGCCTCGGCGCCGACGGCGTCGAAGTTGCGGCGCAGGGCCTGGACGCCCACGGCGCCCTTCCAGCCGCCGCGCTCGGCCTGGACCAGTTCCAGCCGGCCCTCATAGCCGTCCGACGTGAACTTGGTGCCGACCTCGGAACCCTCGAATTCGGTATGGGTGTAGTCGGCGTGCCCCCCCGAGAAGCGGATCTTCGAGAACGCGCCGCCGTCGAGGTCGTACTCGCCCCGCAGGTCGATGCGGGTCTGCTTCAGGCCGATGGTGACCGGGCCTTCTTCCTCGTGTTCGTGGTCATGATCGTGGTCGTGATCATGCTCCTCTTCCTCGTGCTCATGGACGTGGCCGGGCACGCCGTAGCGCGTGTCGGTGCGCTTGATCGCCATGCCGACAAAGCCCTTCTCGCCGATGTACGAGAGGCCGGCGCCGAAGGTCTCGAGATCGACCGCCGTGTTTTCCAGCTTGCCGCCGCCGCCCTCGGCGGTCTCGCCCTCAAGGGCCAGCTGGCGCTTGGATTCCGGATAGACCGGGATCTTGTAATCCTTGCTGTTGCGCTTCAGCGCGTCCAGCGACAGCACGAAGGGGCCGACCGTGGCGTGGACGGCGCCGGACAGGGCGTAGCTGTCGTCGCCCGTGCCGGCGGAGGCCAGCAGGCGACCGCTCAGGCCGTCCGTCGGCTGGCGGCTGGCGATGCGGTCGTCGATGATGTTGACCACCCCGCCGATCGCCGAACCGCCATAGGCGAGCGCCGCGGGTCCACGCAGCACTTCGATGCGCTCGGCCTCGCCGGGATCGGTGGCCACCTGGTGGTCGGGCGACAGGGCGCTGGCGTCGATCTGGCCGACGCCGTTGGTCAGCACCTGGACGCGGGGACCGGCCAGACCGCGCACGACCGGACGACTGGCGCCGGCCCCGAACGCCGTCGAGCGCACGCCCGGCAGGCCGGCCAGGACGTCACCCAAACCCTTCGGCGGCGCCAGGTCCAGGGCGGTGCGATCGACGACCGCGACGCTGGCGGTCAGGGCGTCCGCCGAAACGCCGTAGGGCGCGGCGGTGACGATGACCTTGGAGACTTCCGAGTCATCGGCGGCGGGCGCGGGCGCGTCAGCAGCGTGGGCGGAAACGGCGGCGGCGAGCGCGATGAGGCTCGCAGCGGAAAAGGCGACGCGACGCTGCATGAACTGTCCCAAACGACGGATAGCTTGGCCGGGAGAAACGGCTATGGATTAGCGTTATGAAATAACATAGCCGTAAGTCAATCGACTTTCATCGACGCGTCGCGCTTGACGTTGGGAATCCATGACGCTCTGTGAGCGGATGACTTCAGGAGGGCATGCCATGACCCGCTTCATGCTGATCGCCGCCACGTCCGCGCTGATCCTCGCCGGCTGCGCGGCCGTCACGTCGCAGGCGCCCGTCGCCACCACCCCGCCGTCGGCCGGCTGGGTCAAGCCGCCGCCCGGCTATCTGGGCGGAGACGGCGGCATCGTCGCGGCGACCATCATCGGCCCGCCGCCGGCGCCGGACTCGGCCCGCGGCAAGGCCGAACGCGCGCAGTTCAACGAAACCCGCAAGCTGGTGAACACCTCCACCTGGAGCCAGGCGATCGCCGACGCCGACCTGTCGGGCAAGGCCGGGATGAAGAGCTTCTCCTGCGCGGCCGGCGTCACGCTGAGCGCCGAGGCGACCCCGACCCTGGCCAACCTGCTGCTGCGCATCACCGATGACGCCGCCAAGATCTATCAGCCGGCCAAGGCGGTCTTCCAGCGCCCGCGCCCGCCGGTCGGCAACACCGCGCCGATCTGCGTGCCGCGCGAGGCCTGGATCAACACCGACGGCTCGTACCCGTCCGGCCATAGCCTGATCGGCTGGGCCTGGGGCTCGGTGATCGCCGAACTGGTTCCGGACAAGGCCAGCCCGATCCTGGCGCGCGGCAAGGCGTTCGGCGACAGCCGGATCATCTGCGGCGTCCATTTCCAGAGCGACGTCGAGGCCGGCCGCTATCTGGGCTCGGCCCTGGTCACGCGGCTGCACGACGATCCGGCCTTCATGGCCGACCTGGCCAAGGCGAAAGCAGAAGTGGCCGCTTCGAAGGCCAAGGGCGCGCCGGAGGGTTGCGGGACCTAAGGCCGCGCCACGAAGACGACGTGCGGGCGCAGCGGATGGTCTTGCGCCAGCCCCGGATGGTCGAAGTCGCGCGCCGGATCATGGCGCATGCCGATCCGGCGCATCACGCTCTGTGACGCCAGGTTGGCGCCGGCCGTGAAGGCGATGATCTCGGGCAGATTGAGGGCGTCGAAGCCATAGGCGAGCGCCGCCTTGGCCGCCTCGGTGGCGTAGCCCTGCCCCCAGGCCTCGGCCTGGAAGCGCCAGCCGATCTCGACGATCCGGCCCAGGCCGATCTCGGGCGGGGTCCACCAGATGCCGGTCATGCCGACAACTTGGCGGTCGGCCTGACGCTCGACGACCCAGAAACCGAAACCGTGCTCGGCCTGATGGGCCTGGACGAGATCGACGAAGGCGTCGCTTTGGGCGCGATCGCGGACGCCGCCCAGCCAGGCGCCGACCCTGGGGTTGGCGTTCAGTGTCGCGATGGCGTCCCGATCGGCGTCGACCGCCGGACGCAGGGTCAGGCGGTCGGTCGTGATCATGCAGCCCGGCCTTGACCCAGCGCCGTGTAGAGCTCCGGCCGGCGATCGCGGAAGAAGCCCCAGGCGGCGCGGTGCGTCGTCAGGTAGTCCAGGTCGAAGGTCCCGGTCACCAGGCCCTCATCGGCGACACCCAGTTCCGAGACCAGATCGCCGCGATGGTCGGCCACGAAGCTGGAGCCGTAGAAGGTCTGGCCGCCGTTCGGATAGCCATCCCACGGCTCGAAGCCGACGCGGTTGGCGCCGATCACCGGGATGACGTTCGACACCGCGTGGCCTTGCATCGCCCGCTGCCACGGAAGCGTGGTGATCATGTCCGGCTGGTGCGGCTCGCTGCCGATCGCGGTCGGATAGAACAGGGCTTCCGCGCCCATCAAGGCCATGGCCCGGGCGCATTCGGGATACCACTGGTCCCAGCAGATACCGACGCCCAAACGGCCAAAACGCGTGTCCCAGACCTTGAAGCCGGTGTCGCCGGGCCGGAAGTAGAACTTCTCCTGATAGCCGGGGCCGTCGGGGATGTGGCTCTTGCGATAGAGGCCCAGCATGGAGCCGTCGGCGTCGGCCATCACCAGGCTGTTGAAATAGTGCGGCCCCTCTCGCTCGAAGATCGAGATCGGGATCACCACGCCCAGCTCGCCGGCCAGCGGCGCGATGGCCTTGACCACCGGGTGCTCGCGCCACGGATGGGCCTCGGCGAACCAGCGCTCTTCCTGGGTCACGCAGAAATACGGCCCCTGGAACAGCTCCGACGGCAGGATGACCTGCGCGCCGCCCGCTGCGGCTTCACGAATGAAGGCTTCGGTCTTCTTGATGTTGGCCTGCAGATCCATGCCGTACGAGGTCTGGATCGCGGCGACGCTGAGCATGCGGGCCATCTTATTCGGGCTCCTGCTGGCTGATGCAGTGGAACGAGCCACCGCCGGTCAGGATGGCGGTGGACGGCAGGCCGATGACCTGGCGCTCGGGGAACAGGCCCTTGATCACCTCGACGGCGAAAGCGCCCGACTCCTCGGCGTAGATCGGCACCAGGATCGCCTCGTTGGCGATCAGGAAGTTCATGTGCGAGGCGGGGATCACCTCGCCGTCGGCGTTCAGGATCCGGCCCGGCGACGGAATGCGAGCGACCTGCAGCGGCGAGCCGCGGCTGTCGGTCAGGCTGGCCAGCAGCTTGGCGGTCTCGGCATAGACGTCCGCGTTCGGATCGTCGGCGCCATAGGCCATCGGGCAGGCCACGACGCCCGGCGCGACGAAGCGGGCCAGGTTGTCGACATGGCCGTCGGTGTGGTCGTTCAGCAAACCATCGCCCAGCCACAGCACCTTCTTGGCGCCCAGGGCCTCGGCCAGGGCCGACGTCGCCGAGGCCTCGTCCCAGCCGGTGTTACGGTTCTCGTTCAGCAGGCACTGGCCGGTGGTCAGGATGGTGCCCAGGCCGTCGTGGTCCAGCGAGCCGCCTTCCAGGATGAAGTTGTTGCGGACCAGCGGCGCGCCCGAGGCGGCGGCGATCTGCTCGGCAACGATGTCGTCGCCCTCCATCTCGTACTTGCCGCCCCAGCCGTTGAACAGGAAGCCGGCGGCGACGGCCGCGCCGTTGTCGTCGACGAAGATCGGACCGGTGTCGCGCAGCCAGATGTCGCCGAACGTGCCCCGG
Organism: uncultured Caulobacter sp.; assembly: GCA_964601775.1. Taxonomy (GTDB): domain Bacteria; phylum Pseudomonadota; class Alphaproteobacteria; order Caulobacterales; family Caulobacteraceae; genus Caulobacter. Next base: position 20,746 of record CAZRPD010000003.1, on the reverse strand, counting down.
ACGATCTCGACCGCGGTGTCGCTCAGCAGGGCGCGGGCGGCGGCTTCGGCCTCGTCGCCGACCACCATCAGGCGCACGCGCTCGCCGCCCGGACCGGCCAGGGCGCGGGCCAGATCGGCGACTTCCGCTTGCGCCTGCTCCAGGTCGTCCTGCCAGACGTCGGGATGGCTGGGGAAACCCACCCACATGGCGCGGTGCGGAGCCCACTCGGCGGGAACGGTCACGGTCATGGTCGAAAGCCCAGAAAGACGAACGGGAAAGCGGGGTGAAAAACGAAGGGGGCGCAGATGGCCCCTCAGGCCATCGAGGTCAAGAGGGGGCCGGGGTCAAGCGGCTCCCTCTCTAGCAAACGCAGATGACAAAGAAAAAGGGCGGCCCGGTGGGGCCGCCCTTTCCTTAGTCGGACCTGAGGTCGGCTTAGAAGCCGGCGCGCAGGGTCAGCGTGACAGCGCGCGGGGCGCCGATGCTGGCGAACACACGGCCGTAGCCCGGAGCGCCCGGAGTCGTGCTCGTCTGGGTGCTGAGGTTGCCGTAGTACTTCTTGTCGAACACGTTGCTGACGTTGGCCTGGATGCTGGTGTTCTCGTAGCCGAACGAGGCCAGCGAGTAACGCACGTCCAGGTCGGTGACGACGAAGCTGCCGACCTTCAGGTCATTGACGTCCGTGGCCCAGCGCGAGCCGGTGTACTTGTTCTGGACGCCGAGCTTCAGGTTGGCGATCGGCTCCCACTCCAGACGGTTCGAGAACGTCCAGTGCGGGGTCTCGGCCAGAGACTTGCCCTTCGTCGCGGCGAAGGTCGTGGCGCTGATGGCGATGTTGTCCTGAACTTCGCTGTCGTTGTACGAGACCGAGAAGTAGGCCGCCAGGTAGTCGGTCGGGTTGAAGCCGGCCGAGGCGTCGATGCCCCACTGCTTCACTTCACCGACGTTGCGGTCGATGTTCAGACCCAGTTCCTGGTCGAACGAGCTGACGATGCGGTTCTGGAACTTGGTGTTCCAGGCGCTGACCGACAGCAGCCACTGGCTCGACTGATAGCGATAGCCGACGTCGATGGTGTCCGAGGTTTCCGGCTGCACGTTCGGGTTGCCGACCGAGCCGTTGGACAGACGGAACACGGTGTACAGGTTATCCGTACGCGGCAGCGAGGTCGACGCGGCATAGTTGGCGTAGACTTGGCTGTTGTCGCCCAGACGGTACATGGCGCCGACGTTCGGCAGCACGTCGTCGAACTTCAGGGTCTTGGCGTAAGGCGCGATGTACTGCGTCGAACCACCGCCCGCGAAGGTCACGTTGCCGTTGGCCAGCGGAGCGTTGGGGGTTTCGGTGGTGCAGCGCACGTTGCTCGAGGCGTTCTGCGAGAAGCAGAACTGGTTCAGTTCGCGCTTGAAGAAGGGCGCGCGGACACCGAGGCTGATGTTCAGGGCGTCATCCAGGAACTGGCCACGATATTCGGCGCTGATCTGGTTCAGGATGGCGACCGAGTAGCGGTCACGGTTACGCATGAAGCTCTTGCCGTCGACGGTCGGGATCTTCGTGCCGTGGCCGTCCTTGCCACCGAAGTTCGACTCGTAACGCGGCTCGGCGGCGCCTTGGATGTAGCTGTACTCGCCGGTCTGGCGGTGACGGCCGTGGTCCAGGGTGTAGCCGACGCGCAGGGCGTGGTCGTCGCTCATCTTCCAGATGAGCGAGGTCAGCAGGCCGTAACGACGGGTGTTCGTGTTGCTCGGGTTCATGACCCGCACGGTGTCGTTCAGGTCGCCGTCCTTGTTCAGGTCGACGCCGCCGGTGGTGACCGAACCGCGCAGTTGCGGGCTGGTTTCCGACAGCAGAATGTTCTGACCGCCACCGTTGGCCAGCACGTACTGGAACGAGGGATCGACCGTCAGGGTGAAGCCGTTGCCCAGCGAGAAGCGCGACTGGCCACGCAGGTTGCCCGTGTTCGACGGGTTAATGCGGATGCCCCAGTAGTTCGAGTTGGCCGCCGGATCGGTGTCGATGTCGCCGGTCACGCCCGTGGCCGTCGACGAGACGATCGGCAGGTAGGTGTCGTTGAAGTCGACTTTCCAGCCCGAGACGTCGGTCTGGTTCGGCGCATCGGTGCCGTCCGGCAGACGGCCCGTCGCGGTGCGCAGGCTGACGTTGTTATACGCGTTGTTGCGGTTCAGGTTGTAGTGGGCGGCCAGGCTGATGAAGTCGCCGTTGTCGCCCAGCGGCTGATAGATCTTCGCGTTGATCTGGCGCTTGTAGAGTTCGCCCTGGCCCTTGAACTTGTCGTACTTCTGGTACGAGGCCTGGACCCACATGCGGGTGCCCCACGGGCCGATCTCGCCGGTCTCGGCGAACGCCACGAAGCGCTTGTAGTTGAAGGTGCCGATGCTGGCCTGGGCCCAGGCGCTGGCTTCCTTCGACGGCGTCAGGGTCGCCAGGCCGATGGTGCCGCCGGTGCTGGCCGCGGTCGGGCTGTCGACGTCGGTCGCGCCGGTGTTGACCGTGGCGGCGGCGATGATTTCCGAGTCCACCATCTGGTTGGTGTAGGTGGCGTAGTTGCCGGTGTCGTTCAGCGGCATGCCGTCCAGGGTCAGGGCGACGCGGTTGCCGTCGAAGCCGTGCAGACGGATGTTGCCGCCGCTGGTGCCGTACGGGTCGTTGTTGGTGAAGTTCAGGCCCGGGACCAGCACGCTCAGCGACTGGATGACGGTCTGACCGGGAACCTGGGTGTCCAGGTATTCCTTCGACACCGTCGCGCGGCTCTTGGCCACGGTTTCGGCGTTCAGCATGCCGCCGACGGTCTTGGGACCGTTAGAGGCGGTGATGACGACGCTGTCCAGTTCGGTCGTCGCCGTGGACTGAGCAAAGGCGCCGCTGGCGGCGGCCAGGCAGCCGACCAGAGCGGTCGACGCCAGGAGTTTCTTCGAGATCATTAGAGACTATCCCCTCGTTTCGGCCACGACGCGGGCTTAACAATGCCCATCGGCCTTATTGGGGGCTCTATTACCGCCGGTTTTAGAAGGTTTGGTGACGGAAACGCCACGCCGACCCGGAAACTGTCATAAAGCCCCGAATCTGCGGAACAATTGGTCAGATTTTTCTTACTTGGGTTAAACGGTCGCCATGCGGACAGCCCCCGATTCTCCCCCGAAAGCGCCCTCAGGGCCGATCGCCGACCGCGCGTGGCGCTTTACGCTGATCATGGTCGGCGCACTGACGATCGTGCGCCTGGGAGCCTTGTTCGTAACGCCTTTGGAGCTTTATCCCGACGAGGCGCAGTACTGGCTGTGGTCGCGGGAACTGGCGTTCGGTTACTTCTCGAAGCCGCCGATGATCGCCTGGCTGATCTGGGCGACTACTCAAATCGGGGGCGACGCCGAGGCCTGGGTGCGACTTTCCGCCCCACTTTTGCACGGCGGCGCGGCGCTGGTCATCCATCGGATCGCCCGGCAGCTCTACGGCGGCTGGGCGGGCCTGGTCGCTGCGGCGATCTACAGCCTGATGCCCGGCGTGGTGCTGTCCTCGGGGCTGATGGCGACCGATGCGCCCCTGCTGTTCTTCCTCGCGCTGACGATCTGGGGCTATGTCGCCCTGGCCACGGAAACCGCACCGCGTCGCTATTTCATCGCCATCGGCATGGGCGCGGCCCTGGGCCTGGCCTTCCTGTCGAAATATGCGGCGATCTACGCCCTGGGCAGCATCGTCCTGCACGCCCTGATCTCGCGTGAGGCGCGCCATCGCTGGTGTCCGGCCGCCATCGTGCTGTTCATGGTCGGCTTCGTGCTGGTGCTGGCCCCCAACTTCGCTTGGAACGCCGCGCACCAGTTCTCGACCGTCAAGCACACCGCCGCCAACGCCAACTGGGGCGCCGGCAGCCTGTTCAACTTCCGTGAGCTGATCGAGTTCATCGGCTCGCAGTTCGCCGTCTTCGGCCCCCTGCCCTTCGCCGTGCTGCTGGGCGGCGCGATGTGGCTGGGCGTCAAGAAGCGTCTGGAATCGCCCGACCTGCTGCTGCTGTGCTTCTGCGCCCCGCCGCTGATCATCGTCGCGGCCGAGGCCTTCGTGTCGCGCGCCAACGCCAACTGGGCCGGCGCAGCCTTCGTGGCCGGCTCGGTGCTGGCGGCCGGCTGGCTGCTGCGCTGGAACGCCCGCCGCTGGCTGATCGGCGGCCTGGCCGTCCAGGGTCTGTTCGCCCTGTTCTTCGTGGCCTGCATGGTCAGCCCCCGGATCGCCGACGCCACGGGCCTGTCGAACGGCTTCAAGCGCGTGCGCGGCTGGGACCAGACCGTCCAGGCCATCATCGACCGTAGCCGCGAGGAGGAGGCCCTGCGCGGCGGGGTCAGCGCCGTCGCCATGGACGATCGCTTCGTCTACAACGCCGCGGCCTATTACGGCCGCGACTATTTCGGCCAGCCCGGCGCGCCGCCCTTGCGCATGTGGGTGCACGAGGCCCAGCCTCAGAATCAGGCCGAGACCACCGCTCCGCTGGACGCGCCCCACGGCAGCCGCGCCCTGATCGTCAGCCTGGAAGGCGGCTATCGTCCCGAGATCGAGCAGGACTTCCGCAAGACCTCGGCCCTGCAGATCGCCCGCGTGCGGCTGGACCGGAAACGCACGCGCCGGATCGACCTGTTCATCGCCGAGGGCTTCGCGCCCCTGCCCCGCGATCCGGTGACCGGCCTGCCGCCGCGTCCGGTGCGCAAACCGGAATAGCTGGCGGCTTTCGAGGGATCGTCGTCCTTTCAAAGGCGACCGCAGCATCGAGACTGCCCGCATCTTTCGGGAGGTCTCGATGCTGCGCCTGCTTGCCCTGCTCCTATGTCTGATCGCCCTGCCGGCCCAGGCCCGGCCGCTGGTCGTGATCCTGGCCGATGCGCGCGGGACCGAGACCACCGACCTGGTCGCGCCCTATGCGGTGCTGGCGGAGTCGGGTGCGATCGAGGTGCGGATCGTCGCGGCCAGCCTGGCGCCCGTCCGCCTGATGCCCGGCCTGGCCTGGATCCGCCCGCAGGCGACCTATGCCAGCCTGACGCGCGAGCCGGACGTCGTGGTCGTGCCGTTCATGATGCCCGCCTACGACCCGGCCCGCGACGCCTGGCTGCGCGAGCGGACCCGACGCGGCGCGCGGATCGTCGCCATCTGCGCCGGGGCCGAGACCCTGGCCCGCGCTGGCCTGCTGGACGATCGGACCGCCACCACCCACTGGTTCGAGCTCAAGCGCCTGGCCAAGGCCTATCCGAACGTCCGCTGGCGGCGTGATCAGCGCTGGATTACGGATGGCGCGATTACCACCACCGCCGGGGTGACCGCCTCGATCCCCGCCAGCCTGGCCCTGCTGCGCGACCTGGCCGGCGAGGAGGTTATGCGCGCCACCGCCCGACGCCTGTCCGTTCCCCTGCCGGTCCAGGCCCACGACGGCGCGGCCTTCCGGGTCGGGACGGACGCCATCTTCAGCGGTCTGTCGGGCTGGGCCAACGCCTGGCGCGGCGAGAAGGTGGCGGTGAAGATCGCGGACGGCTTCGACGACCTGGCTTTCGCCACCGTCCTGGACGCCTGGTCGCGCACTAACCGTTCGGAAGCCTTCGCCAGCGGAAACGCGGTCTCGCGCCACGGCCTGGAGGTCATCGCTCCCATCAAGCCGCCCCGCGCGGCGCGGACGGTCGAGCCGCGCTCGGGCGATCCCACCACCGCCCTGAACGCAATCGCCGCCGCCTATGGCAAGGCGACGGCGAGATACGTGGCGCTCACCCTGGAGCACCCCTACTGGTTGGATCGAGACTAGACGGCGACTTCGAACGCCGCCTCGGTCTTGGACTTCACCTCGTCGGCGGTGACGCCGGGAGCCAGCTCGATCAGCTTCACCGGCGTCTTGCCGCGGTTGATCTCGAAGACGCCCAGTTCGGTGATCAGCAGGTCGACGACGCCAGCGCCGGTCAGCGGCAGCGAGCATTGCTTGAGCAGCTTGGGCGCACCCGACTTCTCGCAGTGGTCCATCACGACCACCACGCGCTTGACGCCGGCGACCAGGTCCATGGCGCCGCCCATGCCCTTGACCATCTTGCCGGGCACCATCCAGTTGGCCAGGTCGCCGCTTTCCGAGACCTGCATGCCGCCCAGGATCGACAGGGCGATGTGGCCGCCGCGGATCATGGCGAAGCTGTCGGCTGAGCTGAAGTACGAGCTCGACTCCAGCTCGGTAATCGTCTGCTTGCCGGCGTTGATCAGGTCGGCGTCTTCCTCGCCCTCATAGGGGAAGGGACCCATGCCCAGCATGCCGTTCTCGCTCTGCAGCGTCACGTGCATGCCCTCGGGGATGTAGTTGGCCACCAGGGTCGGGATGCCGATCCCTAAGTTCACGTAGAAGCCGTCCTGCAGCTCCTTGGCGGCGCGGGCCGCCATCTCGTCGCGCGTCCAGGCCATTACGCGGTCTCCTGAGTCTTTTGTTCGTGGGGCCGGGTCGTGACCCGCTCGATGCGCTTCTCGAACTTGGCGCCCTTGATGATGCGGTCGACATAGATGCCGGGGGTGTGGATGGCGTCCTTGTCCAGGGCGCCGATCTCGACCAGTTCCTCGACCTCGACGACCGTGGCCTTGCCGGCCGTGGCCATCATCGGATTGAAGTTCCGCGCCGTCTTCCGGTAGATCAGGTTGCCCTCGGCGTCGCCCTTCCAGGCCTTGACGATCGCGAGGTCGGCGGTCAGGCCGCGCTCCATCACGTACATCTCGCCGTCGAACTCGCGAGTCTCCTTGCCCTCCGCCACCAGGGTGCCGTAGCCGGTGCGGGTGAAGAAGGCCGGGATACCGGCGCCGCCGGCGCGGATGCGCTCGGCCAGGGTGCCCTGCGGATTGAACTCCAGCTCCAGCTCGCCGGACAGATACAGCTGCTCGAACAGCTTGTTCTCGCCCACATAGGACGAGATCATCTTCTTGATCTGGCGGGCTTCCAGCAGGATGCCGAGGCCGAAGCCGTCGACGCCGCAGTTGTTGGAGACCACCGTCAGGTCCTTGACCCCGGTTTCGCGGATCGCCGCGATCAGGTTCTCCGGAATGCCGCAAAGGCCAAAGCCCCCGGCCATGATGGTCATGCCGTCCTTGAGCAGGCCGGCCAGCGCCTCGACGGCGTCGTTCTTGATCTTGTCTACCATGGTTCCTCCGCCAGAGCCTCGATCTCGCCTAACCGGCGGAGAAATTCAAGACTTGATGAATAACGCCGTGACGCCACCCGCTGTCGCACTATGCGTGTAACCCTTGTCCTATCAAGGATCGACCGCGCGGCGCGACGATGCCAAAAGACCCGAGGAATCGGACAGGGGGATGACGGATGGCGGGTGAAGCGGCGGAACACGGCGTCAATCTGGCTCAGGTCGTCGCCGTCCTGGGCGCGGGCGTGATCGCCGGACCGATCTTCAAGCGCCTCGGCTTTGGCTCGATCCTGGGCTACCTGCTGGCCGGCGTGATCATCGGCCCGTTTGGCCTGCAGGTTCTGGACGAGCCCCAGACCATCCTGCACATCGCCGAGCTGGGCGTGATCATGTTCCTGTTCATCATCGGGCTGGAAATGCGTCCGGCCCGGCTGTGGGGCATGCGACGCGACATCTTCGGCCTGGGCGCGGCCCAGGTTCTGGGCTGCGGCGCCGCCATGACGGTCGCCGCGCACCTGGCGGGCTTCTCGTGGCCCGTGGCCTTCATCGGCGCGATGGGCTTCGTGCTCTCGTCGACCGCCGTGATCATGCAGATGCTGGAAGAGCGCGGCGAGGCCGCCCTCCCCCGTGGCCAGCGCGCCATCTCCATCCTGCTGCTGGAAGACCTGGCCATCGTGCCGCTTCTGGGCGTGGTCACCCTGCTGTCGCCGCGTGGCGGCACGGGCGGCTCGTGGGCCCTGGACATGCTGATCGCCTTCGGCGCGCTGGTCGGCCTGTTCGTGGCCGGCCGCTGGCTGCTGAACCCTCTGTTCCGCCTGCTGTCGGCCGCCAAGGCCCGTGAGGTCATGACCGCCGCGGCGCTGGCCGTGGTGCTGGGCGCGGCCTGGCTGATGGACCTGTCGGGCCTGTCGATGGCCATGGGCGCCTTCCTGGCCGGTGTTCTGCTGTCCAGCTCGGCCTACCGCCACCAGCTGGAAGCCGACATCGAGCCGTTCCGCGGCCTGCTGCTGGGCCTGTTCTTCATCGCCGTCGGCATGTCCCTGGATCTCAGCGTCGTCGCCGGCCAGTGGCAGTTCCTGGCCCTGATCGTCGTCGGACTGATGGCGATCAAGGCGGCGGGCATCTATCTCGTCTCCCGCCTGTTCAAGGCCTGCAACAACGAGTCGGCCAACCGCGCGGCCCTGTTCGCCCAGGGCGGCGAGTTCGCCTTCGTCCTCTATGGCGCCGCCGCCCAGGCCGGGGTGATCGGGACGCGCGACAACGCCCTGCTGACCGCCGCCGTCATCATGTCGATGATCCTGACGCCGTTCGTGGTCATGGCCGTGCGCCGCATCACGCCGGACGATCCGCTGAAGCTGGACGAGGTCGAGACCCCGGACGGCCTGTCGGGCAGCGTGCTGGTCATCGGCTTCGGCCGCTTCGGCCAGGTGGTCTGCCAGTCGCTGCTGGCCCGCGGCGTCGACGTCAGCATTCTCGACCTCGACACCAAGCGCGTCACCAACGCCGCCCCGTTCGGCTTCAAGGTCTATTACGGCGACGGCTCGCGACCGGACATCCTGCACGCGGCCGGGGCCGGCAAGGCCAAGCTGATCGCCGTCTGCATCGAGGACGTCGCCGCCGCCAACCGCATCGTCGAGCTGGCCAAGGCCGAGTTCCCGCAGGCGACCCTGATGGTCCGCGCTTATGACCGCGGCCATGCCCTGGACCTGATCAAGGCCGAAGTCGACTACCAGATCCGCGAGACCTTCGAGTCCGCCATGGTGTTCGGCGCCGAGGCCCTGCGGTTCATGGGCCTGAACGACGAGGAAGTGGCCGAAACCAGCGAGGATATCCGCGCCCGCGACGTCGAGCGTTTCGAGCTGGAAATGACTGGCGGCATCTATGCCGGCGTGGGCCTGCTGCACGGCAACGCCCCGGTCCCGGGTCCGCTGTTCAAGCCCCGCAAGCCCTCGGACGCCCCCGTCGCGCTGGACGACGAACCGGCGGTCTAGGCGGCGTCCAACGCTCGCAGCCAGTCGGGCAGCGCGCCCGACGCGGCCTGCAAGCCGTTGGCCCGCGCCGCGGCGGCTCCGCCCAGGCTGCGCGCCTCGCCCGGCGTCATGTCGAAGCGGGCTTTGAACGCCCGGCTGAAGCTGGACCACACCGTAAAGCCGTAGCGCTCGGCCACCTGGGCCATGGCCAATGAGCGGTGATGGGACTGCCCAGGATCGGACAGGGCGTCGAACACCCGGCGCAGGCGGCGGTTGCGGATGTGCTCGCTGACCCCGCCCAGCGGCGCGAACAATCGATAGAGCGACGCGCGCGACACCCCGAACTTGCGGCACAGCAGCTCGGCGTCCAGGTCCGGGTCGTGCAGGTTGGCGTCGATGAACCGGCGCATGCGGGCGCGCTGGGTCTCGGCCGCCGCCTTCCGCGCCGCCTCGCCGCGATGGCCCAGGGTCAGGCCGGCCAGCAGGTCGGTGGTGGCCCGGCCCACGCCATAGGCCTCGTCCGGATGAAGATGGGGCGCCAGGCGCATCAGGCTTTCAGCGTGGGCGCGCAGGAGCTGGGCTCCGGCGGTCTCGCGGCGCAAAACCAGGCCATGCAGCGGATCCAGGTCGATGTCGCGGGCGTCGAAGGCGTCGCGCGGCAGGGCCAGGTTGATGTTGGTGCAGTCGGCGGTGTTCGACTCGAAGGTCCGGGTCAGGTCAAGCAGGCAGACGTCACCGGGCCGGGCGATGATCTCGTCGCTTTCGGTGCGGCGATGGTCGACGCCGCCGACGATGACCTGCACCAGAACGAGCTCCAGGCCTGTCGCCGCAACCTTTCGGGCGTCGCGACCATAGGTGAAGGTCGCCTGGCTCATATGGGCCTGGCCCAGCACCATGGGACCGATGTTGAAGCTGTCGATCCAGAGATCCGGCCCCTGCTCGCCCGCATCGCGCAGGCGGGTGTCGAAGACCGGATCGATGGCCTCGGCATAGGCCTCGGCGCCCAGACGGCCGGGCGTCAGCCTGGTGCCGGCTTCGAACTGGGGCAGCGTCGAGTCTGACGACGGCATCTTCAGGGAACTCGGACCAACGATACGCGGATCGCCAGCCAGACCCCGAAAGACCAGCGCCGTCAATGTCCTGGGATGGTCCGCGCGCGGAGTCTCAGATTCATGACCCAGCGTCTCAAACCCCGCTCAACCCGTTGCTCCGCCTGGGGTCCAGCCGTACGCGGACATCAGGCGGCGCGATCGAAGCTTCATTCCCTTTGCGACGATCACGCGCCCCGCGGTGAGATCCGCCCGTCCTCGGTGGGGGTTAAATCGGGACGAAGTCGGACCACCGCGCGAAACGACCGCAACTGCCTACGGCGCGGACGCCACCACGTCCGCGTCGTTCTCTTGTCTAGGCGACGGGTTGGGGCTTGCGGCCGGCGCGACGGAACAGTCCCGCCAGGGCTTCGAACAGCCCCTTCTGCGACGCGTGATGATAGATCGAGTCCGCGCCCAGCGCCTCGCCCAGGCGCGCATGGGCCTTGCCCAGGTTGTGATAGGGCAGACGCGGCAGCAGGTGGTGCAGGGCGTGGTAGCGCAGGCCCACGGGCGCCCACAGCTCGGACGCCAGGTTCGGCGGCGGCACGTTGACCGAGTCCAGGAACTGCGCGTCCAGGGTCATCTTGTCACCCTCGTTTTCCCACAGGTGGGCGGCCAGGGTGCGGGCCTGGTTGACGAAGGTGGCCAGGGCGAAGATCGCAAAGCCGATCAGGAAGACCCGCACCGGCAGGATACCCGCGAGCAGCGCGCCCAGCAGCGTCCACGACCACAGCCAGCAGGCGACGTCCTGCACCAGCCAGGCGAGACGCGGCTTGTTCATGTCCTCGCGGACGAAGGCGGGATTGATGATCATCGCCGACAGCCGCGTCTTCACATAGCGGCGCAGCGGCGGAAACAGGAACGACAGCGGGGTCAGGATGGCCGAACGGATCAAGGCGCCCAGCGGCGCCAGCAGGGCCACGAACAGGAAGCCGGCCAGCGACAGCGGCGTGAAGCGCGACAGCGGCATGTATTCCGGGTCCAGCGCCGTGCCGTAGCGATCCTTGACGTGGTGGACATTGTGGACGCCCTCGTACATCAGCGACGGCGTCATCAGCGGCACGCCGACCAGCACGTTCCACGCCACGCGGAAGCCCGGGACCTCGTCGTCGCGCATGTGGGTCAGTTCGTGGATGAAGACCAGCGCGCGATACAGCGCCAGGATGCTGACCACGCCAGCGACCAGGCCGATCGCCAGGCTGGCGGTCGTCGCGGCCACCGCGAGGCCGCCCCAGGCCAGGACCGACGAGATCAGCAGGTCGGTCCAGTAGATCGCCGCGTTCGGCCGCATCAGGTCGCCAGCAACCGCATAGGCCTGTTTGGTCAGACTGACGCCTTCGCTCGCCAACTTGTTCACTTCGACCTCACGCCGCGCCCCGCCAAGAGTGACGAATTGGCGACGACGCGAGGGAAAAGCAACCGTTTGGATCAAGGGCGCGACGATTCCGCGCCCCTTAAGCGCATTCAGGTCAGCGGGCGCAGGATGATCTCGACCCGGCGGTTCTGGGCGCGACCTGCGGCGGTGGCGTTGTCGGCGATCGGCTGGCGGATGCCCATGCCGGCCACGAAGACGCGATCCTGCAGCACCCGGCCTGGACCGGTGAGATAGCCCGCCACCGAGCCCGCGCGACGCTCCGACAGAGCCTGATTGTAGTCGGCCGCGCCGCTGCTGTCGGCGTGGCCCACCACGTCGATCGTGGTCTGCGGATAGGCGTTCAGGGTGCGGGCCACGTCGTCCAGCACGCGGGTGAACTGCGGCTGCACGTCGGAGCGGTCGACGCCGAAGGTCACGTCGCTGGGCATGACCAGCACGATCTGGTCGCCGTTGCGGCGGATCATGACGCCCGAGGTTTCCAGGCTGCGGCGCAGGTCGGCCTGCTGGCGATCCATGTAGTTGCCGACGGCGCCGCCCGCGAGCGCGCCGATGCCGGCGCCGATCAGCGCGTTCTTGCGGCCCTGCTCGCCCTTGTTGGTGTTGGTCAGATAGCCCAGCAGCGCGCCGCCCGCAGCGCCGGCCAGGACACCGGTGCCCGTGTTGTTGCGGACCGGCATGCCGGTATAGGGATCGGTCGTGGAGCAGGCGGCCATAGCCCCCGCGCCGATCAGAACGGCCGTCAAAGCAATCTTGCGCATTCTCGCACCCCTTGCCTGTTTGCTGTAAATCAAGGTCAGTCGGGCAAACGCCCGACTTATGGTCAAGTTCCAGAACCACGCCCGCGCGCCGCTGAACAGTCTTCGTTTCGCCTCGCCGCAGATGTAGTAAGAGGGAACTTACCTATTCAGACGCTTGCAGATTCAAGGCCCGCCGACGTGTCCAATTCCGCCATCGATCCGGTTTCCTTCTCCCTCTACGCCAAGGACTTTCCGCGCTTCGCCCAGGAGCTGGGCGCCTCGTTCGAACGCTACGGCTTCGCGGTGCTGTCGGACTATGACCTGGATCAGGCCCGCATCGACGCGGCCGTCGACAGCGCCAAGGCCTTCTTCGCCCTGCCGGTCGAAGCCAAGACGGCCTATGCCGGGATCAAGGGCGGCGCACGCGGCTACATTCCGTTCGGGGTCGAGACCGCCAAGGGCGCCACGCACTACGACCTGAAGGAATTCTGGCACATGGGCCGCGACCTGCCGCCCGGCCACCGCTTCCGCGCAACCATGGCTGACAACGTCTGGCCGGCCGAGATTCCGGCGTTCAAGCATAATGTCAGCTGGTTCTACAACGCGCTCGACACCATGGGCGGCAAGGTGCTGGAGGCGATCGCCACCTACCTGAAGCTAGAGCGGGACTTCTTCAAGCCGACTGTCGAGAACGGTAACTCCGTGCTGCGCCTGCTGCACTATCCGCCGATCCCGCAGGACGCCACCGGCGTGCGCGCCGGCGCTCACGGCGACATCAACACCATCACCCTGCTGATGGGCGCCGAGGAGGGCGGACTAGAGCTGCTGGACCGCAACGGCGACTGGCTTCCGATCAACCCGCCGCCGGGCTGCATCGTTATCAATATCGGCGACATGCTGGAGCGGCTGACCAACCACGTCCTGCCCTCGACCATCCACCGCGTGCAGAACCCGGCGCCCGAGCGCCGCCACATCCCGCGCTATTCGACGCCGTTCTTCCTGCACTTCGCGTCGGACTACGAGATCAAGACCCTGCCCAGCACGATCACCGCCGCGAACCCGGACCGCTATCCGGAGTCGATCACGGCCGACGAGTTCCTCCAGCAGCGTCTGCGCGAGATCAAGCTGGCCTAGGACCAAGCGAGATCGGAAACAACAAAGCCCCGCCGGATTTTCCGGCGGGGCTTTTTTGTGGGTGGGGACCGGGGGCCTACTTGGGGGTCCCCAGGGTCTGGATGGGGCCGGGGATGGTGTTGAACACGCCGGTCAGTTCGGTCGCGTCGTTCACGTCGAAATACATGTCCGAGGACGTCGCACAGGCCAGCAGGATGGCCTTGGCGCGCGTGGAGACGCCCACGCCGATCGAATAGATCTGCACGCCGGCCGCCTTGGCGTTGGCGCAGGTCTTGGTCTGACGGCTGTCCATGGCGTTGGTGCGGTCACTCCCCGAGGAACCGGCGACGAGCGAGACGTTGCTGCTGTTCTTCAACCGTCCCTGCGTGATGTAGCCGTAACCGCTGTAGACCGAGTCATTGGGATTGCTTGTCTCGCTATTGACGTTGTCGCCGTCCGTCAGCAGCACGATGATCTTCTGGACCTTGGGCGCATTGTAGGCGGATCCATCCGCGAAAGGCGCGCTCGGCGAGATGGTGTGCCAGCCCCACATCAGGCCCATGGCGACGTTGGTGTTGCCGTCGGCGATCATGTCGTCGAGCTTGTCGGTGACGCTGGTCGCCCCTGCCGCCGTCCGTACGTTGGTCAGCCGCATCAAGCTAGTCAGGCCGCAATCGGCGTTTGGACCGTAAGCGGTCCCCGTCTTGGCGGCGCTGATGATGTTGCCCTTGTTGCTGGCCGCATACTTGGCCGGTTCGCCTTGCCGCACGGACCATATGCTGGAGCTAGATCTGTCGTTGGTGATCCAGTTGTTGTCGCTGCCGTAATAGGTCGTCTGCCCCCACCGGTTCGTGCCGCTGGGAACGCTGCTGTCGTCAGGTTCATCCGGCGCGAAATACGGCACGAACATCGTCGCGGGGACGCCGGGAGACGGCCCGGTGTCTTGGATGTCGTAGGGCGCAGGACGGCTTTCCACGCAGCCCTTCCAGCTCAAACCCATATTGTTGAGCAGGGTGAAACGGTTCTGCGACGTGTTGAAGAGGTCCGCGCCATAGGCGCTGGGCTGCGTGCCGGTGATCCAGTTGGCCGTCTGGTAGGTCGAGCCAACGTTCACGGTCATCGAGAACGGCACCACCGAGATTTTCACGGCGTCCGTGTCCGAGGCCCGCGCCGCCGCGGCGGCCAGCGTGTTGACCAGCGACTTGGCGGCGGTCTTCAAGGCGTCGATCTTCTTGGTTCCGCCCAGATAGGAGGCCATCGAGCCGGTGTTATCCAACACCAGGGCGACTTCCAGCTTCTTGACCGAGCGCACGACCTCGGACGTCGCCGTGATGGTGATGTCCTTGTTGGTCCAGAGGTTGGAGATGATCGGCTTGATCAGCCCATTGGCCGTGCCGATCACCGTATTGTCCTTGCCGGCCTTGAAGTTGGCGTTGCTGCCGTCGATGCCCAGGCCCAGGCCCGCGATCTCGGCCACGAACGCCGCGTCGCCGACCTTGTCGAGATCCGCATCCGTCACGGCCGTCGAACGCGCCGCGATCAGGGTGGCCGCGTCCAGGGCGTCCTGCATCTGCCGGCGCTGCAGGCTGACCCGGCCCAGGTCGGCCAGGGCGAAGATCAGCACCGAGAGCGGAATGGCCAGGAAGGCGAACTGCACGGCGATGGCGCCGCGCTGGTCGCGCCGCAGGCGCTGCAAGAGGTCGCTGAGGCGACGGATCAGACGGGTCGGGGGCGACATGGCGGAGTCCGGACGAGGATTTTCGCCGGGACCTTGCCGCAGGAGGGGTGAACAAGCCGAAAACGGCGCCGTTGGCCGGCGCCCTTCGACTCCGGGCCCGCCTGCGGCTAAAGAGCGCTGATGCCGTTCACCGCCACCGTCCTGACCATGTTCCCCGACGCCTTTCCCGGCCCGCTCGGCGTGTCGATGATCGGGACCGCCTGGAAGGAACAGGACCTGTGGCGCCTGGAAACGCTGGACATTCGGGCCTTTTCCAAGGATAAGCGCGGCTTCCTCGACGACACCCCTGCGGGTGGCGGCGCGGGAGCCGTGCTCAAAGCGGACGTCATCGCCTCTGCGCTGGATAGCCTGGAGGCCGATGGGCGGCCGCTTTTGTACATGAGCGCCCGGGGCAGGCCCCTGACCCAGGCGCGCGTAAGAGAGTGGTCCAAGGCGCCCGGTATCGTGGTGCTGTGCGGCCGCTTCGAAGGGGTGGATCAGCGGGTGCTCGACGCCCGCGGGTTCGAGGAGATCTCGGTCGGAGACGCGGTGCTCGCCGGTGGCGAGGCGGCGGCGATGGTCGTGATCGAGGCGTGCGTTCGACTGGCCCCCGGCGTGCTGGGGAACATCGAGAGCACGCTGGAAGAAAGCTTCGAGGACGGCCTCCTGGAGCATCCGCAGTACACGCGACCGCGGACGTTCGAAGGACAGGATATCCCCGAGGTGCTGCTGTCGGGCGATCACAAGCGGATCGCTCAGTGGCGGCAGAGTATGCGTGAAGAAACGACCCGCGAGCGGCGGCCCGATCTCTGGGATGCGCATCTCGCCAATCAACAGGCAAAAGGCGGCCCGAAAACGGGTAAGCCCAAGGAGAAATGATCATGGCGATCAACATCATCGCTCAGCTCGAGCAAGAAGAATCGGCCCGTCTGCTGGCCGTCCGCGCGATCCCGGAATTCCGTCCCGGCGACACCCTGCGCGTCAACGTGAAGATCAAGGAAGGCGAGCGCGAGCGCGTTCAGGCCTACGAAGGCGTCTGCATCGCCCGCGCCGGCACGGGCGTCCACGAGAGCTTCACGGTCCGCAAGATCTCGTTCGGCGAAGGCGTGGAACGTCTGTTCCCGCTGCTCTCGCCGAGCATCGAAAGCATCGAAGTCAAGCGTCGCGGCGTCGTCCGTCGCGCCAAGCTGTACTACCTGCGCGACCGTCGCGGTAAGTCGGCCCGTATCGCCGAGCGCTCGAACAGCAACCCCAAGGCCTCGGCCGCCGCTGCTGCTGCGCCGTCGGAAGGCTAAGCCTCCGATACTCGGACATGAACGAGGCCCCGGCGGAAACGCCGGGGCCTTTTTCTTTGGCGCTGCGAGCGCTGCGCGTCCTTCGAGGCTCCGCGCGTGAAAGCTATCGCAGCCCCAGATAACGTCGCCCGGGCTTGGCCGGCGCACGCAGGGCAGCCCAAAGCTGCTGCAGGGCCAACACCCAGCCAAACGCGGTTTCCTTATGGGTCTTGAGGGCTTCGTCCATCATCGTCGCCTTCCGCAGCTGCTTATGGCGCGGAAGATCGATGTTCGTCGGGCGAGTGACAAACGCGGCCTCCTTGGCTATGCATAAGCTCCATTTATGTCTGACATCCTTTCCCGCTTGCCGCTCAGCGCCATTCGCGTGTTCGAGGCGGCCGCTCGCCTGAAGAGCTTCACCCGCGCCGCCGACGCGCTGGGCGTGACCCAGGCCGCCGTCAGCTGGCAGGTGAAGGCCTTGGAGCAGCGCCTGGACCAACCCCTGTTCAACCGCCTGCCGCGCGAGGTGACCCTGACCCCCGCCGGCGAGCGCCTGTCGCGCGCGGCGACCGAGGCGGTGTCCCTGTTGCAGGCGGCGGTCTCGGACCTGGTCGAAGCCGACGAGGGCGTGCTGTCGATCACCACGGTCCAGAGCCTGGGCGGCCAGTGGCTGGCCCCGCGCCTGGGCGGCTTCCAGATCGCTCACCCGCGCATCGCCGTGCGGCTGGAGGCGTCCAGCCGGGTCATCGACCTGACGCGCGAGGGCGTCGACATGGCTTTGCGCGGCGGCCATGGCCAATGGCCCGGCATGACCGCCCACTTCCTGATCCCCGCGGTCCAGACGCCGCTGGTCTCGCCGGAGTTTCTAGCCCGCATCGGGGGTCTGGAGAGACCCGAGGACCTGCTGGAGGTCTCGCGCATCGGTATCGCCCGCGAATGGGACGAGTGGTTCCAGGCCGCCGGCGTCACCGCCCGTCCGCAGCGCCCGGCGCCGCAACTGGCCTCCGACGCCCAGGCGCTGGAGGTGGCCAGCGCCCTGGCCGGTCAGGGCGCGGCCCTGGGCTCGCCGATCTTCTTCGCTCGCGAGCTGGCCGAGGGCCGCCTGATCATGCCGTTCGACGTGGTGGCCCGCTACACTGGCGGCTACTGGCTGGCCTATCCCGGCGAGCGGGCGCGGGTGCGCAAGATCGCCGCCTTCCGCGACTGGGTGCTGGCCCAGGCCGCCGCCGACCCGCTGATCGCGCGCTACGCCGCCGTCGCCCCGCTGGAAGCCCCGACCGCGTCGCCGCTGACGAGGACCCAGGGCTAACCGTCAGCCTGCGTGCGAATGCACCATCCTTGACAAACCCCCGTTCCATGAGATGGTGACCTCACCCCCGGCCCAGGCCGGGCTTCCAGACCGTCTTCTTTCTAGCGGACGGCCCTCTTCGGGCGGAGCCATCGGCCCCCGAAGGCAAAGACGATGCTAGGGCGCGCCAGAACAGGCGCGCCCTATGTCGTTCCAGGCGCTTTCCGCACGCGCCGCTGGCCGCCGCGCCGCGTCTTCTCCGCATCCCGCTCCGCCTGACTCTCGCGGGCCCGGCCCAGGCGGCGCTGGACGCGGGCGTCGCGCAACAGGGCGGCGGGGACATCGGTCAGCAGCTTCAGTCCCGCGATCGGCGACAGGTTGCGCACGTCGCGCCGGGCCTGGGCGATGACCTCGCCGACCATGGCCTTGCTATCGACCTCGCCGGCTTCGGTGACCAGCGACAGCCGGTGCAGGGCGTAGAGGCCCAGCCCGAAGGCGATCAGGAAATAGAAGTCCCAGTTGGACACCCGCAGCGGCATCAGGGTCAGCACGTCGCCGGGACTGGTCCAGCGGAGCAGAATCTCCAGCCGGCGCGCGGCGAAGAAGTCGGCGAACACCCCGCCCAGCACCGGCGCCAGGCCCGGCGCCGGCGAGCTGCTCAGCGGGTTCGGGGCGATGGGGGCGGGGGCCGGGCCGCCCGGCGGCAGCTTCACGGGGGTATTGGCTCTCGACAGGGTCACGCCCGCCGTCGCCAGGCCCATCAAGGCGTGCAGCCCGACCAGATAGGCCATGACCCAGGCCTTCTCCTGGATCTGCGAAGCGCCGACCATGGCGGCGATGCACAGGATGAACAGCGGCGCGGCCACGGCCAGCACCGACTTGTTGGCGAAGCGGTCCGACAGCAGGCCCCAGCTTCGCAAGGCCAGGACGTTGGTCGCCTGGCTGACCACGCCCAGGATGACGACGAAGGTGATGTCCAGGCCCAGCTGCTTGACGAAGAACACCGTGAAGAACGGCGTCGCCAGGTTCACCGCGAACTGCCAGCTGGCCAGGAACATGATCAGCCGCCGGAAATTCAGGTCCTTCAGCGGAGCCTTCAGCAGCGGCAAGAGCTTCACCCGCTCGGCCGGGGCCGGCATGCGCGGCTCGGGCGTCAGGGCCAGTTCCCGACAGCTGAGCAGACCCATGACGAAGCCGAACAGATAGAGCCCGCCGAACGCGATCGGTCGCCAAGTCGAGCCTTCCGGCGCTCGGTCCAGGGCGAAGGCCGCGGCCAGGCTGGCGATCAGAGCCACGACGGTGGCGTTGATCGTGCGCCGGGCGAAGATCTGGCCCAGACGCTGCTCGGGCGCGAGATCACGCACCCAGGCGTTCCAGGCGCAGCCGCCGAACGTGGCGATTCCGCAGTAGAAGACCTGCAAGACCACCAGCATCGCCAGGGTCGCGCCGCCCTTGCTGGGCGCGACGGCCAGCACCGCCATGCCGGCCAGGGCGCAGCGGCTGACCAGACTGGCCAGGATGGCGATCCGCTTGCGGGTGCGCAGATGCTCGACCAGCAGCACGCCGGGCGCCTGCAGCAGCTGGGTCCAGAAGGTGATCGCGGCCAGCAGCCCGATGGTGGTGTTGGAGGCGCCCAGATGCAGGGCGAAGGCGGTGAGGATCACCCCGCTGGTCACGGCCGTGCAGGCGTTGGAGAAGCCGGCCTCGACGACAAGATGCCGCAGGCCGCGCTCGCGGTCCTCGTCCGTCAGTTGCGGCGTCGGGGCAAAAAACATGCGCAACACCAGCTTCAGGGCGCCCACGAGGGGCAGGATCGAGCGCCACAGGGCGGTCGAACACAGGATTTTGGGCGCTTCCTCGCTTTACGCGACCCTCGCGAAGGCCTAGATGCGGGGCGCTATGACCCGCTCAGCCAAGACCCTCTACGACAAGATCTGGGACGCGCACGTCGTCAACGAACAGGACGGCGAAGCGATCCTCTATATCGACCTGCACCTGATCCATGAGGTCACGACCCCGCAGGCCTTCGCCGGCCTTCGCGCGGCGGGCCGCAAGGTGCGCCGTCCCGACCGCACGCTCGCCGTGGCGGACCACAACATCCCGACCGAGGGCCAGGCCCTGGGCATCGATGCGGTGGCGGACGAGGAAGCCAGACTTCAGCTGAAGACCCTGGCCCGCAACGTCGCCGACAACGGCATCGAATTCTTCCCGATGGGCGATATCCGCAACGGTATCGTCCACGTGGTGGGCCCCGAGCAGGGCCGCACCCAGCCGGGCATGACCATCGTCTGCGGCGACAGCCACACCTCGACCCACGGCGCCTTTGGGGCCCTGGCCCACGGCATCGGCACGTCGGAAGTCGAGCACGTCCTGGCCACCCAGACCCTGCGCCAGAAGAAGGCCAGGAACATGCTGGTCCGCGTCGACGGCAGCTTGGGTCCAGGCGTCACCGGCAAGGACATCGCCCTGGCCGTGATCGGCGAGATCGGCACCGCCGGCGGCACCGGCTATGTCATCGAGTTCGCCGGCCAGGCCGTGCGCGAACTGTCGATGGAGGGGCGCATGACCCTCTGCAACCTGACCATCGAGGGCGGCGCCAAGGCCGGCCTGGTGGCCCCGGACGACAAGACCTTCGACTACATCATGGGCAAGCCCGCCGCCCCCAAAGGCGCGGCCTGGGACATGGCCGTCAGCCACTGGAAGACCTTCTTCACCGACGAGGACGCCGTCTTCGACCGCACCGTCGTCATCGACGGCGCGGCCCTGGTCCCGATGGTCACCTGGGGCACGTCCCCCGAGGACGTCGTGCCGGTCACAGGCAATGTCCCCGACCCGGAAAGCTTCGCCACGCCCGATAAGCGCGCGGCCGCCCACCGGGCGCTCGATTATATGGGCCTGACCGCCGGCCAGCCGATCTCGGACGCCAAGATCGACCGCGTGTTCATCGGCTCGTGCACCAACAGCCGCATCGAGGACATGCGCGCCGCCGCCGCCGTGGTGCAGGAAGCCTTCCTGCACGGCCGCCTGGTGGCCCCGCACGTCAAGGCCAT
>CAZRPD010000002.1:65170-120011 GCA_964601775.1 uncultured Caulobacter sp. | reverse complement strand
CGCCCCCTCTTCCGCGATCAGGCCGAGGGCCGCCCCGCCCGAACCACCGCCAGGCGCGCCGCCCACCTTGGCCGCCCCCTTGCCCTCCCCCTGAGCCAGAAAGGCGCCGGGACCGACGGCGACGGTCAGGTCGGCGGTCGCCGGCAGGCCGTTGCGCAAGGACACCGCGCCCTTGGCCTTGGCTCCGCCGGCGTCAACGTCCAGCTCGGACAGTTCGATGCCGCCCTGCGAGAAGCGGAATGCGGTGCGGCCGCGGGCCGGACCATAGGTGCTGTCGGCCTGCAACGCCGCGACGCCGTCGGTGGCGTTCGGCCCCCGCGCGAACGTCAGGGTCAGATGGGCCTTGGTCAGCGGCAGCTTGGGCAGATCGATCGAGTCGAAGTCGGCGTTCAGCTCGGCCTTTGGAGCCGACAGCGTGCCGCCGACATGGCCGTCGCCCGCCGCCTTGCCGGCGACCTCTACGGGGCCGGCGGCGAAGGGTCCCGTGGCGGTCCAGTCCAGCTTGAAGTCCAGGCCCAGCCCCTGGGCGACCATCTTGCCGGAGGACTTCAGGTTGGCGTTGGTCCCGTCCAGCTTGGCGTCGGAAATGCTCAGGACGCCGTTGTTCCACGCCCCCTTGCCGCTCAGGCGCGGCGTGGCGCCCAACAGGCGGTCAATCTCGGCAAAGCCGGTGGCGAAATTGGCCGCGCGGCTGTCGACGGTGAAATTCCAGGGACGGCCCGCGAAGCTGCTGGCCGTCCACTTGGCGGTGACCGAGCCCTTGGCGCCCGGCCGCACGGGGCCGAGGCTGGCCACCCGCATCTCGCCGTTGAACGACAGGCCGCCCAGCACGCCGCGCTCGCCCTTGCCGGTGACGACCAGGTTCGGAGCATCGACACGGGCCGACTTGATCAGGAACTGGCCGCCCTTGACCCGCGCGCCTTCGAAGGTCGCCTTGGGGCTGCTGCCCAGCACGGCCAGCAGACCCGTACCGCCGCCACCCGTCCCGGCGGCCTGGGCGGTGATGTCCAGCTCGCCCTTGACCAGACGGACCGTCACCGGCCCCTTCATGCGCTTGAGGCGATAGCCCATCAGTTCCAGGTCGGCGACGTCGGCGTCGCCTTCGACCGAGAAGCCGCCATCCTCAAGCCGGAAGACGCCGCTCGCCAGGCCTTGCCCCATCTGCGGGATGGTGACGATGCGCTTCAGCTGGCCGATGCGGGCGTTGAAGGCTAGGCCATCGGGCCCTGTGCGCTTCTTGGCCAAGTCGGCCAGGCCGTTGGCCTGCAGCGTCAGGTTTTCGGCGCGGATATCGAGATTCAGGGCCGACAGCCCGTCCTTGGTCGCCTTCTTGCCGTCCAGGGTGAACTCGGCCTGCGGGCCGAAGATCTTGGCGGGGTAACGGGTCAGGGTCGAGGCCGTCAGGTCCATCCGGCCACGGGCCGAGCCGCCCTGCTCGGTCCAGGCGCCCTTGGCTTCCAGCGGCGTATTGTTCCCCGAACGCGCGATGACGTCGAACGCCGCGCGGCTCATGGTTCCGTCGGCCTTGGCCTTCAGGTCGAACGGTCGGTCAGCGGGCAGGCCCAGGGCGCCGGCGATGGCGCCGCCATTGGCCTCGGTCGCGTCGGCCAGCAGGTGCAGGGTCTTGGAGCGTCCCAGGTCGAAGTCGAGATTGACGTGGTCGCCCGCATGCAGCCGCGACTTGACCGCCAGCTTGCCCTTCTGGCCGCCCTGGCGCGCCATCTCATAGGCGCCGGTGACGTCGAAATCGCCATCGCGGCCGCTGAAGGCCGGCCGGGTCACCAGGCGCAGGGCGACGGCGTCCAGATCGACAGAGACCGGCGCAGCGCTGGATTTCGGCCCCTTCGGCGCCATGGTCGGGCGGCGCAGCACGATGACGTCGCGTGCGTCGATGCGCTCGGCGTGGAAGCGACGGCCGAACAGCTCGGTCGGACGCCAGGCGACGCGCACGTCGTGCGCCTCCAGCCAAACGCCCTTCTCGTCGGAAATGGTCAGGCGGCGAACGGCGAAGTCCTTCCAGATATCGCCTGACAGGCCTTCGATGTGCAGCTTGCCGATCCGGCCCAGCTTCAGGCCCGAGGCCCGGGCCTCCAGGAACATCCGCCCTTGCGGGGTGATCGGCGCAAAGCGCAGACCGCCGGCCATGACGATCAGGATGCCGGCCAGGATCGCCGCGGCGATCAGCAACGCGCCGCCCCAGCCGATCTTCTTGGCGACCTTCACGGCGGCCTCGCCCGTCGCCTCGGCGGCGTGGGCGACCGACTCCGTCAGGTCAGGCTTGTCCTGCTCGCCGCTCAAAAGCTCTGCCCGATGCTGAGATAGACCTGGAAGGCCGGGTCGCCGCGACGGCGGCCGAGCGGCACGGCGACGTCGGCGCGGATGGGCCCGAAGCCGAGATCGTAGCGAATGCCAAAGCCCGCGCCGGCTCGGAAGTCCTCGCGCTGAGGCGTCTCCTGCGTGCTGATGGCGCCGGCGTCGATGAAGGCCACGCCGCTCCACTTGGAGGTGATCCGCTGGCGCACCTCGAACGAGGTCTCGACCAGCGAGACGCCGCCCTGGGGCGTGTTGTCGGTCAGGCGGGGGCCGATAGCCTGATAGGCGTAGCCGCGCACTGAGCCGCCGCCGCCCGCATAGAAGCGCCGCGCCGCCGGCACTTCGAAAATACCGCCGCCCAGGATAGCGCCCAGCTTCAGACGGCCGGCCAGCACCGTACTGGCTTGCCGGCCGAACGGCAGATAGGCCGAGCCCTGCGTCGTCAGTTTCAGATAGGGTACGGTCGTGTCGCCGACCACATAGGTCGGCTCGCCGCGGGCCTCCAATCGCCAGCCGCGCTTGGGATCCAGGATGTTGTCCGAGAAGTCCCAGGCGTAGGCGGCCAGACCCGCGAAGGTGGCCAGGTTCAGCTTTCGTCCGGCCAGGCCGCCGTTGCGGGCGATCTGGTCCTTGGTCTGGGACAGACCCAGGGACACGGCGAAGGTGCGGAAGGCCGTGGTCTGCCCCCGCCGGGTCAGGTCCCCGCCGACGGTCGCGCCGGTTTCGCTATAGGCGTCGGTGTCGAGGCGGAAGATGCCGCTGTTCAGCTTCAGGGTCTGCTGCGGCCGCCGCCAGTGGGGCAGCGACAGCTCCGCGCTGAGCCGCTGCTCCAGCCTGGCCAGGCGCAGCGCATAGGTCGTGGTGTCGGCGCGCTTCAAGCGATTGTAGCGGATCCAGCGGGTATCGACGCCCGCGCCCTCGCTGGTCGAAAAACCGGCGCCCACTTCGATGGTTCGCGAGCGACGGTCCGACAGGGTGACGACGACGGGACGCAGGCCTTCGGCCGTGGCCTTGTCCGGGCCGGCCAGAGAGACCGAAATCGAATCATATACGGCGGTGTCGCGCAGCCGGCGCTCCAGCTCGGCGACATCCTCGGGATCGTAGACGTCGCCTTCCTTCCAGGGCGCCAGGCCCAGGATCCAGGGCGGCTTGGTGCGGCCCTTGGTGACGACTTCGACGCCGTCCAGATGCACCAGCTCACCGGACGTGATCTTGAACGCCGGCCGCACGGTGTTGTCGGCGTGGTCGACAATGACCTCCCGCGGTTCGGCCACGGCGTCGGCATAGCCCAGCTTGGCGACCTGGGCGACGACGCGCCCCTCGGCCCCGACCACGTCGGCCGACCGGCCGGGCTCGCCGGCGGCGAGTCGCATGGCGACGGCGGCGCGCTGGCGCACGCCTTCGTCGGGCGGGGCGCCCTGCCAATCGATTCGCGGGTCTGCGAGAGTGAAAACAGGCCCCGGTACGACCTTGACCACGGCGCGCGGCGGTTCGCCGTCCAGCACGTCGGGCTCGACCGTGTAGCCGTAGTAACCCTCGGACCGTAGCACCGCGATGACGTCCTCGCCGGCCTGGCGGGCGCGGCGGCGGGCCTCGGCGCGGCTCTGGGGCGAGGTCTTGGACTGGGTCAGGGCGCGCTGGATGACGTCGCGCAGGGCCTTGTCCTCGACGCCTTGGATCTGGGCCATCGGCTCGTCGGCCCAAGCGATTGTGGCGGTCAGCCACATCACAGCAGTCAAGGCTAGGGTGGTCCGCCCAAGCACCAAATCTCGTTCCCCGCGCGAAGCGCCCCCGCCCTTGCTGTAGTCCGGGGTGGCGCTGGTGTCACGCATCGAAATGCAACGAACGCTCCCAAGCTGCGCTTAGCAAACGGGGCGAACGGCGCCTAATTGCTGAGCAGGCGTGCGCAATCGTGAAGCGACGGACGAATCCGTCGCCAGCGGCCTGCGAGACGCTCTAAGTTCGACACGGCGCGATCCGGCTCGGAGCCGCGCCTAACTACAAAAGATTGGTCTCAAGGCGGAATATGGGCGTGGACAAGAGCGTGGCGGGAAACATTCCAACCCTGGCGGATGCCCTGCCCCTTCCGATGACGAATGCGGCCTATCTGCCGGGCGTCGCCTATGACGAGATGTTCACGGCGCAAGGCGACGTGCGCCCGCACTACGACCCGCTGCACGGCCGCATGTCGACCCTGGGCGCCGAGGAACTGGCTGGCCGCCAACGCACCCTGGAACGCTCGTTCCTGCTGCAGGGCATCACCTTCACCGTCTACGGCGCCGAGAACACCACCGAGCGGATCATCCCGACCGACCTGTTCCCTCGGATCATCCCGGCCGACGAATGGAAGCGGATCGAAGCGGGCCTGATCCAGCGCCTGCAGGCGTTGAACCTGTTTCTGGCCGACATCTATGGCGACCAGCAGATCCTGATGGACGGCGTGGTGCCGCGCGAGCTGGTGCTGGGCGCGCCGTCGTACAGGCGCGAAATGCAGCACCTCTATGTGCCGCACAAGGCCTATGCGAACGTCTGCGGCAGCGACCTGATCCGCCAGCAGAACGGCGAGTTCGCGGTGCTGGAGGACAATCTGCGTGTCCCGTCCGGCGTCTCATACATGCTCGCTAACCGCGACGCGGCCAAGCGCACCTTCCCCGGCACGTATCGCGCCGCGGGCGTGCGGCCCGTCGAGCGCTATCCCGACCTTCTGCTCTCGACGCTGAAGAGCATGGCCGCCGACTGGCGCAACGACCCCCAGGTCGTGGTTCTGACGCCCGGCGTCTACAACAGCGCCTATTACGAGCATGCCTATCTGGCCCGCCTGATGGGCGTGCCGCTGGTCGAGGGCCGCGATCTCGTCGTGCACGAGAACATGGTCCACATGCGCACCACGACCGGCCTGCGCCGGGTGGACGTGATCTACCGCCGGGTCGACGACGACTTCATCGATCCCCTCACCTTCCGTCGCGATTCGTCGCTGGGAGCCGCGGGCCTGTTCAACGCCTATCGCGCCGGCAACGTGGTGATCTGCAACGCGCCCGGCACCGGTGTCGCCGACGACAAGGCCGTCTACGCCTATGTCCCCGACATCATTCGCTACTATCTGGGCGAGGACGCCATCCTGCCCAATATCGAGACCTTCCTGTGCCGCGAGGCCCGGCAGCTGAGCCACGTGCTCGACAATCTGGACAAGTACGTGGTCAAGGCCGTCGGCGCCTCGGGCGGCTACGGCATGCTGGTGGGGCCGCACGCCAGCCAGAAGGAACGCGACGACTTCGCCCAGGCGATCAAGGCCGATCCCGAGAACTATATCGCACAGCCGACCATTCAGCTGTCGACCGCGCCCTGCCTGGTGGACGGCCGTATCGAGCCGCGTCACGTGGACCTGCGCCCCTTCATCCTGTCGGGCGAGAAGACGGTGGTCACGCCCGGCGCCCTGACCCGCGTGGCGCTGAAGCGCGGCTCGCTGGTGGTCAATTCCAGCCAGGGCGGCGGCTCCAAGGATACCTGGGTGCTGGCCGACGACAGCAGTTACGACGGCCACGGAGGAGCCCGCCCATGATGTTGGCGCGCGTTGCAGACAGCCTCTACTGGCTGGGCCGCTATATCGAACGGGCCGAGCATCTCTCGCGCCTGTCGTCGGTGATGCTGAACGCCACCCTGGACCAGACCGATTCCGGGGCCCAGGCCATCTGGATCGCCATGGCCGCCGTGGGCGAGCCGGGCGACGGGATCGACATCGGCTCGTTCGAGGCCGCCGAGGCCCTCGTTCTGGACCGCCAGGATACGAACTCGGTCGTCTCGTCCCTGGCCCGGGCCCGCGAAAACGCCCGCCAGGTCCGTGACCAGATCACCACCGAGACCTGGGAACGGCTGAACCTGCTGTACCTGAAGGTGACCGACGCCAAGGCCGGCAAGGAATTCTCGGACGGTTCGGCCAACTTCCTGCACGACGTCATCGCCGATCTGCACCTGTTCAAGGGCGCAGCCGACACCACCATGAGCCACGGCGAAAACTGGCGGTTTATGATGCTGGGCATCTATATGGAGCGCGCCCAGCTGGTCTCGCGCCTCCTGGAGGTGTGCTTCGCCGAGTCGCCGATCAAGGGCCGGGTCGACGACCATGTGGCCCTGGTCAGCGTGCTGCGGATGGCCTGCGCGCTGGAGCCCTATCTGCGCGCCTACACCGCCGAGATCGAACCGCGCCACATCCTGGAGTTCCTGGTCTTCGACGAGGACTTCCCGCGTTCGATCCGCTTCGCCACCAGCCAGATCGAGCTGCATCTGACGGCCCTGGCGCGCCGGGTCTCGCTGGGCGAACGCGGCGGTCCCGAACGCCTGGCCGGTCGCCTGAAGGCGCGCCTGCAATATGCCGATGTCGACGAGCTGGAAGCCGTGGGCGCCGGCCCGCTGCTGACCACCGTCGTCAATGAATGCGCGCGGATCCACGAGGCCATCTACGAGACCTTCGTGGCCTATCCGCTCGAAACGCGCCTCCCGGCCTAGGACTTCAATCGTGCTGCTCGAAATCCGCCACGTCACCCAGTACCACTACGAGCGCCCGGTCCGGGAAAGCCTGATGGAGCTGTGGATGCAGCCCCAGAAGAGCGCCCGACAGCGCCTGGTCAGCTTCGAGCTGGACCTGGAGCCGGCCGCCCAGGTGTTCTCCTACGCCGACAGCTTCGGCAACGCCGTCTATCACTTCGACGTGCCCCAGCCGCACGACAAGCTGACCATCATCGCCCGCTCGGCCGTCGAGACCGAGGCGCCGGTCGAGCGCCCCGCCCACCTGGACACCGGCGAATGGGACCGCCTGCGCAGCGAGTTCGTGCGCGGCGAGTGTTTCGACTTCCTGCGGCCGCACGGCTTCGTCCAGACCACCGACGCGCTGCAGACCTTCATCAACGAGCACGACCTCGAGACCCTCAAGCGTCGCGATCCGCTGACCGCCGTGCGCCTGCTGTCGGAGACGATCTACAAGGCGTTCGAGTACCAGCCGGGGGTCACGGACGCCGACAGCCCCATCGACCTGGCGCTCAGCGCCGGCCGCGGCGTGTGCCAGGACTTCGCTCACATCATGCTGGCGATCTGCCGCAGCTGGGGCGTGCCGGCGCGCTATGTCTCGGGCTATCTGTTCACCGATCGCGACGCCGGCGACCGCTCCGATCCCGACGCCACCCACGCCTGGGTCGAGGTCTTCCTGCCCAGCCTGCGCTGGGTGGGCTTTGATCCGACCAACAACATGATGACGGGCGAGCGCCACGTGGCCGTGGCCGTCGGCCGTGACTATGCCGACGTCACGCCTTCACGCGGCGTCTACAAGGGCGACGCCGAAAGCCAGCTGGCGGTGGGCGTGACGGTGCGCCGGGCCCGCGCGGCCCTGGCCGAGCCGGAGTTCCTGCGCATGGCCCGCCCGAACTTCGCCGGCGGCCGTCGCCGTCCCGACGCGGCCCTGCGCGAGGACCTGCACCAGCAGCAGCAGCAACAACAGCAGCAGCAGTAAGACCTACTGCAGGATCTCGGGCGGCAGGGTGGCGGCGAAGCGGCGGGCGATTTCCAGCGCGCCGGCGGCGCCGCCCGCGCGGGGACCGATGCGCTCTGTCTTGACGAACTGCACGCCCGCCTCGGCGCCCGAGCGCCAGACGACCTCGGCCAGGTGAACCCGGCGGCCGCCCGCGTCGACGAAGATGAACTTGTCCGGCGGCGTGGCGATACCCGCCGTCGACAGCCGGGCGCCGCGCTCGGCGATGTCCAGCAGCGAGCATTTCCACGAGCGCGGGTCGTCGACGATGTAGATCTTGCGGGCCGCGGGCATCCGAGGATGTACGCGACGCTCCGCGCCCGAAGGCTCGATCATGGACATTCGACTAAACAACCCTCGGTCAGCGCGATGCGGATTCTAGCGCAGGACGCATTTGATCCGTAGCGTGCTTAACAGGAAGTGCCTTAAGCCCCGTAAACGTGCGCCTTTCGGGCGGCGATCTTCACCGTGCCCTGGAAAAGAGCGGCTTCGGCGCGCGCGGCGCTGATCTCCAGCGGTTGACCATCCAGCGTGAGCGCATTGACGTTGGTCAAAGCCCCCTGCACGTGAGCGCGCTCGACACGCACCTCAAAGCCGTTCGGATCCAGCACGAAGTCGTGCGGCCGGACATAGGCCGTCGCCGCGCCGTCGCGCACGCCTTCCGCCGGCAGGCGCAAGGCGCCGGCGTTGAACTGGCCGCCGCTGACCTGCCCTGCGAAACTGTTGGCCTCGCCGACGAAGCCGCAGACGAAGGCCGTCGCGGGCTGGTCATGCACCTGGTCGGGCGTGCCGACCTGCTCGATCTGGCCCTTGTTGAGGATGGCCACGCGGTCGGCCAGCTCCAAGGCCTCTTCCTGGTCGTGGGTCACGAAGATGGTGGTCACGCCGGTGGCGTCATGCACGCGGCGCAGTTCCTTGCGCAGCGACTTGCGGACCGTGGCGTCGAGCGCGCCAAACGGCTCGTCCAGCAGCAGCACGCTGGGTTGCACGGCGAGAGCCCGCGACAGGGCCACGCGCTGGCGCTGGCCGCCCGACAGCTGTGACGGGTAACGCTTGCCCAGACCGTCCAGCTCGACCAGCTTCAGCAGTTCGTCGACCCGCTTCTCGATCTCGATCTTCGAGGGTTTGTCCTTGCCCTTGCGCACGTCCAGCCCGAACGCGATGTTCTTGGCCACGGTCATGTGCTTGAACAGCGCATATTGCTGGAACACGAAGCCCACGCGGCGGTCGGCGGCCGAGGCGAAGGTCACGTCCTGGTCGTGGAACAGCACCTGGCCGGCGTCGGGAAACTCCAGGCCGGCGATCGTGCGCAGCAGCGTCGTCTTGCCCGAGCCCGACGGCCCCAGCAGCGCCAGCAGCTCGCCGTCGGCGATCTCGAGATCGACCTTATTCAGGGCCGGATAGCGACCGAACTTCTTGTCGACGGCGCGGATGGAGATGGTCATGGAAGGCCTTGTCCGTTCAGTGTCCGCCGCGGCCGCGCGCACCGGGCTGCGCGGCC
Source organism: uncultured Caulobacter sp. (assembly GCA_964601775.1). Classification (GTDB taxonomy): domain Bacteria; phylum Pseudomonadota; class Alphaproteobacteria; order Caulobacterales; family Caulobacteraceae; genus Caulobacter. Next base: position 110,679 of record CAZRPD010000002.1, on the reverse strand, counting down.
TCGACCGCCGTCTTCAGCACCAGGGTCACCACGGCCAGCAGGCACAGCAGGGCCGCGACGGCGAAGGCGCCGACGAAGTCGTACTCGTTGTAGAGGATCTCGACGTGCAGCGGCATGGTGTTGGTCAGGCCGCGGATATGACCGCTGACCACCGACACCGCGCCAAACTCGCCCATGGCGCGGGCGTTACACAGCAGCACGCCGTACATCAGGCCCCAGCGCACATTGGGCGCGGTCACCCGCCAGAAGGTGTAGAGGCCCGACGCGCCCATCGAGATGGCCGCCTCTTCCTCGCTGGTCCCCTGCTCCTGCATCAGCGGGATCAGTTCGCGGGCGACGAACGGGAAGGTCACGAACACGGTGGCCAGCACGATGCCGGGGATGGCGAAGATGATCTTGATGTCGTTGTCGACGAGCCATTCGCCAAACCAGCCCTGCATGCCGAACACCAGCACGTAGATCAGGCCCGCCACGACGGGCGAGACCGAGAACGGCAGGTCGATCAGGGTGATCAGCAGCGGCTTGCCGCGAAACTCGTGCTTGGCGATCGCCCAGCTGGCGCACAGGCCGAAGACGGCGTTGAACGGCACGGCGATGGCGGCGGTCAGCAGGGTCAGCTTCACGGCGGCCAGGGCGTCGGGATTGCTCACCGCGACCAGGGCGGCGTCCAGCCCTCGGCGCAGGGCCTCGGCGAACACCGCGATCAGCGGCACGATCAGAACCAGCGCCAGGAAGACCAGCACCACGCCGATGACCAGAACCTTGGCCCACAACGGATCGTCGGTGGCGCGACGGCGGGAAGCGGCAGCCATCAGTCGAACCTCCGCGACCAGGCCTGGATGGCGTTGATGACCAGCAGCATCGTGAACGACACCGCCAGCATGACCAGGGCGATCGTCGCGGCCTTGGCGTACTCGAACTGCTCCAGCTGGATGATGATCAGCAGCGGCGCGATCTCGGACTTGTAGGGCATGTTGCCGGCGATGAAGATCACCGAGCCGTACTCGCCGACGCCCCGCGCGAAGGCCAGGGCGAAGCCGGTCAGCCAGGCCGGCGCCAGGGCCGGCAGGATCACCCTCAGGATGGTGTCGATGCGATTGGCGCCCAGGCTGGCGGCGGCCTCCTCGACGTCCTCGGCGGCGTCGCGCAGCACGGGCTCGATCGTGCGGACCACGAACGGCAGGCCGATGAAGGTCAGGGCGATCACCACCCCGACCGGGTTGTAGGCAGCCTTGATCCCCAGCGGCGTCAGGAACTGGCCGATCCAGCCGGTGGGCGCATAGAGGGTCGCCAGGGCGATGCCGGCCACGGCGGTCGGCAGGGCGAAGGGCAGGTCGACCAGGGCGTTGACCAGGGTCTTGCCGGGAAACTCGTAGCGGACCAGCACCCAGGCGGTCAGCACGCCGAAGACGCCATTGACCACGGCCGCGACGAACGCCGCCCCGAAGGTCAGGCGATAGGCGGCCATAGCGCGCTCGGAGAAGGCCGTGGCCAGGAATTCCGACGGCGACAGCTCGGCGGCCTTGATGGCCACGGCCGAAAGCGGGATCAGCACGATCAGCGACAGCAGGGTCAGCGTGACGCCCATCGTCAGGCCGAAACCCGGAATGGCGGAGCGACGCCTGAACAAGGGCCGCCGAGGGGCTGGCGCTGCAGGCCGGCGGGCGGCGGTGTCGGCGGTCATCGTCTGATCGTCGTCCTGGGTCCGGGCTCGCCAGTGGGCTCAAGGCAAAGGTTGAAACGCACGGACACCCGATCGGTCGCCGAGGGCGCTGAAACTGAGCCGCTTAAATCTCTAGCCTGGCGATGGGGCAACTAAGAAACCCCGACCTAGGCCGCAGAAAAACTAGGTACGCAACCGAGATTGCGCGGCCACGGCGTGGAAGTACGGGAGACCATGACGATAGGACGGAGGCGGCGCATCTTCGCCGCAGAACCTCTGCAAGATCAGAGATTTGAAAATGGTAGGCCGGGTGGGGTTCGAACCCACGACCATTCGATTAAAAGTCGAATGCTCTACCACTGAGCTACCGGCCCGCTCTCGATCCGGCGGGTACCGGGGGAAGCGGCGCGGACCATAGTCGGGGGCTTTCCGCGTCGCAAGCATGGTTTCGCCGTTTTTCCGATGGATGACGGCAAAGCTGTGGGCAGGTTAGGGTGAGATATGCGTGGTACCTTGCTTTTGGCGGCCGTTTGCGGCGCGATCCTGGCTCCAGCGGCCTTCGCGAAACAGCAGCAGCCGCCGCCATTGCTGGGCGCGCCGCCTCCTCAGCACGAGGATTATCCGGTCGAACCGGTCGACGACGGCCGAATCAAATCGACCTCGGAAGCCAATCGCGATGGAATCACCGGGGCCATGAGCGCGCCGCTGCGCGACGTGAATCTGGTCCGCACCAAGATCCCGCGCGTGTTGCTGGAAGCGATGGACGATCCGTATCAGCGGCCGGTCGAAGCCAGCTGCAAGACGCTGACGGCCCTGATCCAGCCGCTGGACGTCGCGCTGGGCGATGACATCGACAGCAATCCGCCGACCGAGGACGAGGACCTGATCGATCGCGGGCGCAAGGCGGCCGGCGGCGCGGCCCTGGGCGCGGTGGCCACGACGGCTCAGGGGCTTATTCCGATGCGCGGCTGGGTTCGGAAGCTGACCGGGGCCGAGCGCCACGATCGCCTGGTGCAAAGCGCCGTGGCCTCGGGCGCCGTGCGACGCGCCTATCTGAAGGGCCTGGGCGAGGCGCGCGGCTGCAACCCACCGGCTACGCCGCAGCACAAGCCGCCGCCCGCGCCGGTCGTCGTCGAGCCTGGCATGCCGCCGCCGCGCGACCGCTACGGCCCGCTGAGGCCCCGCTTCCCGATCGTCAAGGAAGAAGCCCCGCGCGTACCGAAGGGGCCGGCGTACTAGCCGCCCGCCAGATGCCGCGCGCGGAAGTCGCGGCGGAACTGCTCGAAGCGGCCCTCCTCGATCGCCGCGCGCATGGCGGCGGTCAGGGCCTGGAAGAAGGCGATGTTGTGCCAGGACAGCAGCACCTGGCCCAGGATCTCCTCGGCCTTGAACAGGTGGCGCAGATAGGCCTTGGAATAGTCGCGGCTGGCCGGGCAGTCGCTGTCGGGATCCAGCGGGCTTTCGTCCTCGGCGTACTTGGCGTTCTTGATGTTGATCGCGCCGTCCCAGGTCCAGGCCTGGCCGTGGCGGCCTGACCGCGTCGGCAGTACGCAGTCGAACATGTCGACGCCGCGCGCCACGGCCTCCACCAGGTCGATCGGCTTGCCCACGCCCATCAGGTAGCGCGGACGATCCTCGGGCAGCATGCCGGGCGCATAGTCCAGCACCTCGCACATCGCCTCATGGCCCTCGCCGACCGCCAGGCCCCCGATGGCGTAGCCATCGAAGCCGATCTCGCGCAGGCGATCCGACGACTCGCGGCGCAGGTTCTCAAAGGTCGAGCCCTGCTGGATGCCGAACAGCGCTTGGGTATCCCGCGTGCCGAAAGCGGTCTTGGAGCGCACCGCCCAGCGGGCCGACAGCTCCATGCCCTTGCGCGCCCTCGCCTCCTCGGCCGGCCAGGCGACGCATTCGTCCAGCTGCATGACGATGTCGCTGCCCAGCAGGTCGGCCTGGATCTCGATCGAGCGCTCGGGAGTCAGCACGTGCTTGGAGCCGTCGATATGGCTGGAGAAGGTCACCGCCTCCTCGGTCAGCTTGCTGATCCCCGACAGGCTCATGACCTGAAAGCCGCCGCTGTCGGTCAGGATCGGCTTGTCCCAGCGCATGAACTTGTGCAGCCCGCCCAGGCGCGCCACCCGTTCGGCCGAGGGCCGCAGCATCAGGTGATAGGTGTTGCCCAGAATGATGTCGGCGCCGGTGTCCTTGACCTGGTCGACGGTCATCGCCTTGACCGTGGCGGCCGTGCCCACGGGCATGAAGGCCGGCGTGCGGATGTCGCCGCGCGGGGTCTTCAGGACGCCGGTGCGGGCCTTGCCTTCGGTGGCTTTGATCTCGAAGGGAAACGCGGCCATCAGGAAGTCTCGTCTTTGAACAGCAGGCTGCCGTCGCCGTAGGAATAGAAGCGGTAGCCGGTCGACACGGCGTGCTCATAGGCCGCCCGCATGGTCGCTTGGCCGGCGAAGGCGCTGACCAGCATGAACAGGGTCGACTTGGGCAGGTGGAAGTTGGTCATCAGGATGTCGGCGGCGCGGAAGCGATAGCCGGGCGTGATGAAGATGGCTGTCTCGTCGGCGAAGGGCCGCACGACGTGGTCCTCGCCCGTGGCGCTTTCCAGCAGCCGCAGGCTAGTGGTGCCGACGCAGACGATCCGCCCGCCGCCGGCGCGCCCCGCGGTCAGGGCGTCGGCGACCTCAGCGGTCACCTCGCCGAACTCGGCGTGCATCTTGTGGTCGGAGACGTCGTCGGTCTTGACCGGCAGAAAGGTCCCCGCCCCCACGTGCAGGGTCACGAAGTGCAGCGAGACACCCTTGGCCTTCAGGGCCTCCAGCAGGCTCGGCGTGAAGTGCAGGCCGGCGGTCGGCGCGGCCACCGAGCCGTCCTCGCGGGCATAGACGGTCTGGTAGTCGGCGCGGTCACGCGCGTCCTCGCCCCGCTTGGCGGCGATGTAGGGCGGCAGCGGCATGTCGCCGTGGCGGGCGATGCCGATGTCGAGGTCGGGACCTGAGACGTCGAAGGCCAGCAGCACCTCGCCGCCCTCGTGCTTTTCGACGACCGTGGCGTCCAGGCGGTCGGCCTCGCAGGCCCTATCTACCAAGTCCTTGGCATCGCGAGCCCCGAAGGCCACCCGGTCGCCGACCTTCAGCCGCTTGCCGGGACGCATGAAGGCGCTCCAGCGATCGGGGGCGACGCGGCGATGCAGGGTGGCCTCGACCGCGACGGGCGTGCCATCGGCGCCGCCGGTCGTGCGGCCCTCACGCAGGCCGGCCAGCCGAGCCGGGATCACGCGGGTGTCGTTGAAGACCAGGGCGTCGCCGGCCCGCAAGAAGTCGGGCAACTCGCGCACGACATGGTCAGCCAATTGGGAGCCTTGGGGCTGGCCAGGGCGGACCACCAGGAAGCGCGCGGCGTCGCGGGGCTCGGCCGGGCGCAGGGCGATGCGGTCCTCGGGGAGGTCGAAATCGAAGTCGGAAAGGCGCATGGGCGCGTTTCAAGCGCACGATGGACCGTTCAGGTCAAGACATACGCCGCCAGGCGAGCGCCATGGACAACCTGAGCGGGTTTGGCGCACAGTTCACAGAACATCATTCTTCGGGGGAAGATCGCCATGAACCGCCTGCTCATTCCGGCGCTCGCGCTACCGTTGCTGCTCGTCGCGTGCGAGGCCAAGAAGGAAGCGCCGCCTGCGCCGGCCGCGCCGACCGAGGAGCGCACCGTCGCCACGACGGTCGCCGCGCCCGCTCCGGTTCCCGCGAAGGCCTTCCAGCATGACCCGGCGGTGGATCTGGTCGGCTTCTATTTCGTGGAGACCCAGGCTCAGGTCGGCCATTGGCGGCTGATGAATCTCTCGGTCGGCCAGCCCGCCGATTTCGCGGCCTGGGAAGCGGGCAAGCGCGACCCGAAGGCTCCGCCCATCACCCTGATCTTCGCCAATATCGACAGCCCGTCGACCAAGAACGAGATGGAGCAGACCGTCTACCAGACCAGTCTGACCCTGGTTTCCGACGGCTACCAGGTCGATGGCCAGCGGGTGTATCTCCACGCCCATGACGCCAAGCTGGGCGAGGTCGTGCTGGAGCTGACGCCGGATCTGGCCGCCTACAAGGCCGCGCGGACGGCGGGTCCGAATGGCGGCGCGCAGCGCGTCTTCACGGGATCTCTGCAGATCGGCGCCGAGCGGATCCGCAATATCAGCTTCTTCTACCACCCCGGCGAGTAGGGCGACGCATCCTTTACAGAGCCGTGTTATGGGCGGCTCATGCGCTTGATCGTCCAGCTCCTGAGTCTTCTGGTGCGCGGCACCGCCCTGATGCTGGGCCTGGTCGGCTGCGGCCTGGCCTTCGCCTGTCTCGGCGGCGCCTGGAGCGATCGGCTGGACGCCTTCACCCACGCCGCGCCGCTGTGGCTGCTGATGGGCGTGGGCGCGACGGTGCTGGGCGCGATCTTCGCGCGCGGCGGCGAGCGCTGGGTGATGGTCGGCCTGGGCGGGGCGACCCTGGCCGCCTGCGCCGTGCTGATGCTGCCCGAGATGATCGCCGCCTGGCGCTTCAAGCCGGCCACGGTCGCCGCCAGCGACCTGAAGGTCATCCAGTTCAACATCTGGCACGACAATCGCACGCCCGAGAAAAGCCTGGACTGGATCCGCGCCCAGGACGCCGACGTCGTGATCCTGGAGGAAGCCGGCGGCTACGCCATGCCGGTCATCAAGGCGCTGCGCGAGGACTATCCGTTCGCCTCTTGCGACAAGGCCGCGCGCTGCGAGACCTGGATCTTCTCGCGCAAGAAGATGTTGGATCGAGGCAGCGTGCCGCTGGACAAGCCCTATCTGTCGGGCGCCTGGGCGACCCTGGCCGATCCCAAGGGCGCGTTCACCGTCGCCGGCGTGCACTATACTTGGCCGATCCCCGCCGGACCGCAGCAGGCTCAGTCGCGCAAGCTGGTCGAGACCCTGGCGCCGTTCGGCAAGGCCAGCACCATCCTGACCGGCGACTTCAACTCCACGCCCTGGTCGTTCACCTTGAAGCGTCAGGACAAGGCCCTGGGCCTGCGCCGCTGGACCCGCGCCCTGCCCTCCTGGCCGGCCGGCAAGTTCTCGCGCGTGGCGGCCGCTCCGGCCCCGTTCCTGCCGATCGATCACGTCTATGCAGGCTCGGAATGGCACGCGGTGCAGATCGAGCGCGGCCCGGCCCTCGGCTCGGACCACCGGCCGATGGTGGTTACGCTGCGCCGCCGGTAAGTTCGGCGATCTCGCGCCGCAGGTTGGCGCGGGCCGGCGCTTCGAAGCGCCCGGCGAAGTCGGCGTCCGGGAACAGCACCAGCGCCGACAGAAAATGGCCCAGTACGGCCGCCCGCGCCGGACGATAGACGTCCTCGGGCACGTGGCCGTATTCCTCACGGATGGCGCGGGAATAGGCGTCGTAGATTTCGGGATCGGCGCCCAGAATCGACAAGTCGATCGACACCATCAGCGCGCCCAGCGGATCGCCTTCCGGGACCTGATGGCCCTTGGTCAGCAGGATCAGGCGTTCGACCTCGGCGACATCGTCGGGCGCATAGCCGAGTTCGGGAAGATCGCTGGCGGCCAGTTCGGCGCTGAGCGCCTCGTTGTCGCCGCGCGTCGGATCATAGACCGCGTCATGCCACCAGAAGGCGGCGGTCAGGACCGCACGATCTCGGTCCGACAGGTCGGAAACCGCCGCGAGCCGCGCCAGGCAGTCCTCGATATGCGCCAGGGTATGATACCGGCGTCGAGGCTCCGCATAGGCGGCTCGCAGCGAAGGCGTCACGCGTCGGCGGCGATCTTGGCGCTGACGATCTTGCCCGGAGCGCGCGGCGGCTCGCCCTTCGGCAGGGCGTCGACATTGTCCATGCCTTCGGTCACCTGGCCCCAGACGGTGTACTGCTTGTCCAGGAAGGTGGCGTCGTCGAACACGATGAAGAACTGGCTGTTGGCCGAGTCGGGGTTCGGGGTGCGAGCCATCGAGCAGACGCCGCGCACGTGCGGCTCGGCGCTAAACTCGGCCTTCAGGTCCGGCTTGTCCGAACCGCCACGGCCGGTGCCCGACGGATCGCCGCCCTGGGCCATGAAGCCCGGGATCACGCGGTGGAAGACGACGCCGTCATAGAAGCCCTCGCGCACCAGTTCCTTGATGCGGGCCACGTGGCCCGGCGCCAGGTCGGGACGCAGCGTGATCGTGACCGGGCCGGTCTCGAGGGTCAGGATCAGGGTGTTTTCGAGGTCAGCCGACATGGTCTTCCCTTGGGAGAGCGAGTGTTGTGACCGCGCTTCTAGCGTGGATTACGCCCCGATGTGAACCAAGTCGCACCATAAACCGATAATGGGTTCAACGAACCTCGACCGGCAAATCGATGTCGCAGACCGAGAAGTCCGCGCCCTTCAGCGTCCGCAGGCGCTTGGTCTCGGCTGCGAACCAGGCGCCCCTGGGGTCGATCACCCGGATCTTGGGGCGCTGGCTCTCGGGAATGTCCGACAGCAGGCGCACCTGCTGCATCTGGTCCTGGGGCGCGGGCACGGGCTCGCCGGTCTTGATGGCCCGCACGGCGTCCAGACCGCTGATCACCCGGCCGAAGGCCGTGTAGCGCTTGTCCAGCGACGGATAGGGCTGGCGCATCAGGAAGAACTGGCTGTTGGCCGAGTTGTTGTCCTCGTCGCGGGCCATGCCGATCACACCGGGGCAATAGGTCCCCCAGGCGGCCACCTTGCGGTCGGTGGTCATGTCGGCCCAGCTCCAGGCCTGGCTGACGACCGGTAGCGACTTGATATAGCCGACCTCCAGCCCGGCCGGCGCGGCCATCGGCACGAAAGCGGTGTCGGCGCCGCGGCGGAAGGTGAACTCAGCCTTGAGGTTGGGACGATCCGAACCGCCCTCGCCCGTATTGGTCGGATCGCCCGTCTGGGCCATGAAGCGGTCGATCACCCGAAAGAAGGTCCGGCCGTCATAGATCCGCGCGCGGGTCAGGTCCTGCAGCCGCGCCGCATGGTTGGGCGCGACCTCGGGGACCAGCTCGACCAGCACCCGGCCCTTGTTGGTGTCGATGACCATGACCGTTTCCGGCGCCGGCGTTCGCCAGTCGGCTTCGGAAGGCTTGGCGGGGCCCGCCGCATGCGCCGGAACCGAAATCGCCGCCAGGCTGAGCCCGGCCGCCAGCGCGCGGAGGATCATGTCACTTCACCTGAACAGGAATGTCGACGGCGCAGTTGTTGAAGCCCGGGCCCACCTCGGCCTGGCGCTTGGTGACCAGGGCCTGGAAGGCCGCCGAGCGGGTGTCCATCACCTGGATCGACGGACGCTTGTCGGCCGGCAGATCGGCCAGCAGCTTGACGCTGACCATCTTGTCCTGCGGATCGGGGACCGGCTCGCCGGTCTTGATGGCCCGCACGACGTCCAGACCCGACAGCACGCGGCCGAAAGCGGTATAGACCTTGTCCAGCGAGGCGTTGGCCTGGCGCATGAAGAAGAACTGGCTGTTGGCGCTGTCGGGATCGCCGGCGCGAGCCATGCCCAGCACGCCCGGACAGAAGTTGCCCCAGCTGGAGACCTTGCGATCGGCGGTCATCACCGCCAGGGCCGCCGGCTGGCTGGTCACCGGCAAGGCGCCGATCCAGCCGGTCTCGTTGGACCCGACCTTGAAGGGCGCGCCCAGCGGCAGATCCGCGCCGCGGCGGAAGTTGAACTCGGCCGTCAGGTTGGGCTGGTCCGAACCGCCCATGCCGGTGTTCTGCGGGTCGCCCGTCTGGGCCATGAACTCATCGATGACCCGGAAGAAGGTCAGGCCATCATAAAAACCCGCCTTCACCAGGCCGCGCACGCGCTCGATGTGGTTCGGCGCGGCTTCCGGGTTCAGCTCAGCGATGATCCTGCCCTTGTTCGTCTCGACGACGATGACGTTGTTCGGGTCAGGCGTGCGCCATTCGGCGGTCTGGGCCGAAGCCGCCCCAAACGAGGTCGCAGTGGCGGCGAGCGCCAGCACGGCGGCGGTCATGGCGAGCTTCATCGAATACCCCGAACAGAATAGGTCGGGGCCGGCGTAGAACGACCGGGCCGCCCCGACAAGTGCGGCGACTCTTCAACCGCACGATTCCGGCCGCTTCGGGGCGGCTCAGTTCAGAAGCTGAGGCGGGAAATCCAATTCGAACTCCGACAGCGACGGCGCACCGCCGAAGGTCGACTCGCCGTTGCGGCCCGCATGGCGGTTCAGCAGCGTCGAATAGGTGGTGAAGCGGATCTTCTTGGCCTCGGTGTCGAACGCCATGAACCGCATCCAGCCCGCGCCGCCATTGGCAGAACCCGGCTTGCCGTCCGGCCCGTTGGTGTTGCCCTGGTAGTCCTGGATCAGCTGATAGACTGGATGGCCAGCGTCGTTGCGGTCGATCCGCAGGTTCTCGCCCTCGGACTTGCCCTCGACGGCCGGGGTGTAGGCGTGGCCGCACAGCACCATGAAGATCATCGCGTTCTTGCGGATGAAGCGGTCCCAGACCTGGTCGGGCGAGAGGTGGTCGCTATTGGGGAAATAGCTGGCCTGGCCGTTCGAGCGCGCGGTCTTGCGCGGCTCCAGCCATTCGTGGGTCGTGACGATGACCGGCAGGCCCGGATGCGCGTCGATCACGCCCTGGGCCCAGTCCAGCGCCGATTGCGGCGGCTCCATCTCCAGCGACAGGTGCAGGAAGCGCTTGCCGCCGCCGGTGAAGGTCTGGAAGCTATTCATGCCGTTGGTCGAGGCGCCGCCGTACCAGGCCTTGCCGGCAAAGTGACGCGACTGCGGACCGAAATAGAAGCTCCAGGCGCGGCTGCCGGCCAGCGGCTTGGACGCGCCCAGACCCGCTTCCGGCCAATAGCTGTAATTGTCGTAGTCGTGGTTGCCCGGAACCATGCCGAACGGCACGCCGGTCGCGCTCAGGATCGAGACCGCGCGGTGGGCGATGTCCCACTCCTCGCGCGTATCGAAGGTGTCGAACTGGCCCGGAACGCCCGGACGGGCGCGGCGGAACTGGCCGTCGCCGTGCTGCACGAGGTCGCCGACGAAGGTGACGAAGGCCAGGTTCTTCTCCTGGCGCGTCTCGGCCAGGTAGCGCATCTGCTGTTCGAAGGTCTGCGCCCCGCGCGGCTGTGGCAGGGTGATGTCCGAATAGTTCTGGGTGTCGGAAACGACGGCCACGGTGAAGACCTCGGCCAGCGCGGCGGTCGCCGTCGCCGCCAGCGCCAGGCTCATGGCCAGGCTGGCTCCCAAACGCCCAAGGGTCTTCATCTGCGCACTCCCGATAACCGAAGCGCAGCCAATACGACGCAATTGTGAACCTTTGACGGGCGGCTGGCCCTAGGCCTTGCCCACCTTGGCCAGCAGCTGCTGGGCCACCCCGGCCGGGACGAACTTGCCGATGTCGCCGCCCAGCGCGGCGATCTCCTTGACCAGGCGCGAGGCGATCGCCTGGTGGCGCGGGTCAGCCATCAGGAAGACGGTCTCGATCTCGCGGTCCAGCTGCTGGTTCATCGCCGTCATCTGGAATTCGTATTCGAAGTCGGCCACGGCCCGCAGGCCGCGCACGATCATCTGGGCGTTCACCTCGCGGGCGAAGTGCATCAGCAGGCTCTCGAACGGCCGGACCTCGATCTGGGCGATCTTGGTCAGGTGCGCCGTCTCCTGCTCGAGGATGGCGACCCGTTCTTCCAGCGAGAACAGCGGGCCCTTGCCGCTGTTCACCGCCACACCGATCACCAGCTTGTCGACCAGCTTGACGGCCCGACCGATGATGTCGAGGTGACCGTTGGTGACCGGATCGAAGGTCCCAGGATACAGCCCAACCCGCATGCAACCCCCTGCTTCTCGGCGCTACGGGGTCTCGTCCGCCCCGCTGTCTTCGCCCTGGTTATCGTCGCCGCCGGAATCGGCGAGACGCTCGACGCTGACGACGTGCTCGTCCTGCGCGGTGCGGAAGATGGTTACGCCCTGAGTATTCCGCGCTGCAACACGAATTTGCGAGACCGGCACCCGGATGAGTTGACCCGCGTCCGTGACCAGCAGGATCTGGTCGGTTTCGTCGATCGGGAACGAGCCCACCAGACGGCCGCCGCGCTTGCTGAGATCCTGCGCGGCCAGGCCCTGGCCGCCACGGCCGGTGCGGCGGAAGTCATAGGCGCTGGTGCGCTTGCCAAAGCCTTCCGACGACACGGTCAGCAGGATTTCCTCGGCCGCGCCCAGTTCGGCGATGCGTTCCGGCGTCAGGGTGGTTTCGTCGCCGTCCTCTTCGCCCTCTTCCGCCACGATCGGAGCGTCGTCGCCCTCCTCGCCCGCAGCGCGCAGCATGGCGCGCTGGTGCTTGAGATAGGCAGCGCGTTCGGCCGGGGTGGCGTCGACGCTGCGCAGCACGGCCATCGAGATGACCTTGTCCTCGCCCGCCAGCTTCACGCCGCGCACGCCGGTCGAATCACGGCTGGCGAACACGCGCACCTCGTCGACCGAGAAGCGGATGCAGCGGCCGGCGGCCGTGGTCAGCAGCACGTCCTGGTCGGCGTTGCAGACCGAGACGCCGACGATGCCGTCGCCGTCATCCAGCTTCATGGCGATCTTGCCGTTGCGGCGAACGTCCACGAAGTCGCTAAGCTTGTTGCGGCGAACGCTGCCCGAGCGGGTGGCGAACATCACGTCCAGCGCGCCCCAGGTCGCCTCGTCCTCCGGCAGGGCCAGGATCGAGGTGATGGTCTCGCCCGGCTCGATCGGCAGCAGGTTGACGAACGCCTTGCCGCGCGAATTGGCGACGCCCTGCGGCAGGCGCCAGACCTTCAGCTTGTAGACCTTGCCACCCGAGGTGAAGAACAGCAGCGGCGCGTGGGTCGAGGCCGAGAACACGCGGGTAACCGCGTCCTCGGTCTTGGTCGCCATGCCCGACTTGCCTTTGCCGCCCCGGTGCTGGGTGCGATAGTTGGCCAGCGGCGTGCGCTTGACGTAACCGCCCATGGTGACGGTGATGACCATGTCCTCGCGGACGATCAGGTCCTCGTCTTCCATGTCGGCGTCGCCGTCGACGATATGGCAGCGGCGCGGAATGGCGAACCTTTCGCGCACCTCGACCAGTTCCTGGCGGACCACGGCCATGATGTTGGCGCGGTCGGACAGCAGCTCCAGATAGCCGCGGATGGCGTCGGCCAGGGCCGTCGCCTCGTTGCCGATCTCGTCACGGCCCAGGCCGGTCAGACGCGACAGGGTCAGGGCCAGGATGGCGCGGGCCTGCTCGTCGGTCAGGCGGATCAGGCCGCCGTCTTCCTGCACGGTGCGCGGGTCGGCGATCAGCTCGACCAGCGGCAGCATGTCGCCGGCCGGCCAGGCCTTGGCCACCAGGCGCTCGCGGGCCTCGGTCGGATCCTTGGACGAGCGGATGATGTGGATGAACTCGTCGATATTGGCGACGGCGATGGTCAAGCCGACCAGCACGTGGCCACGATCGCGGGCCTTGCCCAGTTCGAACTTGGTCCGCCGGACGACGACTTCCTCGCGGAACTCGACGAACAGCTGCAGCAGCTTGTGCAGGCCCATCTGCTCGGGACGGCCGCGATTCAGGGCCAGCATGTTGACGCCGAACGAGCTCTGCAGCGCCGTGAAGCGGTACAGCTGGTTCAGGATCACCTCGCCCGAGGCGTCGCGCTTCAGCTCGACCACGATGCGCATGCCGTCGCGGTTGGACTCGTCGCGGATGTCGGCGATGCCCTCGATCTTCTTATCGCGGACCAGCTCGGCGATGTACTCGACCAGGTTGGCCTTGTTCACCTGATACGGGATCTCGGTGATGATGATCGCTTCGCGGCCGGCGCGGATCTCGTCGACGGTGGCGACGCCGCGCATGATGACCGAGCCGCGGCCCGTCAGCAGCGCCTGGCGCGGACCCGCACGGCCGATGATTTCGCCACCGGTCGGGAAGTCGGGACCCGGCACCAGGTCCAGCAACTGGTCGGTGGTGACGTCCGGATCGTCGATCAGCAGCAGGCAGGCGTCGATGATCTCGCCCAGGTTATGGGGCGGAATGTTGGTGGCCATGCCGACGGCGATGCCGCCTGCGCCATTGACCAGCAGGTTGGGAATCCGCGCCGGCAGGACGGTCGGTTCCTGCTCCTTGCCGTCGTAGTTGTCGGCGAAATCGACCGTGTCCTTGTCCAGGTCGGCCAGCAACGACATGGCCGGCGGGGCCATGCGGCATTCCGTGTAACGCATGGCGGCCGGCATATCGCCGTCGACCGAGCCGAAGTTGCCTTGGCCGTCGATCAGCACCAGGCCCATCGAGAACGACTGGGTCATGCGGACCAGGGTGAAGTAGATCGAGGCGTCGCCGTGCGGGTGATACTTACCCATCACGTCACCGACCACGCGGGCCGACTTGACGTAAGGCCGCTCGGGCGTCTGGCCCTGCTCGTGCATGGAGAACAGCACCCGGCGGTGAACCGGCTTGAGGCCGTCGCGCGCGTCCGGCAGGGCGCGGCTGACGATGACGCTCATGGCGTAATCGAGATACGAACGACGCAGTTCGTCCTCGATATTGATCGGTGCGACATCCCCGCCCGGAGCTTCAGGAGGGATGGTGTTTTGATCGTCGCTCAAGGGGATTTTTCGCCGTCAGAATCGGACACGGAACCGTTGAAAACCGTTAGCATTTCGAAGGAGATGGCGCCACCTTCCCGGGCGTTTCGTCCCCATCGTTCGCTTGACCCAGAAGGAACTCCGCATGCGTAGCCTCCCCGCCGCGACCGCGCTCGCCCTCGCCGCCGTCCTCGCTGCCACGCCCGTCCTGGCCCAGACGACCGCGACCGCCCCGGTCAAGCTCGGCGATGGCAAGGACGCCGGCGTGATCACGCTGACCGAAGCGCCGCACGGCGTTTTGCTGAAGCTTGAGCTGAAGGGCCTGACGCCGGGCTGGCACGCGGTGCACTTCCACGAGAAGGGCGACTGCGGCACGCCGGACTTCAAGTCGGCCGGCGCTCACGTCCACACCACCGCCCAGGTCGTCCACGGCCTGCTGAACCCCGACGCCAACGACAACGGCGACCTGCCGAACGTCTTCGCCCACGCCGACGGCGCGGCGACGGCTGAAGTCTATTCCACCCTGGTGTCGCTGAAGGGCGCCGGCGGCCGCCCGGCCCTGCTGGACGCCGACGGCAGCTCGATCGTCGTCCACGCCAGCCCCGACGACCACAAGAGCCAGCCGATCGGCGGCGCCGGCGCCCGCGCCGCCTGCGGCGTGATCAAGTAGTCATGCGTATCTGGCGGCTGTCGCTTCTTGCTCTCCTGCTGGCCGCGGCGGCCGCCTGCCACGACTCCAAGCCGGAGCAAGACGCCGGCAAGGACGCCAAGCCGCCCGTCGCGGCCGCACCGCCGCCGACGGAGCTGGTCACGCTGGCCTGGACGCCGGCCAACGCGAACCAGAACCTGCAGTCCTTCGATCTCAAGCTGACCGGCGCGGAGGTGGTTTCCATCTGCCGCAAACCGCCTGGTTGGGTGATCGAGCGCACGGACGGCGGGATCAAGGGCTACGCCACGGTCGGCGCCGGCTTCGTCAGCGTCGAGCATCTGGGCGACCTGAACGACCTCTTCCTGATCCGCCCGCAGGCCGGCCAGACGCTGGGCGTGAGCGGCAAGCTGCTGACGGGCGTCTATGCCGACGACGGCGGCCAGAGCGAGGTCGCCGTGACGCCGGCACTGCTGCGCCGCTCGCCGGCCAAGGAATGCCCCAAGGCCTAGGCCGTCTCGGCCAGTTGCTCTTCGGGCTTGCCGCGCTTCTCGGTCAGCGCCACCAGCGCCACCCCGACCATGGTCGCTGCGCCGCCGATCAGCAACTGGGCCGACAGCTTGTCGCCCAGGAACGCCACGCCGATCGAGCACGACACCAGCGGGGTGAGCAGGAAATACGGCGTCACCCGGCCCGGCTCGCGGCGCTGGACCAGCCAGAACAGCAGCGCGCTGGCTCCGACGGTGGAGACCAGGCCCGCGAACAGCACCGCCGCCCAGGCGATCGGCGGCGCGGCCTGGACCTTGGCGACCTGGTCGGTCTCGAAGATCAGCGACATCAGCAGCAGCACCGGCGCGGCGATCAGGGCCGTCATGCCCTGCATCTTCAGCGGCTTGATGCCCGGCGTCTTGCGCACCAGCACCGTGGCGACGGCCCAGCAGGCCCCGGCGAAGACGATCAGCGCGATGGCCGGCAGGTCGCCGATGGCGTGCGGGTCCAGGCTCATCCAGGCCACGCCCAAGAAGGCGATCACCAGACCCAACGCGGCGGGGACACGCATGGTCTCGCCCAGCATCCGCCAGGCGAACAGGGCCGTGAACGGGATCCACAGCTGGCTGGCCACAACCAGCGGGCTCAGCGCGTCGGCCATGCTGAAGGCCAGATAGATCACACCGAAATGGATCGGCCCGGTCAGCAGCATGATGACCAGCAGCTTTCGCCACTCCGGGAACGGCGGCTTGATGAACGGGAACAGAAAGGCCAGCGCCGTCAGGAACCGCAGACCGCCCATCAGCATCGGCGGCAGGTGCTCGGTCGCCACCTTGGCCGCCGCGTTGTTGATCCCCCAGGTCAGGATGATCCCCACGATGGCGAGGTATTCCAGACCCGAAAGCGGAGACGACTTGGCGGACATGCTGGGCTTGGACCAGACCAAGCCCCGCAGGTCAATCGACGCCGACCACCTTGCGCACGGCCGATGTCAGCAGCTCCAGATCCGCATCCGGCGTCGTGAAGGCCGGGGTCAGATAGACCACCTTGCCCATCGGCCGGATCCAGGCGCCCAGTTCGGCGAAGCGCGCGCAGAGATCGCTCACCGCCACGGGCGCCTCGAACTCGACGACGCCGATCGCGCCCAGGGTGCGAACGTCGATGACGCCCCTGCCCGCCCGGCAAGGCTCCAGCCCTCGCGCCAGCGCCGCCGAGACTCGCGCCACGTCCGCCGCCCAGCGCCCGTCCTCGAACAGATCCAGCGAGGCGTTGGCCGCCGCGCAGGCCAGCGGATTGGCCATGTAGGTCGGGCCATGCATCAGGGCCGCGCCCGCATCGTCGGACCAGAAAGCCTCGAACACCTTCGTGGAGGCCACCGCCGCCGACAGCGGCAGGGTGCCGCCCGTCAGGGCCTTGGACAGGGTGACGATGTCAGGCTCGATGCCCGCCGCCTGCATGGCGAACAGGGTCCCGGTGCGGCCAAAGCCGGTGAAGATCTCGTCGAACACCAGCAGCACGCCGTGCTTGTCGGCCAGGCGGCGCAGAGTCCTCAAGACTTCGGGCGGATGCAGCAGCATGCCGCCCGCGCCCTGGACGAGCGGCTCGACCAGGATGGCCGCCACCTCGTGGCCGCGCTCGACCAGCAGCGCGTCCAGCGCCGCCTCGCCCGCCGCGTCGCGCGGCAGGTCGGCGATCACCTGGGCGGGCATGACGCCGGCGAACAGGCTGTGCATGCCCTCCTCCGGGTCGCAGATGGTCATCGTGGCCAGGGTGTCGCCGTGATAGCCGCCCCGGAAGGCCAGGAACTTGGTCCGCCCCTTCACGCCGCGATTGATCTGGAACTGCAGCGCCATCTTCATGGCGATCTCGACCGAGACCGAACCGCTCTCGGCGAAGAACACGTGGTTCAGCGCGCCCGGCAGCAGCTTGGCCAGCCGCGCCGCCAGGCGATAGGCCGGTTCGTGCGCCAGACCGCCGAACATCACGTGCGGCATGCGGTCGATCTGGGCCCGTAAGGCGTCGGCGATGTGCGGATGGCTGTAGCCATGGCAGGCCGTCCACCACGAGGCCAGGCCGTCGACCAGCTCGCGCCCGTCGTTCAGCACCAGCCGCGAACCCTTGGTCGCCGCCACCGGCAGCGGCGGCCGCGCGGTCTTCATCTGGCAGTACGGACGCCAGACATGCGGAGCCCCTTCGGTCAGCCAGGCGGGATCGGACATGGATACGCTTTCCGTTTGCGGACTCAGGGCGCCTTGCCTATGCCCACCGCCCAGCTGCCGCAAAGGGAAACGACATGCAGAGCCTCGACGCCTTCGCGGGCGACAAGCTGGCGGCCCTCGACGCCAAGAGCCTGCGGCGACGCCTCAAACCCACTCGTCGCCACGACGGCGCGGTCGTGGAGCGCGACGGCAAGCGGCTGATCTCGTTCTCGTGCAACGACTATCTGGGCTTGTCGCAGCATCATCTGGTCCGCGCCGCCGCCGCCGAAGCGGCGCTGAACTACGGCGCCGGCGCGGCCGCCTCGCGCCTGGTCACCGGCGACCACCCGCTGCTGAACGACCTGGAAAAGCGCCTGGCGCGCCTGAAGGGAACCGAGGCCGCCTGCGTATTCGGCTCCGGCTACCTGGCCAATACCGGCGTCATCCCCACCCTGGTCGGGCCGGGTGACGCAGTGTTCGTCGACGCCTGGGCCCATGCCTGCATCTGGGCGGGCGCGCAGCTGTCAGGCGCCAAGATCGTCAGGTTCGCGCACAACGACGTCGAGGACCTCCAGCGTTTGCTGGAAACTGAGCGCCCGCAAGCCCGCCGCGCCCTGGTCGCCACGGATGGCGTCTTCTCGATGGACGGCGACATCGCCCCGCTCGACCGCCTCGCCGCGCTGTGCGAGCAACACGACGCCTGGCTGCTCAGCGACGACGCCCACGGCGTCGGGGTGCTGGCGGAAGGCCGCGGCTCGGCCGCCCTGTTCCCCGACGCCCATATCCCGCTGCAGATGGGCACCCTTTCCAAGGCGCTGGTCCCGTACGGCGGCTATCTGTGCGGCTCGCAGGCGGTCCTCGACCTTTTGAAGCCCCCCGCGCGCACCCTGCTCTACGCCACCGGCCTGCCGCCGGCCTCGGCCGCCGCCGCCTTGGCGGCGCTGGACCTGATCGAGACCGATCCCGCCTTCACCGCCCAGCCCTTGGCCAAGGCGCGGCTGTTCACCCAGCGCCTGGGCCTGCCGGACGCGCAGAGCCCGATCGTGCCGGTGATCATGGGCGAAGCCGACGCCGCCCTCGCCGCCTCGGCCGCGCTGGAAGCCCAAGGCTTCCTGGTCGTGGCCATCCGCCCGCCGACGGTGCCCGAAGGCACGGCCCGCCTGCGCGTGGCCTTCAACGCCGCCCATGCCGACGCCGACGTGATCCGGCTGGCCGATGCGATCGGGGCTCTGCGATGAAGCGCCTCTTCGTCGCCGGCACCGGCACCGACCTGGGCAAGACCCACATCGCCTGCGCCCTGCTCCGCGCCGCCCAGGCGCGGGCCTTGAGCGTCGACGCCTTCAAGCCGGTGGTCAGCGGTTTCGATCCGGCGGAGCCCGAGGTCAGCGACCCCGCCCGCCTGGCCGCCGCGATGGGTCGCCCTGAGGCCTGGGCCGAGGTTTCGCCAAGGCGCTACCGCGCGCCCCTGGCTCCGAACCTTGCCGCGCGGCTGGAGGGGGAAACTCTGGCCATGACCGACCTCGTGGAAGACTGCCGAACCTGGCTGACCGCTTGCCACGCCGACCTGGCGCTGGTCGAAGGCGCCGGCGGGGTCATGTCGCCGATGACCGACAACGCCACCAACCTGGATCTTATGGCAGCGTTGAACCTGCCGGTGCTGCTGGTCGCCGGCAGCTACCTGGGCACGGCCAGTCATCTGCTGACCGCGCTGGAGGTCCTGCGGGCTCGGGGACTGACCGTGGCGGCAGTGGTGGTCAGCGAGAGCCTGGACGCGCCGGACCTGGATCAGACGGTGGCGATGCTGCGCGCGTTCGAGCGAACGGCGCCGATCGTCGTGGCGCCGCGCGATCCGAGCTGGGACGCGGGTGAGTTGGCCGACCTACTTCTCTAGCCGCGCCATCAGGCTGGAGGTGTCCCACCGGTTGCCGCCCATGGCCTGCACCTCGGCATAGAACTGGTCCACCAGCGCCGTGGCCGGCAGCTTCGCGCCGTTCGCACGCGCTTCGTCGAGCGCGATGCCCAGATCCTTGCGCATCCAGTCGACGGCGAAGCCGAAATCGAACTTACCCTGCGCCATCGTCGCCCAGCGGTTTTCCATCTGCCACGACTGGGCCGCGCCCTTGGAGATGGCGGCCAGGACGTCGTCGGTCGGCAGGCCGGCCTGTTTGGCGAAGTGCAGCGCCTCGGCCACGCCCTGGACCACGCCCGCGATGGCGATCTGGTTGCACATCTTGGTCAGCTGGCCCGCGCCGGGCTCGCCCATCCGGCGCACGGCCTTGGCGTAGACCTCGATCACCGGCAACACGCGCTCATAGGCGGCCTGCTCGGCCCCGACCATGATCGTCAACTGGCCGTTCTCGGCTCCCGCCTGGCCGCCCGACACCGGGGCATCGACGAAGGCGCGGCCGTCCTTGGCCAGCAGCGCCGCCATCTCGCGGGCCACGGTGGCCGATGTCGTGGTGTGATCGACGATGACCGCGCCCGGCGCCAGGGCCGGCAGCGCCTGCGCCACGACGTCGCGGACATCGTGGTCATTGCCCACGCACAGCAGCACGATCTCTGCGCCCGCCACCGCGTCGGCGATGGTCTCGAAGGCCTGGCCGCCGTGCTTTTCCGCCCAGCGGCGGGCCTTCTCGGCGGTGCGATTGTAGACGGCGACCGCGTGGCCGGCGGCCTTCAGGTGGCCCGCCATCGGAAAGCCCATCACGCCCAGGCCGATAAACGCCGTCTTCATGCCGCTGCTCCTCGCACTCAAGCGCCCGGATTAAGCGCCCGAAGCCGTCGGCGGCAACCCCATCTTAACGACCTTCAGGCAGGTTCCGACTTCAAGGTTAACCAGGCTTAAGCACGATGGCGGTCAATACCGAACAGCCGATCATCATCAAGAAGATCAAGAAGGGCGGCGGCCACGGGCACCATGGCGGCGCCTGGAAGGTCGCCTATGCCGACTTCGTGACGGCCATGATGGCCTTCTTCCTGTTGATGTGGCTGCTGAACACGACCAGCCCCGAGCAGAAGCAGGGCATCGCCGACTATTTCGCGCCGGCCTCGATCTCGTCCACCACCAGCGGCTCGGGCGGCATCCTGGGCGGCACCTCGCTGGGCGACGACGGCGCCAAGGCCGACGGCAAGATGTCGGTGATCCAGCAGATGGCCCCCGAGGCGCCCGACAGCGTCAGCAAGGACGGCCAGTCCAGCGATGCGGCCAACCTGGACGCCGCCAGCGAGGAAGCCTTGCGCGACGCCCTGGCCAAGAAGGAACAGGACGCCTTCGCCTCGGCCGCCCAGTCACTGCGTCAGTCGCTGCAGGACATGCCGGAACTGGCTGAACTGTCGAAGCAGATCATGATCGACCAGACCCCGGAAGGCCTGCGCATCCAGCTGGTCGACCAGGAGGGTCGCTCGATGTTCCAGGAGAACTCGAAGTCTCCGAACGACCGCGCCCGCATCCTGCTGCGCGCCGTGGCCAAGATCATCAACCAGCTGCCCAACCGCGTGACCATTTCAGGCCACACCAGCGCCAACGCTTATGGCCGCAAGCAGGACGCCGACTGGTCGCTGTCGGCGGCCCGCGCGGACAGCTCGCGCCAGATCCTGACCGCCGCCGGCGTCAACGACGACCGGATCTACCAGGTGTCGGGCAAGGCCAATTCCGAGCCGCTGTACGCCGACGACCCGACCCTGGCCGGCAATCGACGGATTTCGATCATCCTGCTGCGCGAGAAGCCGGTTCTGCCGGACGGGCTGTAGCCGACTGTGACCGTTCGCCGCGCAACGCGTCTGCGACGCTTGCGCAACTGAACGCAATGCCCCCTAATCCCGTTCAGGGCTGAACAAGATCGACGAGAGGGGTTAGGGGTTCCGTGACGCAGCATTTTCCGACGCGACAGCTTCGGTTCTTTCTGACGGCGCCCACGCCTTGCCCCTATCTGCCTGGGCGCGAGGAGCGGAAGGTGTTCGCCCACCTGCCGTTGTCCGACGGCCCCAGCGTCAATGACGGCCTGACCCAGGTCGGCTTCCGTCGCTCCCAGAACATCGCCTATCGCCCGGCCTGCGAGACCTGCCGCGCCTGCCAGTCGGCCCGCGCGCCGGCCGGCGAGTACGTGCTGTCGCGCTCCGAGCGCAAGGTCCTGAACCGCAACACCGACCTGGAGCGCCATCTGGTCGAGGCCGAGGCGACGCTGGAGCAGTTCGAACTGCTGCGCCGCTACCTGCTGGCCCGCCACGCCAACGGCGGCATGGCCGAGATGACCTGGCCCGACTACGTGGCCATGGTCGAGGACACCGCGGTCCGCACCCATCTGCTGGAATATCGCACCAAGTCGCAGGACCGCGGCCCCGGCGACCTGATCGCCTGCGTGCTGGTCGACGTCCTCGCCGACGGCCTGTCACTGGTCTACAGCTTCTATGATCCGGATCTGGTCAAGCGCAGCCTGGGCTCGTTCATCATCCTGGACCACATCGTCCAGGCCCAGGAAGGCGCCTTGCCCTACGTCTATCTGGGCTACTGGGTCCCGGGCAGCGAGAAGATGGCCAACAAGGCGCGCTTCCCCCCGCTGGAGACCCCCAAGCCCGGCGGCTGGCCGCTGATGTCGGCCCGCGAACGCGGCGCCCGTCCCCCCAGCGGCCGCGTCGCCAACAAGGACGCCTGCGACCTGCCGATGAGCGACGCCGAGCCGGCCGGGATCGTCCAGCTGGGCTGAGTCCTCGAACGCCGGCGACCTCGATCGCCGGCGCCCCAGGCGTCAAACCTCAGTACTGATAGCGCACCGTCGCCGACCAGAACGCGCCCTCGGGACCGATCGCACCATTGTTCTGGTAGGAATACAGCGCCTGGGCCGGCAGCAGCGGGTCGGGCGTCTTCGTCGGCTTGGCCCCGAAGATGTTGCTGCCCGCGACCGTCAGCCGGACGTTCTCACGCACATCGACCGAGACGTTGAGGTCGGTCGTCCAAAGCCCGCCGATGTCATAGTCGTACTGGGTGATCCCCGCCCACGGGCCGGTGGTCGGCGGCACGTTGACCGTGCCCGAGCGACGCAGCTTGCCCCAGTGGCTCTGGCGGACATTGACGTCGAACGGCCCACGCTTCCAGCCCGCCGACAGGATGTGCTTGGACTTGGGCACCGAGTTTTTCAGGTTGATGGCCGCGCTGGTGTCCAGCAGCGTGATCCCGTACGAGGCCAGCACCGGCGGGGCGTCATAGATCTTGCGCAGCGAGATCTTGTTGAAGTTGGCCGCATAGCCCAGCGTGAACGTATCGCGCTCCAGGCGGAAGACCTTGTCGGCGGTGATCTCGATGCCGTCGGTGCGGATGTCCGACGAGTTCACCAGATAGCTGATGCCGTCGCCGCGCAGGATGCGGCCGTTGGTCAGTTGCTCCGACAGCGATGGGCTGCCGGCCGCCGGCCCCAGCGGACGGGCGGCGACGTTGAAGTTGGCGATCTGGGTGATGCGGTTCTCGACGTCGATGCGATAGGCGTCGACGGCCACCTTGATGCCCCAGAACGGCTCGGCCACGACGCCGAAGCTGAGATTGACCGAGGTCTCCGGCTGCAGCGGCGAGGCGCCCAGGGCCTGGGCTTCGGGCGACAGCACCGACAGCACGTAGTTGGTGCTGGTGTTGGAGTTGCCGGTCGAGCGGTAGGACAGCGACGCCAGGGCCGGCGCGTGGAAACCGGTGCTGACCGTGCCGCGAACGGCCAGGCGTGGGCTGATCTCGTAGCGGCTGGACGCGCGCCAGGTCGACTTGGAACCGAAGTCGGAGAAGTCCTCGTAGCGGGCCGCCAGATCGACGGTCCATTGCGGGGTCAGGTTCAAGCCGGCGCCGACATAGAGCGACAGGGCCTTGCGATCGATGTTCTGGACATCGGCGGGGCTGTAGCCCGGCAGGGCCTGCGAGACGCCCAGCGACCGCGGGATGATCTGGCCGGCGCGGGGGCCGTCCAGCACGCGCGGCGGGTTGGCGGCCGAGTTCACGCCCGGCACGCCCCAGGTATAGGAGGCCACGTCGCCGGCGGTCAGGGCGAAATCTTCCTTGCGGTACTCGGCGCCCACCGACAGGTCGGTCGGGATCGACAGCAGGGTCACCGACCGCTTGAAGTCCAGATTGCTGGTCCAGGCCGAGTAGCGATTGCTGCCCAGATAGAAGTCCTTGGGGCTGGCCAGGCCCCACGAGGCGTTGATCGAGTTGGTGACATAGAGGTCGACCTTGTCGCGGCCGTAGTTGGTGCTGACATCCCAGTCCCAGCCCAGCAGGTCCTTGCCGCGGAGGCCGACCGCCGACGAGTAGTCCTTCTCGTCGATCTCCTCGACCGGGGTGAAGCCGTCCGGATAGATCGCCCGCACCACCTCGTCGCGGTTGGGTGTGCGGAAGTTCTGCGGCGCGGCAGAGGTGCGCTCGGCATAGGTGAAGAAGCCATAGGCCTCAGCGGTCTCGCCGATCGGATGAGCGATGTCGGCGGCCAGCGACTTTAGGGTGAACGGCGCCTTGCCCAGGTTCTTCCAGGCGTTGTTGTCGCGCGTGGCCTCGCGGGGATTGCGCACGGCGTTGGCCGGCAGGCTGGGATTGCTATTCAGCGTGCCGGCGGGCGTGACCTCCAGCCCCGTGACCGTGCTGATCGGGAAATAGAACAGCAGGTTCGGGTTCACCGGGCTGTTGCGGATGACGATCTTCTGGTCGTCGTACTGGCCGGTCAGGCGCAGGTGGCCGCCTTGGCCGAACTTGAAGCCCTGGCTGAGCTGGACCACGGTCGTGGCGCCGTCGCCCTTGGTGTACTCGCCGTAGCGGACCGAGCCAAAGCCGCCCTCGGCGTCGTCCTCGGTGATGATGTTGATGACGCCGGCGATGGCGTCCGATCCGTACAGCGCCGACGCGCCGTCGCGCAGCACCTCGATTCGGCTGATGGCCCCGCTGGGGATCATCGACAGGTCGACCGGCGCGGTGGCCGAGAAGCCGCCAGCGCCGAGGAAGGCGGTGGAGTGGCGGCGCTTGCCATTGACCAGCACCAGGGTGTGGCCGGGGTTCTGGCCGCGCAGCTGGCCGGCGCGAACCATGCTGCCGATGTTGGGCGTCGGGACGTTGGGCACGAAGAACGACGGCAGGGTTGCGCCCAGCTGTTCCAGCAGGTTGGCCTTGTTGGCCTGCTCGATCGCCGCATTGCTCAGTACGTCGATCGGCGCCAGGGCGCTGCTGACGGTGCGGTTCACGCCCCGCGAGCCGGTGACCACCACCTGGTCGACCTGGCCCTCGACGGTCGCCTCGTCCGCATAGGCGGTCAGCGGCGCGGCGGCCAGGATCGAGAAGCCGACGGCGGTCAGTAGTCGGCGGCGGGTGTTGAAGACTTGGCGCATGTTATCCCCTCAGGACGCTCACTTGTCGTTGAGGGGAGAAGGAACAGATCGGCGAAAACTACTCAACTAGTTGAATTTATGGTATTTTTTCACCCGCTTATAACTGCTGGTTACCTCAGATGAGGCCGAGCCACCGCCCGGCGACCAGGGTCGACAACCAGAAGAACAGTGATGCGCCGGCCAGCACGCGGCTGAGCGTTTCGGCGCCTTCACGGCGCAGTGTCGTCAGCACACTGACCTGCAGCCCCAGGGCGACGGCCAGCAGCGCCAGCTTCACCGGGAAAAGCGGGTTGGTGTAGTATTTGTAGGGCCCGGCCGCGACCAACAGCACGCCGGAGACGGCGACCAGGCCCAGCGCGACCCAGAAGGCCTTCGAGACCCCATCGGCCACGGCGACGGCTGGCGTGCCGCGGAAGATCACCCGCAGCGCCCCCAGGTCGGCGGCCAGAACCGTCCCGCCCAGCAAGGCCAGGCCCAGCAGGTGCGCCGACTCGGTCATCGAAAACGCGAAGGTGGAGGCCTTCAGGAACTGGCCGGGCCAGGTTTCCCCCAGCCACAGGAAGGCGTCGAGAAGCGACATCGTGGTCCCCGGCTCTCTAGTAATAGGCGATCAGGCGACCGGTCACGATGACCCCGGCCCAAAGCAGCAGCGAGGCCAGCCCCGCGACGCGGGCGGAACGGGGAATGGCCCCTTCCCCCCAGGACTCGATGGCCTTGTAGGTCGTCGAGTGGAACAGCAGGACATTGATCCCCGCCACGATCAGCAGGCCGAACTTGATGCGCAGGAAGAGGTTCTCGTAGATCTTTTCGGATTGAGCGACGAACAACAGACCGCCGCTGATCACCATGACCGCGAAGCCGATCCAGGTGACCGGCAGCAGCGGCCGAGCCACCGTCACCGGCGCCAGGCGGCGGAACACCACGCCCAGCAGGCGCAGGTCCACCAGGGCGATCGGCCCGGCCATCAGGGCGATGCCGATGATGTGGAAGGTCTGGATGATGGGGAACGCGAGCTCGGACTCGCGCACCGCCGTCGCAATGGGCCACTCGTAGACCCAATGGATGGCCGACTGCAAAACGGACATGAAGCGTATCGACTAGCGCGGACGCGGCGCGGCGGCGGGGCCAGCGTCGCCGGGGCCGCCATCGCCAGGCGTGCCGCCGGCGACGATGCGACCGCCCGGCAGGGTGATGCGGCGGGCGTCGATGATCTTGGCGCCGGTCTTGGCCAGATAGCCGTCGACGATCAGCGTATCGCCGACCTTGATGTCGCCCTTGCTGAAGCCGCGGCGGTTCAGCGCGCCCGGCCCCGCGCCCTCGCAGGCCCAGACCGAGGTCTGGCCGCTGGCGCTCTTCACCTCGAGATGGAAGTAGGAGTGCGGGTTGGTCCACTCGACCTTGACCAGCTTGCCGCTCAGCCGCACCGGCTTGGCCGCGTCGTACATGGCCGAAAACGAATGGTGGGCGAACGCCGGCGAAACCACCGCCATCGCCAGGCCGACCAGGGCGGCGCGTCGCACCAACATCACACGCGAACTCATCTTCAAAGAACCTCCACTGGAGCTGGGCGACTGCTTAGCTCTTGGTCCGAGCCGGCCGTAATTCCCGCTGGTCATAAGCTTATGCGGCCACTGGGCGACCGGCGGCGCGGGCCGTCCGGTCCTCGACCTGCCGGCGCCATCCGCCCCAGCCGGGGCCGCCAGGGGCCGGCGACAGGCCGCCGGGCTGCAGGCCGGGGGTCAGTTCGCGCCGGGTGACGTGCGGCGCGAGAGCCGCCACGAAGTCGATGACATAGTCACGCGCCACGCGGTCGCGACGCAGCAGGGCATAGGCGCTGCACCCCGGCAGGCCGGTCACCGGCCGGCGGATGAGGTCGGCGTCGACATCGGCCATCTCGGCCAGCAGTCCGACCCCGAGCCCCGCCCGGACGTAGGTCTTGATCACCTCGATATCGTGCGCCGCATAGGCGAACTGCGCCGACGAGCCGGCCTTGGCGAAGGCTTCGGCGACCGAGGCGTGCGAGCCCAGCGCCGATTCGTAGCCGATCAGCGGATAGGCGGCCAGTTCGGTCAGGGTCAGCGGCCCTTCCGTCCGGGCCAGCGGATGGTCGGCGGGAAACAGGGCGACGCGCCGCCAATTATACAGCGGCACCACCAGATCGGCGGTCTGCGGCCAGTCCATCGAGCTGGCGATCAGCAGGTCGGCGTCCTGCTTGGCCGAGACCGAACGCTCGGCGTCGCTGAACAGATTGAGCCGCACGCTGACGTCGGGCGAACGGACCTTCAGCTGTTTCAGGGCCGGCGGCAGCACGAAGCGCGCTTGGGTCTGGGTGGTGGCGATCACCATCTCACCCACGGCGTCGCGCCGATGATTGGCGGCCAGGGTGCGGATATTGGCGGCTTCGGAGAGAATGACTCTCGCCCGCTCTATGACCTGCGAGCCGGCGGGCGTGACCCGCTCCAGGCTCTTGCCGCGCCGGTCGAAGATCTGGAAGCCCAGTTCCTCTTCCAAGAGCTTCAGCTGCTTGGAGATCCCCGGCTGCGTGGCGTGAACGCGCTCGGCCGCCAGGGTGATGTTCAGATTGGCGTCGATGATCGCCAGCAGATATCGCAGTTGCGCCAGGGTCATAGCGTGATCGAGCCCCCTCATGATCGAGCCGGATCAATCCCTACTTACGTACTATGCATTTGGTCGATTAAGTTTTTCTCCGCTGCGTATTAGTCGCCCACGACGATCGTCCCGCCGCAGCGAGCGCAGCAGGTTCGGTACGAAGCAAAAATTCAGAACTCGCCGACGCCGCCCTTATGCTCGCAAAGCATAAGCACATGCCGACAAGCATTGTCCGCCTGGATTTACGGCCAAGTCATCGGCCGACATCTTCCGCCGACCGCGCCCCGCCCATCGGGACCGCCGGCCTGATCATGTCTTGTCGAGGATGTTCCGCTTGCTCCGAGGTTCCACCACCGCCGCGCTGGGCGCGGCGATCACGCTTGCCACCATGGGGGCCGCCATAGGCGCCGCCGCGCCGGCCAACGCCCAGACGTTGACCGGCAAGGCCGCCGAGGCGGCGATCCTGGGCGCGCCCTATCGGGGCGCGGCGGTCGCCACGCCGCGCGGCGCCGACGGCAAGCCCGTCCTGACCGGCTTCTGGAAGCTGCTGCACGAGACCGGCAAGCCCGACGGCAATATCGGCAAGGACCTGCCTGGCTACACCCTGCCCTTCACCGCCAAGGGCAAGGCCGCGTTCGAGGCCAACCAGAAGGTCATCGACCCCGAAGCGCGGTGCCTGATCGCCGGCGTTCCGCGCCTGCTGACCAGCGTCCTGCCGTTCGAGATCCTGCAGACGCCCAAGCGCCTGGCCACCTTCCATCAGTTGAGCTGGCACCGCTGGGTCTGGCTGGATGGCCGCCAGCCCGACCCTGATCCCGATCCCGAATATCTGGGCAACGCGATCGGCCACTGGGAAGGCGACACCCTGGTCATCGAGAGCACCGGCTTTCAGGACAGCGCCAACGGCAAGGTCTGGATCGACGACAACGCCAACCCGATCAGCGGTCAGGCCAAGGTCGTCGAGCGTTGGAGCCGTCCCGACTTCCACCATCTGAACCTGGAGCTGACGGTCACCGACCCGACCTACTACAGCAAGCCGATCACCTATCGCCGCAGCTGGGTCGCCGGCGCGACCGGGGAGCACCTGAACGAGTTCTCCTGCGAGTGGAACACTTGGTGGGTGCTGAACAACGTCGAGCCCGGCCCCGGCAAGATCGGCCCGAACGGCAACCGCGGCTACGGCTCGGGCAACCAGATCGTCCCCGACCTGCCGCTGGGCGCCGTCGAAGGCAACCGCGGCACAGGCTACTGGCTCTACCGCACCAATACGAAGAAGCCCTCCGACCTGCCGCCGCCCCCGCCGGGCGCCGCCGCGCCGGCGCGTTGATCTTCCCTTTTCTCCAGATTCCAGAGGCATTTCATGCGCACTCAGCGCGCTCTCTTCATCTCGGCCCTGATGGCGGCCGTCGCCCTGCCGGCGTTCGCCTTCGGCCAGACCCCGCCCGCCAATCCCGACCCGAACCCCGAGGTCAGTGTCGCCCAAGCCGTAACCGCCAAGGCCGACGCCGCCACGCCCGTGCCGCGCGGCCTGGACGGCAAGCCAGACCTTTCGGGCTACTGGCGGCCCGTTCGAACGCCGGGCAAGCCCGGCGGCAACATGGGCAAGGACGAACCGAACTTCGACCTGCCCTATAACGAGACCGGCCGCCGCGCCCGGCTCTACTCCCAGAACCACACGGTCGATCCCGAGGCCGTCTGCATCCTGGGCGGCATCCCGCGCCACAACGCCTCGGGCCTGGCCTTCGAGATCCTGCACACGCCCCAGCGCCTGGCGACGCTCTACAACTACAACACCCATCGCTGGGCCACGATCGGCGAGGGCCAGACCTTCCCCGCCAAGCTGGAGCCCAGCTATTTCGGCACCGGCCTGGCCCACTGGGAGGGCGAGACCCTGATCATCGAGACCCGTGGTCTGCGCGACAGCTCCAAGGACCGCATCTGGCTCGACGAGAACGGCGATCCGACCAGCGACCAGACGACGGTCGTGGAGCGCTGGACCCGCACCGCCTACAACCAGCTGCAGCTGCACATGACCATCACCGACCTCAAATACTACTCGCGACCGTTCGAGTTCAGGCGGACCTGGCAGCTGGCCGACCCCGGCGCGGGGACCGGCGAATACGCCTCCAACGAAAACAACCTGGACCCCGAACACATGGGCCCCGGCCCCGGCGTGATCGGCCCCGACGGCAATCGCGGCTTCGGCTACAGCGAGCCCCTGCCCGCGGAGCCGCCGGGGCCGGAAGCCTACGACATCAAGCCCTGATCGCTTCAGCCCCGGCCGTCTTGGCCGGGGCTTTTTCGTGCAGCGTGTCACGGCTTGGCCGGCGCGAACCAGAACTGGCCGTGACAGGCGTGGCAGGCCTCGATCAGCTTGCTGCCGGCGATCTCCATCTGGTTGGCGTCGCGCTTGTCGACCGCCGCCAGAACCTCCTGGGCCGCGCCCTGCAGACGCCAGGCCCGCTCGTTGAACAGCGGCCGGTTCTTGTCGAGCGCGGCCTGGATCTGAGCGCCGTTGGACACCCAGCCCTCGTCCTCGGCCTCGACCTTGGCGCCGGCCTTCAGCAGCGGCCGACCTTCCATCACCAGCAGGTTCGGCGCTTCCAGCAGCGTCACGGCCGCATTGCGCAGCGCCTTCCAGTCCTCGTCGGTCCTGGGCGTATGGGTCGTCTCGCCCTTGGCGTCGACGATGGTCGAGGTCGCGTTCCAGATCACGTCCGCCGGGGCGTCGACCTGCGACTGCATGATCTCCTGGATGCTGACCTCGGCGCGGGGCCCGACCGCCTTCGACGCGGGCCGCTGGCAGCCGGCCAGCACCAGGGTGCTGGCGGCCATTCCGAGGAACAAGGCAGTGCGTGTCATCTCAAACCCTTCTGGTGGAAAGCCCGCGAACCTGGCGGGCTGACCTAGGGTCTCGAGACCACGCGGAGGGGTTCGGCGGGAAGGTGGAAACTGGTTAGCGCGGCCCCTCGCAACGGTTGCCGCACACGTTGATGAACAGAGCTAAGACCTTCAACCGGCTGGGAAATGCGTCCCGCGGCCGCCTGTCCCCCAGATCGCGGCCTGATCGCGCGGCGCGGCGACCAAAAGGCGTCCGTCGACGTTCAGCTGGTCCAGTCCGTCGATGACGTAGAGCGCCTCGAACGCCGGCGCGCCCGCCGCCTTGCCGGCCAACTGGCTCAGCCCCTCGCGGCTCGTCACGGTCTCGGCGACCTGGGACAACGCCGCGTCGCGGGTGCCAGCGATGATGACGATGCGGCCGCCGGCCGGGCCGGCGAAACTGCCGACATAGCCATAGTCCTCGTACATGCCCTTGTTCTCGATCGCTTCCATCGCCTGGCTGGCGTAGCGATGGCCGGTCTTGCGATCGACCAGCTCGTCATAGGTCTCGCCGACCTCGAAGCGCGAACCGGAGAACACCGCCTCCTTCAGCGGGCCCAGGCCGCTGAGGTAGCCGATGTAGATGAGATTGTTCTCCTTGATCATCGCCGGCGTCAGTTCCGACGCCGTCACCGTCCGCGCATGAGGACCCAGCAGCGGCGCAACGTGAGCAATGGCCTTGGCCGCCCCGACGGGCACATAGGTCAGGCCAAGATCGAAATAGCGCTCGCGACGATCCGGCTGGCGGGCAGCGGCGCGGGCCAGATCGGTGGCGGATTCCACGCCGTACTCGCGCACCATCCGGTCCTGCTGACCCTCACGGTATTCGCCGAAGATGTAGTAGTCGCCGACCACGATCAGCGTCGGCCTCTGGCTGTCGGCGACCCCGCGCCACAGCCCCGTCGCCGCCGGCGCATTGCTCGACATCAGCCAGGTCCCGCCCGCCCAGGCCAGGGGCGCGCCCAGGGTCAGCAGCGCCAGGGCGGCCAGCGCCGGGACCAGGCGCTTGCGGCGCGGCTTGGCGCGCTCGACCGGCGCGGCCAGGGCCAGCCGGTACTCGCCGCGCGGGATGGTCAGGGTCAGCGGCGCGCCCTCGAAGGCCGGAGCGGCCTCCAGCCGGCGACGCAGCTTGTGGACATACACCCGGGCGACGGCGTCGTGGGCCGGATCGAAGTCAGGCCGGCGGCCGAACACCGCGACGGCGACCTCGCTTTCCTTCGGTGAGCGCTCGTCCGAAGCGTGCTCGGCCAGATAGTCGAACAGCCGCAGGATCAGGACCGAACGCCCTAGCGCTCCACTGCGCCGAACGCGGTCGATCTCGGTGTGAAGGGCCTGCTTGGCGATCGTCATGTCAGCTCCGAACCGGACGAGATTTTGGCGACCTCAACCGGGTTCGGCGCACGCGCGATCTCTTATCTGGGCGTCATGACATGCAGAGAAATCAGCCACTTATGGCGATAGAGCATAAGCTTATATGACGGCGAGCATCGCTATCGGCGCCTCCAGAAAAGCTCCCCTTCAATTCCTATCTCTTGAGTAGATTATCGAGAGCATCCCCCCCCTGGAGGCCTTGAGATGCAGACGCCTACCCGCCGCGCCACCTTCGCGATCCTCGCCGCCGCCGCCGTGCTGGCCGCGTCCCAGGCCTCCGCGCAGACCCCCTCCGCCAAGGCGGTTCACGACCGCCTGCTGACGCTGGACAGCCACGTCGACGTGCTGCTGCCGGGGACCAATCCGCGCTACTTCGCCAAGGACGGGACCTCGTTCACCAGCCTGGACAAGCTGAAGGCCGGCGGTGTCGACGCGGTGGTCTATGCGGTGGCCGTCTCGACGGGTCCGCGCACCGCCGCCGGCTATGCCGCCGCCGCGACCGAAGCCAAGGCCAAGCTCGCCTGGATCCAGGCTCTGCCCAAGGACAGCGGCGGCGCCATCCAACTGGCCCGCACCCCGGCGGACGTCCGCCGCATCGTCGCCAGCGGCAAGATCGCGGTGCTGACCGGCTTCCTCAACGCCTATTCGCTGGGCGAGGACCTCTCCGCCTTCGAGCCCTATTTCGCTGGCGGCGTTCGCGTCGCGGGCCTGACCCACGCCGGCAACAACGCCTTCGCCGACTCCTCGCGCCCGCAGGCCGGCGCTGGCGCGGAACATGGCGGTCTCTCAGCCCTGGGCAAGGCGGCGATCGCGCGCTTCAACGACCTGGGCGTGCTGGTCGACGTCTCGCAGCTGACGCCGGACGGCCTGAGTCAGGTCCTGGCCATCACTCGCGCGCCGGTCGTGGCCAGCCACTCGGCGGCCCGCGGCCTGGTCGACGTGACGCGCAACCTTTCCGACGCCGAGCTGGACGCCATCAAGGCCAATGGCGGCGTGGTGCAGGTCGCGGCGTTCAACAGCTATCTGACCGCCAAGCCGGCCGGCTATGACGACTCCCTGCGCGCCCTGCGCCGCCAGTACGGGCTGGACGACAAGGTGCTCAGCTACGCCGGCGCCGACGCCCTGCCCGCCGACAAGTCCAAGGCCTTCTTCGCCGCCTATGACGCCCTCTATCCGAAGGCGACGGTGAAGACCTATGTCGATCACATCGACTACATCGCCAAGCGGATCGGCGTGGACCATGTCGGGGTCGGCACCGACTTCAACCACGGCTCGGGCATCGTCGGTTTCGCAGACGCCAGCCAGGCCCCGGCCGTGACGGCCGAATTGCTCGCCCGCGGCTACAGCCAGGCGGACCTGGCCAAGATCTGGGGCGAGAACTTCCTGCGTGTCCTGGCCACGGCCCAGTCGGCCGCCAAGGCCAGCTAGGACGTCCCTCCATGCGTTCGTCCGCGGCGCGCGTCGAGGCGCCGACCCTTCTGCTTTGGGCGGTCATCCACGCCGGCTGGGCGGTGCTGACGCTGGTTCACGACAGCGTCCCGCCGCTCCTGCTGGCGGCGGGCGGCGGATGGCTGGTCGCCTGGCACGGCGCCTTTCAGCACGAGGCGATCCACGGCCACCCGACCCGGTCGGCGCGGATCAACGCCGCCCTGGCCTCGGCTCCGCTGTCGCTGTGGCTGCCCTTCCCGCTCTATCGCCGCTCCCATCTGGCGCACCATGCGACGGAGACCCTGCCCGCGCCGGGGCAGGACGCGGAGACGCGCTACCTGGGCCCCGGGGCGCTGGCCGGCCCGGTGCGGCCCCGCCTGGCGCGGGCGCCCGGCCCGCTGGCCGGTCGCCTGCTGCTGGGGCCGTTCGTCGAGATCGGCGGCTTCCTCCTCGCCGAGGCCAGGCGCCTGTTGGCCGGCGACCGCGAGCATGGCGTCATCTGGGCGCAGCACGTTCTACTCGTCGCGGGCGTCCTGCTGTGGCTGACGCTCGTCTGCGAGATGAGCCTGCTGCGCTATCTCGCCTGCTTCGTCTATCCAGGGACGGCGCTCAGCCTGATCCGCTCGTTCGTCGAGCATCGCGCTCACGCCGAGCCCGCCAACCGCATCGCCATCGTCGAGAACGCGCCGGTGCTGGGCCTGCTGTTCCTGAACAACAATCTGCACGTCGCCCACCACGAGCGGCCGGGCCTGCCCTGGTATCGCCTGCCCGCTTATCACACCGTCGAGCGCGCCCGGATGATCGCGGGCAATGGCGGCCTGGTCTATGACGGCTATGGCGAGGTGTTCCGGCGCTACTGGCGCCGCCCGCACGACGCGCTGGGCCATGCCCAAGCCCTGGAGCCCACGCCATGAGCGGCTGGACCGAACGGGTCGCGGCGCTGCCGATGTACGACCTGCCCGAACTGCAGGAGGCCAACGACACGCTGTGGACGGCCCTGCGCGGACGTCTGTCGTCGGCCGGCGTCGCCACGCCCGAGCGCCTGGACCGCACGCTGTCGCTGGACACCCTGTGGACCAGTCCCGGCCTGGTGCTGGCCCAGACCTGCGGCTACCCGCTGGGCAAGAGCCTGTACGACAAGGTCCAGCTGATCGGCACGCCGCGCTATCTGGCTCATGGCTGCGAAGGGCCGTTCCACCGCAGCGTCGTGGTGGTGCGCGCCCGTGACAAGGCCGAGAGCCTGTTCGAACTGCGGGGGCGGCGCTGTGCGGTCAATGCGCTGGACAGCAACACCGGCATGAACCTGCTCCGCGCTGAGATCGCGCCCCTGGCCAAGGGCGCGCCGTTCTTTGGCGCCGTCACCGTCACCGGCGCCCATGCCGAAAGCGCGCGCCGGGTCGCCGAAGACGAGGCCGATCTGGCGGCGATCGATTGCGTGACCTGGGCGCACCTGCGTCGGCATCGCCCGAAGCTGACCGGCGCGCTGCGCGTGCTGGCCTGGACCACCCGGACGCCGGGCCTGCCGCTGATCGCCGCGCCGAACCTGTCGCGCGTCGTCTACAATGCGATCAGCCGCGCGCTGGACGAGGTCATGGCCGATCCGGCGCTGCGCGAGGCCCGGCGCATGCTGCTGCTGGACGGCGTCCACAGCCTGCCGCTGACCCATTATCGCGCGGCGACCTACCTGGAGGAGCTCGCCGCGCGACAGGGCTATCCGGCGCTTATTTGACTTGATCGAACTCGATATCGATCTGCAGCTCGACGTCCGCGCCCACGGGGCCGACCAGATAGGTCAGGCCGAACTCGCGGCGATCGAACTTGCCGGTGGCGGAGAAGCCCAGCTTGGCGCCGTCCTTGGCCTTGCCCACGCCGCCGAAGGTGACGTCCAGCACCACCGGCTTGGTCACGCCCAGGAAGGTCAGGTCGCCGGTCACCTTGCCGCTGGTCGGGCTCTGCAGCGCGATCGACTTCGAGACGAAGGTGATGGTCGGGTACTGGGTCGACTTGAAGAACTTGTCGCCCGCCAGCTCCGCGGCGAAGCCGGCGACCGGCGAATTGATCGAGGTCGGGTCGATGGTCACCGACAGGCTCGACTGCTCGGGCTTCTGGCCGTCCCACTTCAGCGACCCTTCCAGCTTGTCGAAGCGGAAGACGCTCTTGGAGACGCCGGCCTGGTGGTCAATGCGCGCGACCAACGCGGCGTGGCGGGTGTCCAGCGCATAGGTCCCGGTCGGCGCGGCGGCCGGGTTGCGATCCGGCGCGGCCCAGGCCGATCCAGTCGAGAGAGGGCCGGCCAGAAGCGCCAGTGCAGCGAAAGCGGGGAGAAGACGAGCCCGAACCATTCGATTTCCTCTTGAAAGCCTAGACGCGGCGAGACGGCCGCAGCTTGCCATACCGTCCGCGCGGCGTCCGCTCGATATGGCGATCGGCGATAAGCTTGTTCGATAAAGGCATGCGCGCTTGAGCGGCAGAACGGCCGGCGTCGTGCGCCGCTCGATGCCAACAACGTCGCGCGGCGCGATGGAGCCGGAGTCCTTAAGGCGTAGAAACCCGGTTGCGTTCGCTGCAACTTGAGCTATCAGCGTTCGCGCGGCGTACTACGCCGCAACATATGACCGTGCTGGCGCCCGAAAGGGCTTAATAGGGAATGCAGTGCGGAACTTCGGTTCCCAATCTGCAGCTGTCCCTGCAACTGTAAGCGGTGAGTATGAGGCGCACGGCGGCCGACTATCGGTCGCCAGCCACTGGGGTTTCACCCTGGGAAGGCCGCGCCTCCTGCGATGACCCGTGAGCCAGGAGACCTGCCAGCCCCGGGTCGCTCTTGCCGTGATCCAGGGGATGGTCAGGGCGCGGAACCCCGTCTGAGCGACGAGCAGAGGTGGAGAGCCGCCTCGACCGGTACGGCCGGCGCTTCAACGCGTCCACGCCGCCGGGCCGTCGATCCGTGGGCGCTGGCTCCGGAAGGCTCTCCGCATGTCGCTGGACGCTCATAGGGGGCTGCATGCCCAATCTGATTTCGCGCGCCACCATGGCCAAGTCGCCACGTTCGATCCGCGCCC
The DNA here is from genome assembly GCA_964601775.1 of uncultured Caulobacter sp. Lineage (GTDB taxonomy): Bacteria > Pseudomonadota > Alphaproteobacteria > Caulobacterales > Caulobacteraceae > Caulobacter. The sequence continues at coordinate 74,400 of CAZRPD010000002.1, read as the reverse complement.
AGACGGTCGATCGCGGCCCAGGCTTCAACCGTTATCGCGCTGTTCCTCAACCTGAAGGGAACGGTAATCAGCGCGACGGCGCGCCCAAGCCTGAACATAGCGACCTCCACACCGGCCCGCTCGCGGGACGCTCTTGGGGAACCGCAATGTCCACGTCTTCCGCCTGCGCCGCGCTCGCAGCTGTCCTGCTGTCGCCCTTGACGGCTCACGCCGCCGACCAGGGTCAGACGTCCACCGAGATCGACAAGATCGAGATCACCGCCCGCAGCCTGGAAGAGACCCTGCCGCTGGAGCTGTCGCGCTATGGCAGCGACGTGGCGATCATCACCGCCGACCAGGTCAAGAACGGCGTCTTCGTCGACACCGTCCAGGCGCTGCAGACCCTGACGCCCGGCCTCTATATCGCGCCGGGCGCGGGACCGTTCAGCTATGTCGACCTGTCGCTGCAAGGCTCGCGCACCCAGGACGTGCTGTGGACCGTGGACGGCGTGCGGATCAACAACCGCCTCTACAACTCGACCACGCCGGTCGACACCCTGCCGGCCAGCATGATCGAGCGGGTCGAGGTGCTGAAGGGCGGCCAGGGCCTGTTCTACGGCACCCAGGCCGCGGCCGGCGTGATCAATGTCGTCACCCGCGCCTTCTCGGACACGACCGGCGGCGAGCTGACGATCGGCGGCGACACCAACGACACCTTCCACGCCGACGGCTATCTGCGCGGCGCCCTGGGCCGCCACAAATACGTGCTGTACGCGTCGAAGGACGAGAGCGACGGCATCGCGCCCTATGACGTCATCCAGCCCAGCGCCACCGACCGCAAGCGCGGCTTCGACGTCGTCACCCTGGGGGCCAAGTACGGCTTCGACTTCACCGACGACCTGCGGTTCACGGCCAGCTGGCAGCACACCAACGCCAAGCTGGACAACCTGTCGCCGCGCCTGGTCCGCACCAGCTACAACGACCGCGACGAGGAGATCGTCAGCGCCCGCCTCGACTACACCCCGAGCGACCAGGCCCAGTTCTTCCTGAAGGGCTATTTCCACGACTGGGATACGACCTACGAGAACGTCCAGAACGGCGCGTCCGGCCCGGTCGTGGTCTATCCGGCCGGCACCTACTGGGGCTATCAGGACTATGGCGTCAGCGCCCAGGCCAAGCTGCGCCCGCACAAGGGGCTAGAGTACCAGCTCGGCTACGACTTCCAGAACTTCAAGGGTCGCGACGAGGTCCTGCTGATCGACGGCAAGACCGAGAAGGTCCACGCCCTGATCGCCCAGGTCCGCACCACCGAGGACCTGATCCAGAACGGCGCCCTGACCTTCGGCGTGCGCTACAATCACGGCCAGGGCGCGGACACCACGATCTGGACCGTGAGCGGCCGCTACGACCTGACGCCTCAGCTCTATGTCGAGGGCGTCGGCGGAACGGCGTTCCTGCTGCCCGACGCCGAGCAGCTGTTCGCGGTCGATCCCTTTTCGGCGCGCGGCAATCCCGACCTGAAGGCCGAGAAGAGCCGCAACCTGAACCTGGGCGTCGGCGCCGAGTTCGCCCCGGGGCGCCTGGGCTGGAAACTGACCGGCTTCTCGCGCCGGATCGATAACCTGATCGCCGACGACTACGCCAACCCGGCCTATCCCGACGGCCTCTATATCAACGTCGACGGCACGGTGCGGGTGGACGGCGCCGAGGCGGCGGCCCAGGCCGAGTTGGGCGCGGGCTTCAACCTCAACGCCAGCTACACCTACACCAAGTCGCGTAACGCCGGCTCCGACCTGCAGCGCGACCGCACGCCGCGCGACTTCGCCAAGGCCTCGCTGTCCTATGCGCCGGCCGGCAAGCCCTATGGCGCGGACCTGTCGCTCAACTGGACCGGCGACATCTGGCAGACGGTGTCGGGTTTTGGCCGCGTGAACTATGGCGGCTTCGTCGTCGCCGATATCGCCGCCCACGTCTTCCTGGACGGCGAGGCGCGGCATCATCGCCTGGGCCTGCGGATCCAGAACCTGTTCGACGAGGACTATGCCGCACGCCTGGGCTCCGCGCCGAGGGACGGTTCGACCAGCCGCTTCCTCTACCGGAACCTGGGCGTGCCGCGCACCGCGCACGTCCGCTACACCTACGCGTTCTGACGATGACCATGGCGACGCCCGACTGGCGCGCGGCCTGGAAGGTCGTCAGGCGCTGGCTCTACTTCATCCATCGCTGGCTGGGCGTCGCCGCCTGCCTGCTGTTCGTGCTGTGGTTCGCCTCCGGCCTGACCATGATGTACGTCCGCTTCCCGCGCCTGCAGGAAGCCGAGCGGGTGGCGCACAGCCCGCCGATCGACTGGACCAGGGTGCGGCTGGATCCCCAGGCGGCGATCGACAAGGCGGGCGCGAAAGCCTTCCCCGCCGGCCTGACCCTGTCGATGTGGGGCGACCAGCCGGTCTATCGACTGGTCGCGGGCCGCAAGCGCATTGGCGTCTCGGCGGTCGATGGTCGCGTGATCGGTCAGGTCGACGCCGACCAGGCCAGGACTGTCGTCGCCGCTGCCTGGCCAGGCGCTTCGCCACGCCTCCTGCGGACACTGGAACGAGACCAGTGGACGGTGGCCCAGGCGTTCAACGCCGCGCGGCCGCTACACCTGTTCGCGCTGGACGACGCGGCGGGCACGCAGATCTATGTCGGGTCGAAGGGCGGCGAGATCGTGCTCGACACCAACCGGACCGAGCGGTTCTGGAACTGGCTGGGGGCGGTGCCGCACTGGCTCTACTTCACCGCCCTGCGATCCCTGCCGCAGGCCTGGAACCAGGTGGTGCTGTGGACCTCGGGCGTGGCCATGGTCAGCGCCGTCACCGGCCTCTGGATCGGCCTGCTGCGCGTGCGGCTGCGCAAGCGCTATTCCGGCGGCCGGGTGTCGCCCTATCGGGGCTGGATGGCGTGGCACCACGTCAGCGGCCTGATCGGCGGCGTTCTGGTGCTGACCTGGGTGTTCAGCGGCTGGATGTCGATGAGCCCCAACGACTGGGGCGGTCCGGGCGAAGCGGTGATCGCCGGCCGCGCCGCCTGGACCGCCTCACCGCAGGCGCCCTACCCGCTCGACGTGGCCGCCCTGCGCGCCGCGGGCCGCGGCCAGGATCGCGAGGTCCAGTTCTATTGGCTGGGCGAACGGCCGCTGTTGCTGGCGCGCCAGCTTGGCGACCGGCAACAGCTCCTGGACCCGGCGACCGCCCGCATCGTGCGCCTGACCGACGCGGAACTCTTCTCCCGCGCGGCGGCCCTGGTCCCCGGCGCGACGGCCACGATGCGCGACCGCCTCACCCAGGACGACGCCTACTGGTACTCGCACCACGACAAGCGTCCCCTGCCGGTGCTGCGGATCGGCTTCGACGATCCCGCCGCCAGCTGGTTCTATATCGATCCGGCGACCGGCAGGATGGTCGGCGTCGCCGACACATCTCTGCGCCTGTACCGCTGGACCTTCTCAGCCCTGCACAGTCTCGACTTCGGCTTCCTGATTCGCCACCGGCCGCTGTGGGACATCGTCGTCTGGCTGCTCAGCATCGCCGGCCTGATCATCTCCGTCAGCGGCGTCGTCATCGGCTGGCGCCGGATCAGGGCCGACCTTGCCGCATCACGCCGTCGCCCTACCGCGCGAAGCTGACCCCGCCATCCACGGTGACCGCCGAGCCCATGACATAGTCGCCCGCCCGCGAGGCCAGATAGATGGCGGCGCCGGCCATGTCCTCGTCCTGGCCGATGCGGCCGGCCGGGATGGCCTTGGACACCGCGTCGGCGTGGTCGCGGGCGACCTTGTTCATGTCCGAGGCGAAGGCGCCGGGGGCGATGCAGCTGACGGCGATGTTCTCCGGCGCCAGGCGCAGGGCCATGCGCTTGGTCATGTGCAGCAGACCGGCCTTGGACGCGCCGTAGGGATAGGTCTCTTCCTTGGCGACGCTCTGGCCGTCGATCGAGGCGATGTTGATGACCTTGGCGACGCGATCCTTGGCCGCAGCGCGAAGGTGACCAATCAGCGCCTGGGTCAGGAAGAACGGCGTCTTCATGTTGAGGTCGACGGTCTTGTCCCAGCCAGCTTCCGGGAACTCGTCGAACGCCGCGCCCCAGGCCGCGCCAGCGTTGTTGACCAGGATGTCGAGCTTGTCCTCGCGCTCCTTGATCCGGTCGGCCAGGCCTTGGATGCCCTCTTGGGTCGAGATGTCGCCCGGCAGCGAGACGCACTCGCCGTACTGGCTGAGTTCTTCGGCGGCGGCGTCACAGGCGGCGGCCTTGCGGGCGGTGATGTAGACGCGCTCGGCGCCGTAGACGAGGAAGCCCTTGGCGATCATCGCGCCGATGCCGCGCGAGCCGCCGGTCACGACCGCAACGCGGCCCTTGAGCGAGAAGAGGTCTTGCATGGGAAAGTCTCCTAGAAGCCGCGCGTCGCGGCCAGGGCGCCGAGGCGTCCGGTGATGTCGTGGAACTGGGCGACGGTCTCGTCGATGATCGCCTGGGCCGTCTTGACCTCGTCGATCAGGCCGACGGTCTGGCCGGCCAAAGCAGGCGCGGCCTCCATGTCACCGCCGAAATAGACGTCGAGGATGTTCTTCAGCACGTCGGACGGCATGACCCCGGCGTCGTATATTTCCTTGGTGAGATCCGACTTGATGGCCCGGATGCAGGGGCTGGCCTTCTTGTTCAGCACCCAGGTGCCGGTCTCCTTGGCCCCGGTGATCGCCGCCTTGTAGTTGGCGTGGACCGGGCTCTCGGCCGAGCTGACGAAGCGGGTGCCCATCTGCACGGCCTCGGCGCCCAGCGCAAACGCCGCCGCCATGCCGCGCCCGTCGCAGATGCCGCCGGCCGCGACCAGCGGCACGTCGGTCCTGGCCCGGATGGCCTGCAGCAGGACCAGGGTCGAGACCTCCTCCGGATTCTTGAAGCCGCCGCCTTCTGCGCCCTCGACCACCAGGCCATCGACGCCAGCCTCGACGCACTTGACCGCCGCGTCGACGGTCGGGACCGCGTGATAGACGACGATGCCGGCGGCCTTCAGCGGCCCGACGAACTTGGCCGGGCTGCCGGCCGAGGTGGTGACGAACTTGACGCCGCTCTCGCAGACGAAGCGCAGCATGGCGTCGTCGCGCAGGAACATGATCGGCAGGTTCACCCCGAACGGCAGGCCGCTGGCCGCCATCTTGGTGATCTCGGCCTTGCAGTTTTCCGTTTCGCCGGACGAGGTCTCGATGATCCCCAGCCCGCCGGCCTTCGACACCGCCGAGGCCAGCGGATAGCGGGCGATCCAGCCCATCGGGGCCTGGATGATCGGATACTTCGCGCCCGTATGGGCCAGGACGCGATTGGTCATGGGATCAAAAGCACCCGGCCGACGGCCTGGCGGCTTTCGATATAGGCGTGAGCGCCCGCGGCGTCGGACAGCGGGAAGGTCTTGTCGATGACCACTTCCAGCTCGCCCTTGGCGGCGCGGTCGATCAGGTCCTGGATCAGGTCGTGGATGCGGTCGGTCATGATCTCCGCGCCCAGGAAGACCCCGGTCAGCGAGCGGTTGCCGCCCATCAGCGAGGAGACGTCGACCTTCATCGGCTCGCGACCGGCGTTGCCGACCAACGAGATGCGGCCGCGATAGCCCAGGGCGCCCAGGCTGCTTTGCAGCGTAGCCCCGCCGACCGGATCGACGACCAGATCCACGCCCTTGCCGCCGGTCAGCTTCATGACCTGTTCGACCAGGTCGTCGCGGCCGTAGTTGATGCCGTGGTCCAGGCCGAAGGCCTTCAGGCGCTCCAGGCGTTCGTCACTGGACGCCGAGGCGATCACCGTCGCGCCGGCCTGCTTGGCCAGCTGGATGGCGGCCAGGCCCACAGCCCCTGCCCCAGCCTGCACCAGCACGGTCTCGCCGGCCTTCAGGCGGCCCGCGCCGAACAGGCACTCGTGGGCCGTGCCGAACGGCACCGGAATGGCCGAAGCCTTCTGGATGTCGAAACCGTCCGGGATCGGCCAGGCGTTGCGGGCCGGCACCGCGCGCAGTTCGGCGTGCGAGCCGAAGGCGTTCACGGTGACGACCTTCTGGCCAACCGTCAAGTGGGTGACCTCGGCCCCGACCTCGACGATCTCGCCGGCCGCCTGGTAGCCGACGATGTGCGGCGTCCCCGCCATCTGGCCGCCGCCGCGATTGAGGGTGTCGCCGCCCTCGATGCTGACGGCCTCGACACGGATGACCACGCCCTGCGCGTGGCAGACCGGGTCGGCGACATCCTCGTAGCGAAGGACGTCGGGCGCCCCGGTCTCGTAATAGACGGCGGCCTTCATGGCGTTACTCCCTATGTTCTCCCCAAGCCCGATCTCCCCGGCGAAAGCCGGGGCCCAGATCGAGCCCGGAGGTCTCCTCGTTGAAGCCGGGGAGAACGGCGCGAGCGCCCAGATCGCTCAGGATGCATCTGGGCCCCGGCATTCGCCGGGGAAACGGCTATTTGGCTGGATCGACCAGAGCCCCGTAGACGAGCTTGGCGCTGTCGTCGTCGATGTCCTTGATGGCCGGGTCGCCGCCCTTGTTGAGGATGTGGATCATCCCCAGGAAGAACAGATCGTTGGTCGGGTCGATCCAGAACCAGGTGCCAGCCGCGCCGCCCCAGCTATAGGTTCCCTCGCCGTAAGGACCGGCCTTGGCGCTATCGAGCACCACGGCGAAGTCCAGGCCGAAGCCGCGGCCCTTGGCCGTGCTGAACGCGGGATCGTCGGAGTTCATGATCGTGTCGCTGAGCGCGTTGGTCCGCATCAGCTTGACGGTTTCGGACTTCAGGATGCGCTGGCCGTCCAGCTCGCCGCCGTTCAGCAGCATCTGGGCGAAGCGGGCGTAGTCGGCGTTGGTCGAGACCAGGCCGCCGCCGCCCGAGGCCACGACTGGCGGCTTGGTGATGTCCAGCACCATGAAGCCCTCGGCCGGCGCCAGCTTGTTTTCCTTCGGGTTCCAGAAATAGAGCGAGGCGACACGGTCCATCTTGCTGGCCGGCAGCCAGAAGCCGGTGTCGGTCATCTTCAGCGGCGCGAAGATGCGCTTTTGCATGAAGTCGCCCAGCGACTGGCCGGTCAGCTTCTCGACGATCATGCCCTGGATGTCGACCGAGACGCTGTACTTCCAGCGCGTGCCCGGCTGGGCGACCAGCGGCAGGGCCGCGACTTTCTCGGCGAACTCCTGGCTGGACTTTGCGCCCAGCACGCCGGTCGAGACATAGGCCTTGTCGATGGCGTTGTCGGGCACGAGGCCGTAGGCGAAACCGCCCGAATGGCTCATCACTTCGCGCATGGTCGGCGGACGGTCGGCCGGCACGGTCTCGAACGAGCCGTCGGCATTGACGCTCTTGAACACCCGCAGATTGGCGAACTCGGGGATGAACTTGCTGACCGGGTCGTCCAGGGTCCACTTGCCCTCTTCGAACAGGATCATCATCGCCACGCCCGTGACCGGTTTGGTCTGGGAATAGATGCGGAAGATGGTGTCCTTGGTCATCGGCGGGCCGTCGAAGCCCTTCTTGCCGTGCACCTGATAGTTCACGACCTTGCCATGGCGGACCAGCATGGTCGTCACGCCGGGCAGGTGACCGCCATCGACCAGCCCTTGCATGTGGGCGTCCAGCTTCTTCAGACCCTCGGTCGAGAAGCCTGCGCTCTCGGGCGACGCAACGGCGATCGCGGGGGTCTTGGCGGCCTCCAGCGCCAGCGCCGAACCGCTGCTCAGCAGCGCAGCCGCCAACGCGACCCCGATCAGTTTGCGAAACGCCATGCCGCCCTCTCCCGAACAGATGTTTGAGACGACCCTAGATCGCCCGTCGCGCCGTTGGAACTGGTTTTTGTGACAAGCGTGCGAGCCGGCCGCTCGCCTCCAGGGTCAAGATTATTTCACAAACGCCTGGGTTGATCCGGCAGCGCTTATGTATATTTCTTACTGCACGAGGCATTACGAAAGACTCAGGTCACACATCCATGGCGACGCTCGACACTCTCACTTCGCTCTACCGGAACGTTCACCGCCTGTCCGCGGGCGCGGAGCTGCCCTCCTCGGCCAAGGCCCAGCTGACGCTGATGGCCCAAGGCATCGACATCCCCCGCGACGGCCAGACCTTCGGCGACCTCTGGAGCTATGCCAGCGCCGTCCACTGGATCCAGGACAGCGCCAAGGCCACGACCCAGGTGGCGGTGCTTTCCTACGCCTTCCTGACCGACACCAGCCTGAGCACGGCCGGCGTCGACTATCTGGTGGCCGCCAATGGCGCCAATCCCAACAGCCTGAACAGCGCCTATTACGCGTCGCTGAACACCGAGAACCGCTACATCAACTTCGCGGTCAACCTGGTGAAGAACGGCCAGGCCAAGGACGCCTTCGTCCAGGAATACGGCGCGAACGGCTCGGCGGCCGACACGTTCGTCAAGGCCTATGCCAAGCTGTTCGGCGTCCAGAAGACCCAAAGCGAAGCCCAGGACATCCTGAACCAGGCCGTTTCGAACGGTCACGGCGGGACCTATACCCGCGCCGAATATTTCGCCGAGATCGGCGGCGGCGGCCTGGGCGCCCGCGCGGCGATGGTCGGCTGGCTGATGGCTTCGGCCGCGGAAGAGGACAAAGGCCCCTATGCCGAGGCGATGCGCGCCTATCTCACCGACCTGGGCGCTGACGGCCAGGCGAGCGCCAAGTCGGCCTTCCTGCCGGCCTATGGCAACGGCACCGGCAATGACCTCATCAAGCTCGAGAAGTTCGACGGTCTGATCACCACCGGCGGCGGCCACGACGTCATCGAAGTCGGCTCGTTCGCCGGCCTCCACCTGTCGAACGGCAAGGTGACCGACATCGCGGTGATCGGCGATTTCGAAAAGGGCGCCGACGTCGTGCGCTTCACCGGCGCGACGGGTCCCGGCCAGATCGAGCAGCTGTTCTTCATCACCACCGCCACCTTCGACGACGCGCTGGCCGCCTATGCCGGCCTCACCGCCGCTGGCGCCAACACGGTCTTCGAGTGGAACGGCGACACCTACGTCTTCCACCAGAACGGCGTGACGGGTGTGGATGCCGGCGATGGTCTGATCAAGCTGGCCGGCGTCACCGGCCTGACCGTCGGCAAGGCGGGCCAGGACGCCGACCTCCTGTTCGCGGCCTAGACCCTCAGCCTCGCTAGGTTCGTGAAGGAGCCCCCCTCGCCCCGGGAAGGGGGGGGTTTCTTTCTACCCCCTCCCCGTGGAGGGAGTGG
>CAZRPD010000002.1:52202-65160 GCA_964601775.1 uncultured Caulobacter sp. | reverse complement strand
GCAGAGCCGCGGGGTGGGGGGGCAAGGCCGCCCCCCCCCTGTCCGCGCCCTAGCCCCTCGGCCTCGCTGGGTCGGTAAAGGCCCCCCCCCGGCCTGGCGAGGGGGGCTTTCTTTTACCCCTACCGCGTGCCGGCCGCCTTGGCCGTGGGCTTGGCGGGCTGCTGGCTGGCGACGGCAGGTCTGGTCGGCTGGGCGCCCGGCGCAGGCGGCGCGACCGGCGGGCGCTCGATGGCCTGGTAGACCAGGGTCCGCGACTGGGCGTCGAGACCGCCGCCCACCCCGCCCAGGCGCTGGATCATGCCGATGAAGAAGAGATCGTTGGTCGGGTCGATCCAGAACCAAGTGCCGGCGCTGCCGCCCCAGCTGACCGTGCCCGGTCCCACCGGCGCGCCCGAGGCGGCAGGGTCGACCGCCACGGCCAGGTCGATGCCATAGCCCATGCCGGCGGCGAACGGGAACGGCCGCGGCCCGGGCTTCAACACGCCCGTGGTGCCGTTGGTCGTCACCACGAAGCCGGCCGGCAGGTGGTTGCGGGTCATCAGGGCCACGGTCTCGGGCTTGAGCACCCGCACGCCTTCCAGGCTGCCTTTGTTGAGGATCATCTGGGCGAAGCGCGCGAAATCACCGGCGGTCGAGACCAGGCCGCCGCCGCCCGACGGCGCGGCCGGCGGCTTGCTGACGTCGCGCCAGGCGCCCTCGACGGCCGGCACCAGCTTGCCGGTCACCGGATCGCCGTCATAGATCGCCGCCAGGCGCGGCAGCTTCTGCTGCGGCACGTAGAAGCCGGTGTCGCGCATCTTCAGCGGCGCGAAGATGCGCTGCTGCATGAAGTCCGGCAGGCTCTGGCCCGACAGTTTCTCGACGATATAGCCCTGGATGTCAGCGGCGACGCTATAGCGCCACAGCTGCCCAGGCTCGGCGAACATCGGCAGGTCGGCGATCTTCGCCGTCATCTCCTCCAGCGAGGCCGACTGCAGCACGCCGGCCTGGTAGTAGGCCTGATCGGACGGGCTGCTGGGATCGTCGGCGATGCCATAGGCGAAGCCCGCCGTATGGGTCATCAGCTCGCGCATGGTCGGCGGCCGCGAGATCGGCGCCAGGACCGGCTTGCCCTCGGCGTCGACGCCCGTGGCGATGCGCAGATTGGCGAACTCGGGCACGTGCTTGGTGACCGGATCGTCCAGCTTCCACAGGCCCTGCTCGTACAGGATCATCATCGCCACGCCCGTGACCGGCTTGGTCTCCGAACGGATGCGGAAGATGGCGTTCACCGGCATCGTCTGGCCGCCCATGACGCGCTGGCCGAACGTGCGGACGTGGACCACCTTGCCGTGGCGGGCCAGCAGGGTCACGGCGCCGGCGACCTGGCCGCCCGTGACCATCGACTGCATGTGGTCGTCCAGGCGCTTGAGGCGCTCGGCGTTGAACCCGACCTCCTCGGGTTTGGCGCGCGGCAGGACGAGGGCGGCAGCGGGCGTCGCGGCGACGGCCGCGCAACCGAAGGCGCCGGCCAGCAGGCGCAGCGCGTGGCGACGCAACCGTCTCAACATCACTTCGGCTTGAACCGCTTGTTCGTGGCGAAGCCCTTGGGCGCCAGCTTGCCGGCCCCGGCGCGGCGGCCGACCCACTCGCGCCATTCGGCCCACTCGCGGCGACGACCGGCGGTGTCGATCCAGTAGGCGCCGGTCTCGGCGTTGAACGACAGGCCGTCGCGCAGGCCGCCCTCGCGGTAGGCCTGCAGCTTGACGCCCTTGCCACGCGGCATCTCCGGCAGCTCTTCCAGCGGGAAGATCAGGATCTTGCCGTTGTCGCCGACCACGGCGAACTGGTCGCCGACGGCTTCCAGGCAGAAGGCCGCGCCGGCGGCGTCGACGTTCAGGACCTGCTTGCCGGCCTTGCGGTTGGCCAGGGCTTCTTCCTCGGGCATCAGGAAGCCGTAGCCGGCCTTCGAGGCCAGAATACGTTTGCGGCCCGCCTTGAACGGGAAGACGTCGGCGATCTTCACCTTGTCGTCCAGCTCGATCATCATCCGCACCGGCTCGCCATGGCCCCGCGCGCTGGGCAGCTTGTCGCAGCCCAGGGTGAAGAACCGGCCGTCGCTGGAGAAGATCAGCAGCTTGTCGGTGGTCTCGGCCGGGACCAGGAAGCCCAGCTTGTCGCCTTCCTTGAACTTCAGTTCGGACGGATCCTCGACCTTGCCCTTGGCGGCGCGGATCCAGCCGCGCTCGGACAGGATGATGGTGATCGGTTCACGGACGATCATCGCCTCGATGGCCGCCTCGGCGTCCACCACCGGGGCGTCCTCGAAGATCGAGCGGCCGGTCACGCCGGTCGGGCGACCGCCCTTGTCCAGCGGGTGCTTGATCTTCAGCAGGGTGGCGCGGACGTCCGACAGGCCCTTGCCGACCAGCTTCCACTGCTTCTCGTCGCTGGCCAGCATGGCCAGGATGCCGTCGCGCTCTTCGACCAGTTCGGCGTGCTCGCGGCGGATCTCCATCTCTTCCAGCTTGGCCAGCTGGCGCAGACGGGTGTTGAGGATGGCGTCGGCCTGGATGTCCGAGAGCCCGAAGGTCTCGATCAGCTTTTCCTTCGGCTTGTCCTCGTAACGGACGATCCGAATGACCTCGTCGAGGTTCAGATAGGCGATCAGCAGGCCGTCCAGGATGTGCAGACGGGCTTCGATCTTGGCCAGGCGGTGGCGGGCCCGGCGGGTCAGCACCTCGCGGCGGTGGGCCAGGAAGGCCATCAGGGCCTGCTTGATGCCCATCACGCCCGGGGTGCCACGCGCGTCCAGCACGTTGATATTGACCGGGAAGCGGCTTTCCAGCGCCGAGAGCTTGAACAGGCTCTCCATCAGCACTTCGGGCTCGACGTTCTTGGACTTCGGCTCGAGCACCAGGCGGATGTCCTCGGCGCTCTCGTCGCGGACGTCGCCCAGCAGGGCGGCCTTCTTGCTGTCGATCAGATCGGCCAGCTGCTCGACCAGATCCGACTTCTTCACCTGGTACGGGATCTCGGTGACGACGATCTGGTAGGTGCCGCGACCGGTGTCTTCCTTCTCCCACTTGGCGCGGATGCGCACGCCGCCGCGGCCGGTCTCGTAGGTTTCCAGCAGGGACGCGCGCGACTCGACGATGACGCCGCCGGTCGGGAAGTCGGGACCCGGGACCTTTTCCAGCAGTTGCTCGGTCGTGGCGTCGGGATTCTTCAGCAAGAGCTGGCAGGCGTCGATCAGCTCGGCGGCGTTGTGCGGCGGGATCGAGGTGGCCATGCCGACCGCGATGCCCGACGAGCCGTTGGCCAGCAGGTTCGGGAAGCCCGACGGCAGAACCACCGGCTCCTCGTCCTGGCCGTCATAGGTAGGCCGGAAATCGACCGCATCCTCGTCGATGCCGTCCAGCAGCAGGGTCGCCGCCTGCGTCATCTTGCATTCGGTGTAACGCATCGCCGCGGCGCTATCGCCGTCGATGTTGCCGAAGTTGCCCTGCCCTTCGACCAGCGGGATGCGCTGGCTGAACTCCTGCGCCAGGCGGACCAGGGCGTCATAGATCGACTGGTCGCCGTGCGGGTGGAAGTTACCCATGACCTCACCGACCACCTTGGCGCATTTGCGCGCGGCGGACTCGGGGTTCAGGCGCATGTTGCTCATCGCGTACAGCACGCGACGGTGCACCGGCTTGAGGCCGTCGCGCACATCGGGCAGCGCTCGCGAGCCGATCGTCGACAGCGCGTACGCCAGATAGCGTCGCGACAGCGCTTCGGTCAGCGGCTCGTCGAGGATGCGGTCGCCGTCACCAGGACCGCCGGGAGGTAGGACAGGTTTGTTCATCGGGCAGATTCGTTATGCGAGATCGCACCTTAGCAGAACTTCCCCGCGTGATTCGAGCCGTCAGGCCTGAACGATCCCCGTCTTTCCGGCCTCCAGCGCCCATTTCGCGCGCGTCGACAGCTTGCCGTCCGTCCGCCGCACGGAATCCAGCACCTTGAACTCGGTCGTGAAGGTCTTCGGCGTCACGTCGCAGATCGCGTAGCCGCGCTGGTTGTTGTTGAACTTCAGGATCGGATTGGCCGCCTGCAGCTTGGCCATGTCGGGACGCTGGTCATTGCCGTCACCGCCCGAGGTGATCGAGGTGACGACGAATTCCGAAGCGATCGGCGCGCCCTCGGCCTTGGCGCTGTCGATGAAGAGGTCGCCAGCGAAGTTCTGGTGCTCGTCGCCGGTCAGCACCACGACATTGCCGACCTTGCGGTCGCGGATCGTCTTCAGCAGGCGGGCGCGGGGGATGCTGTAGCCGGCCCAGGAGTCCGGATTGACGTTGCGGCCCGCCTCGGGCTGGCGGTCCAGGTCCATCATCATGATCTGCTGGGCGATGACGTTCCAGGTCGCCTTCGAGCCGTTCAGGCCCTCGTTCAGCCACGTCTCCTGCGCCTCGCCCATAACCTGGGCCTTGGGCGCGTCGATCTCGGCGCAGGAGGCTCCGTACTTGTCGCCGCACGGCTGGTCGGTGCGGTACTGGCGGGTGTCCAGCAGATTGAGGTTCAGGAGCTGGCCGTAGGCGGCGCGGCGATAGATCTGCATCGACGTGCCGACCGGGAAGCTCGAGGCGCGCAGCGGCATGTTCTCGTAATAGGCCTGGACGGCGGCCTGGCGGCGCAGGTTGAACAGCTTGGGATCGACGCCGTCCTGGTCCAGGTCGCCGACCCAGTTGTTGTCGATCCCGTGGTCGTCCCAGACGGTGAACCAGGGCGCGGCGGCGTGGGCGGCCTGCAGGTCGGTGTCCATCTTGTACTGGGCGTAGCGGCGGCGGTAGTCGTCCAGCGCATAGATCTCGCCGCCGAAGTGCTGGCGGACGTTCTCGTGCGGACCGCCGGCGCCGGTGTACATCCGATTGCCGCGCCCCTCGTAGATGTAGTCGCCGTAGCAGAAGACGAAGTCGGGATTGTCTTCGGCCAGGCGGCGATAGGCCGTGTAGTAGCCGCTCTCATAGTGCTGGCAGCCGGAGACGGCGAAGCGCACACGGTCCAGGGCCGCGCCCAGGGCCGGCGTGGTGCGGGCCCGGCCGACGATGCTGCGCTCCTTGCCGACGGTGAAGCGGTACCAGTAGTCGCGGCCCGGCTGCAGGCCGCCGACCTCGACATGGACGGCGTGACCCAGTTCCGGCGGCGCGATCGCCGTCCCCTTGGCGACGATGGTGCGCATGTTGGCGGCGTCGGCGACTTCCCACTCGACCGCCACCGGGGCCATCGGCATGCCGTAGCCGATCTCGAACGGCTCGGGCGCCAGGCGGGTCCAGATCACGAAACCGTCCGGCGCCGGATCGCCTGAGGCCACCCCCAGCTGGAACGGGTAGCTGCGGAAGCCGACCTGGGCCAGGGCCTTGCCGCTCTCCAGCGGGATCGCCAGGGCGGTGACGGCGGACGCGCCGAACACGCCCAGCAGGCGGCGGCGGCTCAGGGCGTAGCGATCGAGCACGGACATGGCGAGAACTCCGGGAAGGATCTCCGCCGATAGCGCCGCTGTGTGACGGTTCTTAGAGGACGTTTTTCAGAGTTGGCCGGCCTCGGTCAACCGATCCAGCAGCCACATCCGCGCCGCCGGCAGCGGGCGGTTCAGCGGGCCGAACACGAACTGCTCCAGGAAGTGGCCGGTGATGTTGAGGCCCGCGCTGACGTCGCCCTCGCCCAGGCCGCCCTGTGAGGAAAGCATGAACGGCGGCAGGGGCATCAGCTTGTCGTGGTAGGGCTTGCCGGCGCCGCGGCTGACCGCTCGACCCGTGCGCGGGCTGACATAGACGAGGTCGTCGAAGCTGCCGGTGGCGGCGCACTTGGAAAGATCCAGGCCGAAGCCCAGCTCCTGCAGCAGACCCATCTCGTAGCGGACATAGACCGCCGGCCAGATGTCCGGGATCTCCAGCACCCGGATCAGGGCTTCCAACGCGTGGAAGGCGCCAGGGTGGGCCTCGCGCTCCGGCAGGGCCGAGGCGGCGACCGAGGCGGCCGACGACAGCCCAGCCAGGGCCAGGCGGTCGTCGAACAGGCTGGAAGGCCCCTCGCCCATCGGCTCCAGGGTCGCCGAGCCCAGCTGGCCCTCGACCCGGGCCCGATAGCGGACGATGACCCGTGCGCCGGGCTGCAGGAACGGCTTCATCCGCCGCGAGGCCGCGCCGGCGACGTGGGCGGCGACCTTGCCGCGCGCTTCGGTCAGCAGCTCGACGATCGCCCCGGTCTCGCCATGCGCGCGGGCCGAGAGGACATAGGCTTCGTCCTCCCATTCCGTCGTCACGAAGGCGTTCCCCAGGCCACGACCTTTTCCAGAACCGGACGCCAGCCGGGCGCGACCGGCAGGCCGATCACGTCGCGCAGGGTCGCTTCCAGCTCGTCGGCGGTCAGATGGCGCTGCTCGACCACGGCGCCGGTCAGGTCGCGATGGGTAAAGCGGTTGTTCTTCAGCGCGTAGCGGGCGGTCGGCGTCGTGCGGCCCACCGTCATGCTCCAGGTGAAGTGCGAGCTGGGATGGGTGTAGGTGAAGACGTTGGCCTGCTCGTAGTCGACCTCGGCCCAGGCGCCCTTCGACACCTGGTACAGCGGCGCCCAGCGCCCCGAAAGATCGGCCTGGACCTGGCGCTCGGCGACGCCGTCGGTCTGGGTGTCGACGATACGGAACTTGCCGTGCGGACTGTCCTGCACGTCATCGGAGAACAGGCGTAGCGGCGCGGTCAGCACGCAGCCGCCGAAGCCGGCGTCGGCCAGCCAGGTCTCGCCGTCGATGGCCACACCCAGCACCTGGTGCGAGCGCGGCCGCGGCGGCGCGCCTTCCGGGGCCATCCACAGCACCCGAGCCATCAGCCCCTCGACCTGGAAGCCGAGGGAGACCAGCACGCGCTTGAGCAGGCTGTTCTGCTCGTAGCAGTAGCCCCCTCGCCCACCGGCGATCAGCTTGGCGTCGATATCGGCCCGGGCGATGCTGACGCCTCGGCCCAGCAGGACGTCCAGGTTCTCGAACGGAATGGCGTCGGGGTGCCTCAGCGCGATGGCGTGCAAGGTCGCCAGCGTCGGCTCGCGCGGGCCGTCGTAGCCGATCCGCGCGAAGTACGCGTCCAGATCGACGGCCGGCGCAGGTGCGTCAAACATCGAAGTCCAGGCCGATGTCGCTGAACAGGCCGCGTTCCTCGGCCCAGTTTTCCTTGACCTTCACGTGCAGGAACAGGTGCACCTTGCGGTCGAGGATGTCGCACAGCTCCTCGCGCGAGGCTTGGCCGATCCACTTCAGGGTCTGGCCGCCCTTGCCGATGACGATGATCCGCTGGCCTTCGCGCTCGACGAAGATGGTCTGCTCGATGCGGACGCTGCCGTCCTTGCGCTCCTCGAAGGCCGTCGTCTCCACGCTCGCGGCGTAGGGCAGCTCCTCGTGGACGCGCAGATAGACCTTCTCGCGGGTGATCTCGGCGGCCAGCAGGCGGGCCGGCAGGTCGGCGGTCTGGTCTTCCGGATAGAGCCACGGGCCGTCCGGCATCAGCGAGACCAGCTTGGCGGTCAGGTCCTCGACGCCGGCGCCGGTCGCGGCGCTGATCATGAAGACATCGGTGTAGACGCCCTGGTCGAAGAAGTCCTTGGCGATGGCCAGCAGGGTGTCGCGCTTGACGCCGTCGATCTTGTTCAGGGCCAGGATGACCTTGCGATTGGCCGCCTTCAGGCCCTCGATAATGGTCTGGACGTCCTGGGCCGAGCGGAACTCGCCCGGCGTGGCCTTGTCGGCGCGGCTGGACAGTTCGGCCTGCACGTCGACGAGGTGGACGGTCGCCTCGGCGTCTTCCGAACCGGCCCAGGCCGAGCGGACCATGGCGCGGTCCAGGCGGCGGCGCGGGCTGAAGATCCCGGGGGTGTCGACCAGGACGATCTGGGCGTTCCCCTCGATGGCGACGCCGCGCACGGGGAAGCGGGTGGTCTGGACCTTCTGGGTCACGATCGAGACCTTGGCCCCGACCATGCGGTTGACCAGGGTGGACTTGCCCGCGTTGGGGGCGCCGATGATGGCCGCGAAACCGGCCTTAGTTTGGGAGGTGGTGTCAGTCATTGCGCGTGCGTGTAGCACCGATTGGGGGTCGGGCGGTAGCGAGCACGAGTTCGAAGGTCGAGCCAGCCTTGTGCGGCCGATGACGGATGGCGCCGCCGTGCGCCTGGGCGATCTGGCGGACCACGGCCAGACCCAGGCCGCTGCCCTGCGCGCGCGTCGAAGCCCGCTGGAAGGGCTCGAAGATCACGGCCGCCTCTTCCGCGCTCAGCCCAGGCCCCTCGTCGTCGACCGCGACACCGACCTCCTCTGGTGACAGCGGGCCCGAGCGGATCGTCAGGGGCCCCGGCGTGGCGTGGACCAGGGCGTTCTCGATCAGGGCCAGCAGCGCCTGCCGCAAGCGAACCGGGTCGCCCAAAACTTCGGCCGGCTCCAGGCGCCAGTCACAGACGAATCCGGCCTCGGCCAGCCGCGGACCGACCGCGGCCTGAAGTTCGCCGACGATCTGCGCCAGGTCTATCAGCTCTGGGCGCAGCTCCAGGCGGCCGACGTCGGCCAGGCTGACCACCCGCAGGTCCTCGACCAGCCGCGCCAGGCCGTCGACCTGCCGCAGGAGGCTGGTCAGGGTGCGCTCGTCGATCTCGAACACGCCGTCCGCCACGCCCTGCAGCCGCCCCTTCAGGATGGTCACTGGCGTGCGCAGCTCGTGGGCGATGGCGGCGTTCCAGTCGACCATGCCGGTGGTCAGGCTCTCCAGACGCCCGGCCATGCGGTTGAAGTCCTCGACCAGGGTCGCCACCTCCCCCGCCGTCTCATCGTCGACCATGGCCCGGGCCTTGAGGTCACCGCCCGCGATCCGCCGGGCCGCCTCGGCCAGGCCGTTGACCGGCATGACGATGCGGCGAGCCAGCTGCGCCCCGGCGATCACCGCGATCAGCACCGCCGCCCCGACCGAGACGGCGATGACCAGATAGTCGATCTCGTGCGGGACCCACTCGCTGGGCCGCGGCGCGGCGTCGGAATGGTTCTCGAACACCCAGGCGTAGAGGAACAGGGCCGCGAAGGCCGCGCTGGCGAAACCGGCCAGCGTCACCAGCGCCATGCGCGTGGCGATCTTGCGCCACAGGCTGGCGCGACGGGTCATTCTGCCGGTTCCAGCCGGTAGCCGACCCCACGGACGTTTACGAGCAGGCCCGGCGCGCCGCCCGCCTCCAGCTTGCGCCGCAGGTGGCTGACATGGCTGTCGACCGTGCGGCCGGCGACATCCTGATTGGGGAAGCAGGCCTCGGTCAGTTCGGCGCGGGTAAAGACCCGCAGCGGGATGCGCGCCATGTGGGCCAGGATCCGGAACTCGGTCAGGGTCAGGTCCAGCCGGCGGCGGCCTTCGGGCTGCACGACGGCGGCCAGATAGTTCTCGATATTGACCTCGACCGGTCCGACCCGCAGCAGCTTGGCGTCGGGCGCGCCGACCCGGCGACGCAGGATGGCCTGCACGCGGGCGACGACCTCGATGGGGTTGAACGGCTTGACCAGATAGTCGTCGGCCCCGATACGCAGGGCCTGCAGCTTATCCAGGTCCTGGTCCAGGGCCGTGACCATGACCACCGGCGTCTCGCCGCGCCGGCGCAGCTCGCCCAGCACGTCCCAGCCGTCGCGGATGGGCATGCGCACGTCCAGCAGCACCATGTCGGGCTTGAGCGAGGCGTGCAGGTCCAGCGCCTGTTGGCCGTCGGCCGCCAGGACGGTGCGAAAGCCCTCGCGACGCATGTAGGCGTCGAGGATCTCGGCGATTTCCGCTTCGTCCTCGGCGACCAGGATCAGGCTGCTCATGTCGTTCTGGTCCGGCGAAAACTCACGCCGATCAAGGAAAAAGAGAAGCCCCTCCCACCTTGCGGCGGAAGGGGCTGCTCCAGATCACTCGGGGAAAGCGATCAATAGCGGACGGAGAACTCCAGGCCGTAGGTGCGCGGCATGTTGAAGTTGCCGTAGTCGCCCAGCGTGTTCCGGTTGGCCGGGTCACGACGGTAGACATATTCCTTGTTCAGCAGGTTGCGCGACCACAGCGACATGGTCAGCAGCGCGCCGCTGTCGTTCATCTGCACGTCGGCCAGCGACAGGCGGGCGTTGACGATGAACGACTTGTCGTTCTTGACGTCCGTCTGGTCGAAGGTCTGGGTCGCGTCCGAGTAGTTGGCGTCCAGGTGGCCGCGGAAGGTCGCGTTCCACAGCGGCGCCTCGTAGTCGGCCGAAACGCTGCCGGCGTTCTTCGGCGTGAAGACGATGAACACGGGCTGGACCACGCCGCTGAACGGGTTACGCGTCGCCGGCACCTTGGTGTCGGTATAGGCATAGGCCGCCGACAGGGTCAGGCCTTCGGTGACGCGCAGGGTGCTCTCGACTTCCAGGCCCTTGATCTTGGTCGTGCCCGGGGCGTTGATCGTTTCCAGCGTGTTGCGGGTCGAGGCGCCGGTCACCGTCACCAGGCTGAAGTCGATCTGGCTGCCTTCACGATCCATGGCGAAGGCGGCCACGTTCAGGCGCAGGCGGCGATCGAACAGGTCGGTCTTGGCGCCGATCTCGTAGGCCTTGACCTCTTCCGGACCGAACTGGCGATAGGTCAGCGAGCGCGAGCTGGCGCCGCCGGCCCGATAGCCGGTCGAGTACTTGGCGTAGAGGTGGGTGTTGGCCGAGGCGTCATAGGCCAGGGTCACCATCGGGTCGAACCGGTCGTTCTTCTGAGCGAAGGTCAGGTTCGTCGGCGCGTTGCTGACCATGTACAGCTGGCCGCTCTTGTCGTCCCAGGTGTAGCGGCCGCCCACCGTGAGGTGCAGGGCTTCGTCCAGGATGGCCGGGGTGTAGGTCGCCTGGCCGTAGACGGCGTAGCTCTCGGCCTCGGCGCGCGAGGCGCGGTCGATCGAGCGCGAACCGCGGATGGTCGGGGCCGGATCGTTGATCGTGTAGCCCGTGCCGTCGGCGTTCCAACGGTTGGTGCTGGGGGTGGCCGCATCGTCGCTGGCGTTTTCGTGGAAGTAGTAGAGGCCGGCCACGTAGTCGATGCGGTCGGTGCTGCCGACGGCCTGGAACTCCTGGCTGAACTGGTGCTGCCACAGGCCCGCCAGGCTGTAGCGGCTGAAGTTGGTGTTCGGCGAATAGGCCGGGATGCGGTGGGCGCCGCCCGAGTTGTCCCACTGATCGACGTCGACTTCGCGATAGGCGGTGATCGAGCGCAGCTCGAGAGCGTCGCTCACCTCGTACTTCAGGTTCAGCGACACGCCGTTGGTGTTGTCGACGCTCCACTGCTGCGGCACGCCGATGTCGGCGACCGACATGCGGTCCGTGCCGGCCTTGACGATCGACGGCAGCGGACGGATCTGGCCGGCCGGCAGCGTGCCCGTGGCCGGACCGACGACCAGATTGTTGGGGTTGTAGCCCAGCAGCTGGCTGTAGAACGGCGTGTTCTTGTCCTTGCCGATATCGGCGGCCAGGTCGGCCTGGAACTTGTCGGTCGGGCGCCAGCGGACCTGGGCGCGCAGGCCCTGGCGATCATAGGCGCCCCAGCCCACGCTGCCCGGCAGCGGGTTCTTGGTCACGGCGTCCTGGCGCTGCAGCGCGCCGTCGATCTTGAACGAGAAGTCGCCGACCGAGGGCAGGTCCAGGTGCAGCTCGGCGTTATAGGCGCCGTAGTTGCCCACGCCCGCGACGGTGCGCAGGCCGAACTCGCCCTTGGGGCCGCGGGTGACCATGTTCAGGGCGCCGCCTTCGGTGTTGCGGCCAAACAGCGTGCCTTGCGGACCCTTCAGGACTTCCAGGCGCTCGACGTCCAGCAGCGCCGCGCCCAGGCCGTGCTGGCGACCCAGATAGACGCCGTCGACATAGACGCCGACGCCCTGCTCGCGAGCGGGCTGGTTGGCGTCCAGCGGAACGATGCCGCGAATGCCGATGGTCAGGGCCGACTGGCGGGCTTCGAAGGTGGCGACGCGCAGGCCGGGAATGGCGCCGTCGGCCAGGTCCATCAGGCTCTGCACGTGACGGGCTTCCAGCGCCTTGGCGTCCATCAGCGAGATGGCGATCGGCGTTTCCTGAAGCTTGGTTTCACGACGGGTCGCCGTGACGGTGACGTCGCTGAGGGCCGTGGGGCCGTCGGGCGTTTCGGTCGCGGCGGGCGTGGCCGGCGCGGTTTCAGCGGCGAAAGCGGCAACCGGCGCAACCAGGATGGCGGCGGTGGCCAGCAGATAGGCTCGTGTTTTGAGAGACGTCTTCATTGTTCTTGATCCCCTGAAGAGGGGTCGAGACCTAGGCGCGCCGCATGAAGCGGATTTCGCACATTCTTAAATGTTTCAAATAAGTTTCACGAAACGGAGACTTCAAATACACGCTCCGATCTCGCACCAACTCCACACCATCTCCACATTTCGTGGAAATACGCGCCGAGGTATAGCGGCGCGGGGATTGGCGGGTCTGTTTCCCCGGCGTTCGCGACCTTGGATTGAACGAAATCAAGCGCTTGTCGATTTTACGCGCCATCGCATGATCCGCGTTCACGGCCAGCCGATAATGATCCCACCTGATGGCTTGAAAGGGACGTCCGGCCGGCGATCGCGACGGCTGTCAGGGGTGGTCGAGCGGGACAGGCCTGGGCTGAAATCGCCCGGGCGTTCCGGGACCGGGGTTCGTCGCCCTGGCCCGCCCGCCGGGGGCCTAATGTCGGGAGCGGGTTAAGACCCCGCGCCTCGCAGGCTCATCGGATAACGGCTGCGCGGAGCGCTCGGGCTTCGTCGAAACGGTACTTCTGCTTTCCACACTCCGGGAGTCGCCCGGGCGCTCCGTGTCCCTTTCACCAGCTCAGCGGGAAACCGCGTGAGGGTGCGGAGCCGTGCGTGCCTTCGGGGCCCCCCTCGGGGCGCCCCCCCGGCGTGGGGGATTTTTAATGACGGCCCCCCCCCCGGG
>CAZRPD010000002.1:2981-52192 GCA_964601775.1 uncultured Caulobacter sp. | reverse complement strand
GGGGGGGGTTATTCCCCACCCCCCCTCACCTGGCCGCGCCCGCGCAGCGGCCCTCGAAGGACGCAAGGCCTGTCCTACCCCGCCCCTTCGCGCTCCAGCAGAGCCTTGGCCGCGGCCTTCTCGGCTTCCTGCCGCGACTTACCCTTGGCGATGGCCGGATCAACGCCGACCACCGTCGCCTCGACCGTGAACACCGGGGCATGATCCGGTCCCGTGCGGTCCAGCACGCGGTAGGTCGGCAGCGGCCGGCCCTTGCCTTGGGCCCATTCCTGCAACGCGGTCTTGGGATCGCGCGGACGCCCCTCGCCGGCCTTGTCGAACTCGTCGGCCCACAGCGCCAGGAAAACCCGGCGCGCGGCGTCCAGGCCGCCGTCCTGATACAGGGCCGCCATCAGCGCCTCGGTGGCGCCGGCCAGGATGGATTCGGTCTCGCGACCGCCGATCTTGCTGGACGAGGCCGACAGCCGCAGGGCCGGACCCATGTCGGCGGCGCGGGCCACCCGGGCGCAGGTCTCGCGGCTGACCAGGGCGTTCAGGCGCGGCGCAAGCTCGCCTTCCTTGGCCTTCGGGAACCGCTGGGCCAGGGCCTCGGCGGCCAGCAGGCCCAGGACCCGGTCGCCGATGAACTCCAGCACCTCGTTGTCGCGGACCTTCTTGGCCCCATCCCCGACGCTGGCGTGCGTCAGGGCGCGTTCGAGCAGTTCGCGGTCGGTGAACTGATGGCCGATGCGGCGCTCGAGGTCGCCGACGGCGGCGACCCGTCTATCCATGGTGGGAAATCACTTGAGCACGTGGAAGAAGCGGCTGGGACGGGCGTTCAGGAACCAGGTCCAGGGCTTGAACAGGCTGGCCTCGGCGTTCCACGACAGCAGGATGATCTGGGCGCGGCCGACCAGGTTTTCCTCCGGAACGAAGCCGACCCCGACCTCGTCGCCGATGTACTGGTCCAGCTCGTAGTCCCACTTGCAGGCGCTGTCCTTGAACGGCGAGACGCCCGGATCGAAGCGGCTGTCGGCCGAGTTGTCGCGGTTGTCGCCCATGAAGAAGTAGCAGCCGGTCGGCACGGTATAGACGCCGGTGTTGTCGCCGCGGCTGTCGGGACCGTAGTCCTGGGTGGCGTACGGACGGCCTTCGGGGTTGGTTTCCTCGAAGCGCTGGACCTGCTGGGTGAAGCCGTAGCCAGTGTCGACCAGGGCCGGGGCCATCGGCTTGCGCGGCAGTTCCTTGCCGTTGATGTAGACGACGCCGCCGCGGATCTGGACCTTGTCGCCCGGCATGCCGATCAGGCGCTTGATGTAGTCGGTGCGATTGTCGCGCGGCAGCTTGAAGACGATGATGTCGCCCCGCGTCGGGGCGCGGCCCAGCAGGCGGCCCTTGATGATCGGCGGGCTGAACGGGATCGAGTGCTTGCTCCAGCCGTAGCTGAACTTGGACACGATGATGTAGTCGCCCTGATACAGGTTGGGCTCCATCGAGGCCGACGGGATCGTGAACGGCTGGAACAGCAGGACGCGCAGCACCAGGGCGATGCCCAGGGCGTAGGCCACGGTCTTGATGATCTCGATGAACTCGGCGACGGCGCCCTTTTCTTCGGGCGGCGTGATGTCGGCGTCGGTCATGGGCCCCGGGGCTCTGGAATGGTCGGTCGGAAGACCGTCGTCTCCGCCTTGCTAGACGGGCCGACGGCTCGGAGCAAGTCGATGCTACCGCCTAGCTTGCGCTGATGGCGGGACAATGGCGCCGCTTCAAGGCGCGATCGGCAGCGCTTCGATGATCACGAAGGCCTGGGCGTACGGATGATCGTCGGTCAGCGACAGGTGGATCACCGCCTCCATGCCGGGCGGGGTCATCGCCTTCAGCTGCTCCAGCGCGCCGCCGGTCAGGGCCAGGGTCGGCTTGCCGGACGGCAGG
The DNA here is from genome assembly GCA_964601775.1 of uncultured Caulobacter sp. Taxonomy (GTDB): domain Bacteria; phylum Pseudomonadota; class Alphaproteobacteria; order Caulobacterales; family Caulobacteraceae; genus Caulobacter. Next base: position 50,281 of record CAZRPD010000002.1, on the reverse strand, counting down.
TTGACCACCCCCATGCCGGCCAGATGCACGCCGCGCTTCAGCCCCGTGCCCAGCGCCTTGGAGCAGGCCTCCTTGGCGGCGAACCGCTTGGCATAGCTGGAAGCGCGATCAGGCTTGCGCTCGGACCGCTTGCGTTCGATCTCGGTGAAGACCTTGTTGGTGAACCGGTCGCCGAACCGCTCGAGGGACTTCTCGATCCGGCGGATGTCGCACAGGTCCGAACCGATCCCGATGATCACGCGGCGTTCTCCAGGCGGGCCGCGTCCATCAGGATGCGCATGCGCTGAATGGCTTGCGGCAGACCCACGAAGATCGCCTCGCCAATCAGGAAGTGGCCGATGTTCAGCTCGGCGATCTGCGGGATGGCGGCGATCGGCTTGACCGTGGCGTAGTCGATGCCGTGGCCGGCATGGACCTCCAGACCGAGGTCGGCGGCCAGGGCCGCGCCGGCCTTCAGGCGATCCAGGATCGCCTCGGCGCGCTCGACGTGGCCTTCGCGGAAGGCGTCGCAATAGGCGCCGGTGTGCAGTTCGACGACCTGGGCGCCGGCGGCGGCCGAGGCGCGGATCTGCTCGGGATCGGCCTCGATGAACAGCGACACCCGCGCGCCGACGGTGCGCAGGCGGGCCGTGGCGTCGGTGACGCGGTTCTGGCCCTTGATCACGTCGAGGCCGCCTTCGGTGGTCACCTCTTCCCGGCGCTCGGGCACCAGGCAGGCGGCGTGCGGACGGGCCCCGATGGCGATGGCGACCATCTCGTCGGTCACCGCCATCTCGAAGTTCAGCGGCTTGCCGCGCTTGTGGCACAGGTCGGTCAGCACCGCGATATCGGCGTCGCTGATGTGCCGGCGATCCTCGCGCAAGTGAGCGGTGATGCCGTCGGCCCCGGCGGCCAGGGCCAGTTCGGCGGCCCGGACCGGCTCGGGATAGGACGAGCCGCGGGCGTTCCGGATCGTCGCCACGTGGTCGATGTTGACGCCCAGACGCAGCATGGCGATCAGCCCTTCAGACGGCGGGAGCCGGGATCCTCGATCGGGATCGCGGCCAGTTCGGGCGGCAGGGCGTCGGCCGGATAGGCCGGGACTTCCAGGCTGCACAGCGAAACCAGCGGCACGCCGACATCGACCTTGCCGCCAGAGCGGTCGACGATGCAGGCCGCGGCGATCACGTCGCCGCCGGCGTCCTGGATCGCCTGGATGCATTCGCGCGATGACAGGCCGGTGGTGACGATGTCCTCGACCATCACCACCTTCTGGCCGGGCTCCAGGTGGAAGCCGCGACGGAACTTGAAGCCGCCGCCCTCGCGCTCGACATAGATCGAGGCGACGTTCAGGTGACGGGCGGTCTCGTAGCCGGGGATGATGCCGCCGACGGCCGGCGAGACGGCGACGTCCGGCTGGCCCACGGTGGCGATGATCTTCTCGGCCAGGGCCTTGCACAAGCGCTCGCAGCGCTCAGGGCGCATGAACACCAAGTTCTTCTGCAGGAACACCGGGCTGTGCAGGCCGCTGGACAGCACGAAGTGGCCTTCGCGCAGGGCGCCGGCGGCGCGGAATTCGTCGAGGACGTCGTCGTTGGTCATGAGCCACGGATATAGAAGCAGCGGCCTGAGTCTTCAAACGCCGCCTTGCCTCCTCGGCGCGTTTCGGGCTTTACCGCCGCCCATGAGCGAAGAAATCCAGCGCCCTCGCGTCGGCTGCGGCGCGGCCATCCTCGACGACCAGGGCCGGCTGCTGCTGGTCAAGCGGGTCAAGAACCCCGAGGCCGACCACTGGGGCGTGCCCGGCGGCAAGCTGGACTGGGGCGAAGCGGCTCATGTCTGCGCCGAGCGCGAGACCCAGGAAGAGCTGGGCATCACCGTCAAGGCCGGCCGCCTGCTGTCGGTCACCGACATGGTCGCCGACGACTATCACTGGGTGGCGATCACCTATCTGGCCGACAGCTTCGAGGGCGAGCCGACGATCCTGGAGGATCACGCGCTTCACGACTGGGGCTGGTTCGCGCTGGACGCCCTGCCCTCGCCGATGACGGCGGGCGCGTTGGATGCGGTGGCGGCCCTAAAGGCCTAAGCGAAGCGCTAGCCGCGTGTCCGATCCACCGTCTCGACCGACGGGCACGCCCGCAGCGCGGCCGAGATGTTGGTCAGGTGCTTGGCGTCGCGGACCTCGACATCGATGTCGGTGTCGAAGAAGTCGCTCTGCCGATGGTGCATGCGCAGGTTGACGATGTTGCCGCCGGCCTCGCCGATGATCGTGCAGACCAGGCCCAGCACGCCCGGCGCGTTCTGGATCGTGGCGTGCAGGCGGGTCAACGAGATGGTCGAGCGCTCGGCCTCGGGCGTCCAGTTCAGGTCGCGCCACAGCTCTTCCTGGTCTTCGAACTCGGCCAGGCGCGGGCAGTCGATGGTGTGGACGTCCAGGCCCCCATCCTGTTCTTTAGAGCCGTCTTCCCGCAGGATGCCGACGATGCGGTCGCCCGGCACCGGGCTGCAGCAGTGGGCGAAGTGCAGCGAGACGCCCGGAGTCAGGCCGCCGCCGCGCACATAGAGCGTGGCGTTGGCGCCGCCCTCGATCCGGCGGCGGGCCGTGGCGGCCTCGCGGTCGGCGTCCTTCATGCCCGGATAGGCCGTCTCCAGCACCTGGCTGGGCGAGATCCGACCACGACCGACGGCGTCGTACAGCGCCTCGTCGGTTTCCAGGGCGAAACGCTCCAGGATCGGCCGCAGCGACACGTCCTTCAGCTTCTTGGCGGCGCGCTCGAAGACCTGCTCCAGCGAGGCCTTGCCCAGGCGCAGGAACTCTTCCTTCTCGGTTTGGCGAATGTGACGGCGGATGGCTGAACGCGCCCGGCCCGTCACCGTCAGCGAGCGCCAGTCCGGCGGCACCACCGGCTTGGAGCCACGCACCACCTCGACCACGTCGCCATTGATCAGCGGGGTGCGCAGGGGCTTCAGCTCGCCGTTGATCTTCACGCCGATGCAGGTGTCGCCCACGTCGGTGTGGACGGCATAGGCGAAGTCCAGCGGCATGGCCCCGCGCGGCAGGCTGACTAGCTTGCCCTTGGGGGTGAAGACGAACACCTGGTCGAGGAACATCTCAAGCTTGGCGTGCTCGACCAGTTCTTCGCTGTCGCCGCCGTGCTCCAGCACTTGGACCAGCTGGCGCAGGTTGGCCAGCGGGTCGCGGCCGCCGGCGGCTTCCATGCCTTCCAGGTCGAGGCCGTACGAGGCGTCCTTGTAGCGGAAGTGGGCGGCCACGCCCTCTTCGTTGACCCGGTCCATGCTTTCGGTGCGGATCTGCATCTCGATGCGCATGCCGCGAGGGCCCACGACCGTGGTGTGCAGCGAGCGGTAATTGTTCCGCTTCGGCGTCGAGATGTAGTCCTTGGAGCGGTCGGGCACGCTGGACCAGGCCCGGTGCACAACGCCCAGGGCGCGGTAGCAGTCTTCCTCGCTGTCGACGATCACGCGGAACGCATAGATGTCGGCCATCTGCGAGAAGCCGATCGATTTGCGCTGCAGCTTGCGCCAGATCGAATAGGGCGACTTCTCGCGACCGAACACGCGGGCCGGCAGGTTGGCCGACTCCAGCCGCGCGGCGATCTCCTGGCTGACCAGGGCCACCGCCCCGCCCTGCTCTTCGCGCAGCGCATCCAGGCGGCGCTCAATGGCGTCGCGGGCGACCGGATTGGTGTGCTGGAAGGACAGCTCCTCCAACTCGACGCAGATCCGGTGACAGCCGATGTTGCGGGCCAGCGGCGCATAGATGTCGCGGGTCTCGCGGGCGATCCGCTCGCGTTTCGCCTGGTTTTTGATGAAGTGCAGCGTCCGCATGTTGTGCAGACGGTCGGCCAGCTTGACCAGCAGGACACGCACGTCCTTCGAAATCGCCAGGATGAATTTGCGCAGGTTCTCGGCCTGGCGCATGTGCTCGGCCTGGAGTTCCAGCTTGGAAAGCTTGGTGACGCCCTCGACCAGCTCGCCGATCTCCTCGCCGAACAGCTTGGCGATCTCGTCCTTGGTGACCGGGGTGTCCTCGATCACGTCGTGCAGCAGGGCCGTGACGATGGTCGCGGTGTCCAGGCGGTATTCGGTGAGGATGCCCGCCACCTCGATCGGGTGGGCGTAGTAGGGGTCGCCGCTGGCCCGGGTCTGCGAGCCGTGCATGCGCATGGCGTAGACATAGGCGCGGTTCAGCAGCGCCTCGTCGGCCGTCGGGTCGTAGGCGTGGACCCGCTCGATCAGTTCATACTGGCGAAGAAACTTGGGGCGCGGCTTAGGCGCGGGCTCGACGGCAGCGGCCGGAGCTGGAGACGAAGACGCGCCCGATTCGGTATCGGGCGCGCGTTCGGGCGATACGGTCAGCTCGACCGCCTCGAGAGTTAGAGGGTCTGCGCCTTCGGGGCTCAGTACCGCTCCTCCTGGCCACCGTCGCGGTCGCTCTGCAGAGCGCGGACCAGTTCCAGCTCGCTCATCTGCATGTGGCTCGGATCGGCCAGCAGGGCCAGGGTTTCGGCCTCTTCCTCGGCTTCGGTGTGCTCATCGACGCGTTGCAGCGTGGTGATGAGGTGTTCCTTCAGGCCTTCGTGGTCGATCACGTCGTCGGCGATCTCACGCAGGGCGACGACGGGGTTCTTGTCGTTGTCGCGGTCGACCATGAGGGCGGCGCCGGCGGAAATGGCGCGGGCGCGGTGCGCCGAGAGCAGGACCAGCGAGAAACGGTTAGGAACCTTCTCGACGCAATCTTCGACGGTGACGCGGGCCATGAGTTCCTCGGGCTGCGGTTGCTATCGCAAAATAGGCTCCCGTGCGGCGACACGCAACGCCGCGCACGATCTTCCAGCTTTCGCGAGGGGGCGCTTATGCCCGCTTCGGGGGGCGAAGTCCAGCGGCGCCATGCGACACGGGGTTCAGCGCAGCTTTTGCGGATAGATCGTCTCGCCACGCTCCAACATGGCGACGAAGGTCTCGATCTTCTTCTGGCGGCCGGCTGGGGTCTTCATGTTGTGGGTGCGGAAGGCCAGGGCGAAGCGGTTCTGCTCGGTCAGCCGTCCCAGCATGACCCTGGCCTCTGGGCTGGCGTCGATCGCGGCCTGCAGGTCGTCGGGGATCTTCATGCCCTTGCCGCTGCCATAGGCGCGATCCCAGCGGCCGTCGGCCTTAGCCGCCTCGACCTCGCGCAGGCCGTGCGGGGTCATGCGCCCCTCCTCGATCAGCCGCGCGACATTGGCGACGTTGATCTGGCTCCAGATGCTCTTCCTGGTGCGCGGCGTGTAGCGCTGCAGGTAGCTTTGAGCGTCGAAGCTCTTCTTGACCCCGTCGATCCAGCCCCAGCACAGCACCACGTCGATCGCCTGGACCGGGGTGATCGATGGCAGGCCGGACGCGAGTTTATGGATCTTGATCCAGACCTCGTCCTGCCGGTCGTGATGCTTGGACAGCCAGTCGTAGAAAGCGTCGGCGTCCGCGAACTCGCTGACATGGGCCGGATTGACGTCGATGGCGGCCATCACTCGGCTCCCTGGATTTCGGCCTACTTACCTGTCCGTGCGTCAGCTTTTGGCAGCAGGACGCGCATCGCGGCCGACGGTCGAGGTGGCGGCCAGGCGGAACGCCGACTCGCCGGTGACCGGATGGATCCAGGCCGAGGCCAGCTCGGCCAGCGGCCCCATGACGAACAGTCGCTGGTGGGCCCGCGGGTGCGGCACGACCAGATCGCCGTCCAACACCGTCCGGCCATAGGCGACCAGATCCAGGTCCAGGGTGCGCGCGGCGTTGGCCTCTCCCCTCGCCCGCCCGAACTCGGCCTCGACGCGATGCAGGGCCGCCAGCGTTTCAGCGGGCGAGAAATCGGTGCTGACGATGGCCACGCCGTTCAGATAGTCCGGCCCCGCAGGATCGGGCCACGCCGCCGAAGCCCACCACGACGAGCGCGCGACCAGCGCCAGCCCAGCTTCGGGCAAGGCCTCCAGCGCCGCTTCCAACAGCGCCTCGCGACTCGTATAGGCTCCCGGCAGATTGCAGCCGAGGGCCACGATTACGGCCTCGTCCAAGTCATTTCGAGCGACCTGATTTTTCAAGGAATTTTCCGTGACCTTCTATCCGAGCGAACGCCTCGCCCTGTTCATCGACGGCGCCAACCTCTATTCCGCCGCCAAGTCCCTGGGCTTCGACATCGACTATCGCAAGCTGCTGGACGAGTTCAAAAAGCGCGGCGTCCTGATCCGCGCCTACTACTATACCGCGATCGCCGAGAACGACGACTATTCTCCGATCCGGCCGCTGGTCGACTGGCTGGACTATAACGGCTTCACGATGGTGACCAAGCCGGCGCGCGAATTCACCGACAGCCAGGGCCGCAAACGCTGGCGCGGCGACATGGACATTGAGATCGCCGTCGACATGCTGCAGCTGGCCGAGACCGCCGACCACTTGGTGCTGTTCTCGGGCGATGGCGACTTCCGCGCCCTGGTCGAGGCGGTCCAGCGCAAGGGCCGCCGCGTCACCGTGGTCTCCACGATGAAGAGCCAGCCGCCGATGACCAGCGACGACCTGCGCCGCCAGGCTGACAACTTCGTCGATCTGGCCGACCTGGGCGGCATCATCGGCCGGCCGCAGCGGGCGCAGACCCGCCAGGTCGTCGACACCCGCACCCCGGCCGAGCGCGAAGCCGAGGACGAGTACTGAGATGCAGCAGCACTCCAACATCGTCGGCGAGACCGTCCCCAACCCGGCCGAGCCGCCGCGCGACTGCCCGCTATGCCCGCGCCTGGTGGCCTATCGCCAGGAGAACCGAGACCTCTATCCCGACTGGTGGAACGGCCCCGCCCCCTCGTTTGGCGATCCGGACGCCCGCCTGCTGGTCGCGGGCCTGGCGCCGGGCCGCAAGGGCGCCAACCGCACCGGCCGGCCGTTCACCGGCGACTATGCCGGGACGCTGCTCTACGAGACCCTGATCAAGTTCGGCTTCGCCACCGGCAAGTTCGAGGCTCGCCCCGATGACAGCCTCAAGCTGGTCGGCGCCGCCGTGACCAACGCCGTCCGCTGCGCCCCGCCCGGCAACAAGCCCGAGACCTCGGAAGAGAACAATTGCCGGCCCTTCCTGAAGGCCCGGCTGGACATGTTCCCCAAGCTGCAGGTCATCGTCACCCTGGGCGACGTCTCGCGGCGCAATGTGCTGAAGACGCTAGGCCTGAAGGCCTCGGCGGGTGTCCCGGGCCACGGCTCGGAATTCCAGGCGGGCCCCTATCGGGTCTTCAACAGCTACCACTGCTCGCGGCTCAACACGAACACCGGCCGGCTGACGACGCCGATGTTCGAGGACCTGTTCGCCCGGGTGAAGGCCTATCTGGACGAAAACCCGTAACGAAAAAGCCCTCCGGCCATGACGACCGGAGGGCTTTCTTTCAGGCTGGTCGCGCCCCTTGCGAAGCGCGCCCGATCCTGGCCTTACGCGTTTTCGAGAACGCGCGAGTCGGCCAGCAGACCCTTGATGTAGTCGCGGATGCCTTCGTCCTGGGCGTTGGCGAAGAAGTACTCTTGGAACTTCTCACCGGCGATGGCGGCCTTCAGCAGGTCTTGATCGACGTTCTTCAGGACGGTCAGCATGTCGTTGCAGGTGACTTCCTTCAGGCTCTTCAGGATGCCGCGGTTCTTGGCCATGATCTCGGCGCGTTCCTTGGGATAGCCCAGGCCGCGCTCGCCTTCGAACAGCTTGCGGTAGACGTCTTGCAGATTCAGCTCGGCCGCCCAGCCGAAGCCCTTGGCGTACGGCATCGAGATGGCGTTGCCGTCGTTGATCTGGCCGAACAGGAAGGCGTCGGTCGGGTCGATGACCAGACCGCAGAACACGCCCGGCATCGAGTTGCACGCCAGCATGGCGCCCATGCCCGTGCCGCAGCCGGTGACGACGAAGTCGGCGGCCTTCGAGTTCAGCAGGATGGCGGCCAGCAGGCCGTTCATCACGTAGGTCAGCGAGGCCTTATCTTCGGCGGTGTACATGCCGTAGTTGAACACCTGATGGCCCATGGGCTCGGCGACGGCGGTCAGCGCGGCGTGAATCGTCTGATTCTTGGCGGCTTGGCTGTTTTCGGTGATCAGGGCGATCTTCATGGTGTTCCTCATACTCGCAGGGCGGCGGATGCCGTTAGGCGCGCCGCCGGGTGATGTCTAGAGCGATCTGCTCGCGTCACCGCTTCCCTTAGGTCGCTTACACAGATTTTGCGACAGTCTTGGCGCCTCTAAGATCGAACACGCGGCACGGCGTCGAGCCAGCGGGCATAGGCCGCCTCGCGGTCATGCTCCTTGATCGACGGCGAGAGGGTCTCGGCCGCCGGACTGACCTCGGCGGCGTCCTCGACCGAGGCGTAGAGCCCCGCGCCGACGCCGGCGAACAAGGCCGCGCCCAGGGCGGTCATCTCCTGATAGCTGGCGCGGCGCACGTCGATGCCGGTGAGATCCGCCAGGCGTTGAGAGAACCAGGCGCTCTTGGACATGCCGCCGTCGATGCGCAGCTGAGCGTTCTCACCGAAGGCCGAGGGCGCATCGGCCCGCATAGCCTCGATCAGGTCGCGGCTCTGCAGGGCGCAGGCGTCGAAGGTGGCGGCGGCGATCTCCGGCAGGCCGGCGTCGCGGGTCAGGCCGAACACCCCGCCCCGCGCCCCAGCGTCCCACCACGGCGCGCCCAGGCCGGTGAAGGCTGGCACCACCACTACGCCGTGATCGGCCTTGGCCGCTCTCGCCAGGGCCTCGGCCGCGCGTGGGCCGCCGGTGATGCCCAGCCCCTCGCCCAGCCACTGGATCGCCGCCCCGGCCACGAAGATCGAGCCTTCCAGGGCATAGGTCGTCTTGCCGTTCACCCGCGCCGCCACCGTGGTCAGCAGACGCGAACGGGAGACCGGGCGATCCTCGCCGGTGTTGATCAGCATGAAGCAGCCGGTGCCGTAGGTGGCCTTCATCTGGCCGGGCGCCACACAGCCCTGCCCCATCAGCGCCGCCTGCTGGTCGCCGGCTACGCCGCGGATCGGAACCTCGCGTCCCAGGATCTGCGCCTGCGTGGCCCCGAAGTCGTCGACGCAGTCCAGCACCTTGGGCAGCAGCGCCGCCGGTACGCGCAGCAGGTCCAGCATGGGCGCCGACCAGTCCTGGGCGGCGATATCGAACAGCAAGGTGCGCGAGGCGTTGGTGGCGTCGGTGACGTGCATCGCCCCGCCGGTCAGCCGCCAGATCACCCAGCTGTCCATGGTCCCGGCCAGCAGCCCGCCCGCCTCGGCCCGGGCTCGCGCGCCGGGGACCTTGTCCAGGATCCAGGCGATCTTCGTACCCGAGAAGTACGGGTCCAGCAGCAGGCCGGTGACCTCGGTGACCCGCGGCTCGTGACCCTCGGCCTTGAGCTTGGCGCAGACCTCGGCGGTGCGGCGGTCCTGCCAGACGATGGCCGGATGGATCGGGCGGCCAGTGGCCTTGTCCCAGATCACCACCGTCTCGCGCTGGTTGGTGATGCCGATCGCCGCCACGTCGTCGGCTCGGCCCGAGGTCTCGACCGCCTCGCGCAGCACCGCCACGCAGGCGGCGTAGATCTCCTCGGCGTCGTGCTCGACCCAGCCGTCGCGGGGATAGCTCTGGCGCAGCGGCCGCGTGGCTTCCGACAGCGGCTTGCCGGCCCGGTCGAACAGGATGGCCCGCGTGCTGGTCGTGCCCTGGTCCAGGGCCAGGATCAGGTCTTGGGCCATCTACGCGTCCTCCACTGTAGCTTGCGACATTTCGACGCCGTCACCTTTGACCTGTTTAAGCATGTTTTCATTTGAGGACGGCAAGGTCATCCTCATTCGGGTCTTCCGGATTCGTGGAGGCGGGATCATTCCAGCCGTCGAGATCGCTTCGCTCCTGAAGCTGGCCCGCAGTCGCGAGGCCGGTGATCGCGAGCGTTTGCTCACCGGCATCATCGACCTGTGCGAGGCCGGACAGGCCCGCGGCGAGCCGACCCACCCCGATGTCCAGGCCCTTCTGAACTCCATTTTCATGACCCTGGTGGTCGAAGCCGAGCGCGATATCCGTCATCGCCTGGCTGAACGCCTGGCTGACGCCGAATGGGCGCCGTCGGCGCTCATAAACATTATGGCCCTCGACGAGATCGAGATCGCCCGGCCGATCATCGCCCGTAGCGCCGTGCTGCAGGACCACGACCTGATCCGCCTGCTGGTCCAAGCCACGCTGGAACACCAGATCGAGATCGCCCGCCGCCCTCGCCTGCGCTCGTCCGTGGTCGAGGCGACCATCGACCGCGACGACCCGGCGGTGCTGACCGCCCTGGCCTCCAACGACACGGCCGAGATCTCCTCCGACGCCATGGGCAAGCTGGTGGACCGCTCCCGCGAGGTCGTGGCCCTGCGCTCGCCGCTGGCCCGCCATCCGCGCCTATCGGAGCAACTGGCTGAGCAGCTCTACCTGTTGGTCGGCCGCGCCCTGCAGGATGCGCTGGAGGCCCGCTTCCACCTGGATCCCGGCCGCATGCAGGCCGCCGTGGCCGACGCCGCCAAGGCCGCGCACAACGGGACCGATCCCGACCAGCCTGCGCCCGTCGGCCTGGACGAGGACCGCGAGGAGATGGAGCGCTCGCTGATCGAGAAGCTCGACTCCGCGGGCCAGCTGCGCCCCGGTTATCTGCTGCGGGTGCTGCGCGAGGGCCGACTGCAGCTGTTCGTCATGGCCCTGGCGCGGCTGGGCAAGTTCGAATCCGCCCAGATCCGCCGCGCCATCGACAGCGGCCGGCCCGAGCTGCTGGCCCTGGCCTGCTCGTCCATCGGCATCGACCGCAGCGTCTTCCCGACCATCCTGGAGCACGTCCGCCAGTTGAACGGCGCCCGTCCGGGCGGCGGCGAGGAAGGCGTGCGCCGCGCCGCCAGCGCCTTCGGCCCCTTCACGCCGGACATCGCCGGCATGGCCTTCCGCCAGGCCGTCGGCCAAGCCTAGCAAGCTCCCTTTGACAAGCTGGCGGCCTTCCCGCCACTTGGCCCCATGTACAAGCCGCAACCCTTCGTGACTCGCCTGGCGTTCAGAGCCAGCGACCGGCCCGAGGCCATCGAAGCCCGCGAGCGGCTGGTCGAGCGCTATGGCGACGTCGGCGACGAGAACGCCCAGGTCATCGTCGCCCTGGGCGGCGACGGCTTCATGCTGGAGACCCTGCACGACTCGATCGCCAGCATGACGCCGATCTACGGCATGAACCGCGGATCGGTCGGCTTCCTGATGAACGAGTACAGCGAGGACGACTTGCTGGAGCGGATCAACGCCGCCGAGCGCGCCGTGATCCACCCGCTGGCCATGGTCGCCATCGACACCCGCCGCACCCAGCACCGGGCGCTGGCGATCAACGAGGTGTCGCTGCTGCGCCAGACCCGCCAGACCGCCAAGCTGCGCATCTCGATCGACGGCAAGGTGCGGATGGGCGAACTGGTCTGCGACGGCGCCCTGCTGGCCACGCCGGCCGGCTCGACGGCCTACAACCTGTCGGCCCATGGCCCGATCATTCCGATAGACGGTCAGGTGCTGGCCCTGACGCCCATTTCCGCCTTCCGTCCCCGCCGCTGGCGCGGGGCCCTGCTGCCGCAGTCGGCCCGCGTCACCTTCGAGGTGCTGGAAGCCGACAAGCGCCCCGTCAGCGCCGTGGCCGACAACTTCGAGGTCCGCGACGTGATGGAGGTCCACATCTCCGAGGACCGCGGCACCTCGCTGGCCATGCTGTTCGACGCCGGCCGCAGCCTGGAGGAAAGAGTACTGGCAGAACAGTTCTCGGCGTGAGGCGATGGGTCGCAGTGAAACTTGCGTCTCATCCAATATTAACGCCTGCTGTGTTATCCGTGTCCCAACTAACGCCGCTGGGGAAGCGCTCGTGACGAACAAGACCAATGCCGAGGTCATCCAGGTTCCGAACATGCTGAAGCTCAAGGTCGGCGGTCGGGGCGGTATAGACATGGCCGCCATCGCCAAGGCCGAGGCCGCGCTGAAGAGCCTGTCGGGCAACTTCGCCCAATGGCTCAACGACGAGATCGTCAAGCTGGAAGCGGCTCGCCAGGGCGTCCGCGCCGAGGGCCTGAACGCCGAGACGGTCGAGACCCTGTACCTCCGCGCCCACGACCTGAAGGGCCTGGGCGCCACCTACGAGTTCCCGCTGATCACCCGCCTGGCGGCTTCGCTGTGCAGGCTGATCGACGACCCAGAGACCCGTCTGTCGGCGCCGATGTTCCTGGTCGACGCCCACATCGACGCGATCAAGGCCTGCGTCCGCGACGACATCAAGGTCGACACCCACCCGGTGGGCAAGGCTCTGGTCACCGAACTCGAGGCCCGTGTCGCCGACTATCTCGGCGCCTGATCAAATCCCGAACAGCCCCTTCAGATAGGGGTTGAGCATCCGGCCGTCGGGATCCAGCTCCCGGCGGACCGCCAGGAAATCCTTCCAGTTCGGATAGATCGCCTCCAGCTGCCCCGCTCGCAGGGTGTGCAGCTTGCCCCAGTGCGGCCGGCCGTCGTAGCGGCGGAAGATCGGCTCGACCAACTGGTACAGAAAGCTGAAGTCGTCCCGGTAATAGGCGTGCACCGCCACCGAACCGCGCGGCCCGCCCTGGAACGGCGACAGCCAGGCGTCGTCGCCGGCGATCCGTCGCACCTCGATCGGGAAGAAGACGTCGGGACGCTCCTTCTCGATCACCCGCTGCACCTCCTCCAGCGCCTTCAGCTGGTGCTCGACCGGCAGGTGGAACTCCATCTCGTTGAAGCGCACCGGGCGCTCGGTCGACAGCAGCTTCCAACCCTCGTCGACGGCGGTCTCGGGCTTGGCGCTGGACAGCAGCGCCTTGGCGGCGGCCTTGCGCAGCGGCGTGGCGAAGCCCAGCAGGTTTCGAAGCCCCTTCAGCGCCTGCAGGAACTCGACGTCCTGGTCGGGACCGCGGACCTCGGCCGGATCGTCGGTCTCGTCGTGGCTGATGCCCACCGCCAGGCCCGTGAACGGCACGGCGTAGAACTCGAAGTTGCGGTGGCGGGCCCAGCGGTCCTCGGCCTTGGCCATCGCCTCGTCGAACGGCTCGAGCCACACCCGGCGGCGCAGACGGCGATTGGCGACGGTGCGCAGCCGCACCTGGGTGATGACGCCCAGCGCGCCCAGCGACACCTTGGCGGCCTGGAAGATCTCGGGGTTCGCCGTCGCGTCGGCGTCGATCACCTTGCCCGACGGCGTGACCAGCCGCAGGCCGGTGACGTCGGCATGCATGGCCGGAATCCCAGCGCCGGTGCCGTGGGTCGCCGTCCCCAGCGCCCCGCCCAACGACTGCTTGTTGATGTCGGGCAGATTGGCCAGCGCCCGGCCCTTTTGCGCCAGGGCCGGCCCCAGCGCGCCCAATCGCGTACCGGTTCGAACGGTCGCCTCGTCGCCGTCCCAGCCGACGACGCCGGACAGGGAGTCCAGAGAAACCAGCGTCCCGTTGGTCGGCGCCAGGGCGGTGAACGAGTGGCCCGCGCCGACGGGGCGGATCGGGGCCTGGGCGACCTTCAGCATGGTCGCGAGTTCGCCTTCGTCCTTGGGGGCTAGGCGGGCGGCGGGATAGGCGTGCTGCACGCCCGACCAGTTGCGCCACAGCATCCTGCCGTTGGCGTCCACCGAGGCCGGCGCCGGCGGTTCCGGCTTGTCGCCCGTGACCGCCACATAGGCCGCGCCCGCGCCGCCGGCAACGACCGCCGCGCCGGTTCCCCCGGCGATCAAGGCTCCGCGTCTCGAGATCATGCCCCGCTCCCTAGCTTGCGGAGTCTTCGCGCCCCGCCATGAAGCGTATCAGGGCCTTGAAATCGTCCGGCGTGCAAGTCGCGCACTGGCCGGTGGCCGGCATGGCGTTGAAACCCTGGATGGTGTGATCCAGCAGCACGGCCTCGCCCTGCTTCCAGCGCGGATCCCAGGCGGCGCGATCATGGACCATCGGCGCGCCGGTCTCGGGCATGGCATGGCAGGCGTGGCAAGAGGTCTCGTACAGCCCCGCCAACCGCGCATCGGTCGGGCGCAGGGCCAGGGCCTGTTCGGGCGTCGGTGGTGGCGGCGGCTTGGCCCCACACCCTGACAAGACGGCGGAAACGACGAGGGCGAACGCTGCAACGACGAACGCCCGCCGCATCAGGCGACGCCCGCGATGCGTTTGGCGGCCGTCAGCGTATTGGCCAGCAGACAGGCGATGGTCATCGGTCCCACTCCCCCCGGAACCGGCGTGATCGCGCCGGCCACCTCCCGAACTTCGTCGAAGGCGACGTCGCCGACAAGCCTTGTCTTGCCGGCCGCCGCGGCCTCGGGATCGCGAGCCGGGAAGCGGCTGATGCCGACATCGATGACCACGGCGCCCGGCTTGACCCAGTCGGCCTTGACCATCTCGGCCCGGCCGACGGCGGCCACCACGATGTCGGCCTGACGCACGATCGACGGCAGGTCCTGGCTGCGCGAGTGGGCGATGGTCACCGTGCAGTCGGCGGCCAGCAGCATCTGGGCCATCGGCTTGCCCATCAGGTTCGAGCGGCCGATGACGACGGCGTTCTTGCCCTTCAGGTCGCCGATCACGTCCTTCAGCAGCATCATGCAGCCCAGCGGCGTGCAGGGCGTCAGGGCCGGCAGGCCGCTGGCCAGGCGTCCGGCGTTGGTCACCGTCAGGCCGTCGACGTCCTTGTCGGGCGACAGGGCGGCCACGACGTCCATCTGGTTGATGTGCGGCGGCACCGGAAACTGCACCAGCACGCCATGGATCTTGGGATCGGCGTTCAGCCTGGCGACCACGGCCAGCAGGTCGTCCTGGCTAGTGTCGGCCGCTAGGCGGTGGGTTTCGGAATACATGCCGGCGGCCTGCGTCTGCTCGCCCTTGTTGCGGACATAGACCTGGCTGGCCGGATCCTCACCAACCAGCACGACGGCCAGGCCCGGGGTGACGCCGTGCTCGGCCTTTAGGGCGGCGACCTCTTCGGCGATCTTGGCCCGCAGATCGGCCGCGAAGGCCTTGCCGTCGATGAGTTTGCCCTGGGCCATGGTGGTTCTCCTGCTTGGGTGCGTCCCTAGCGGCTGGTTGTGGGAGGCGCAACGGTCGGCCGGCCAAGCGCCCCCCGTCGCGAGGCTTCGCCTCGCGCCACCTCCCCCGTTTCACGGGGAGGAGGATCGGTGCGGATACGCGACGAGACGGAGGGGGCGCTCGGGAAGGCGCCTTGCCGTCCGTGCGCTCAAACGGCATAAGCCCTGACCTCGGGCCCTTCAGGTCCGTGCCGGCGTAGCACAGCGGTAGTGCAGCGGTTTTGTAAACCGAAGGTCGGGAGTTCGATCCTCTCCGCCGGCACCAGTCTTCTCAATCCAGGCTTTCGCGTCATGGCCGCCATTCTCTTCCTCGACGCCGACGCCTGCCCGGTGAAGGACGAAGCCTACAAGGTCGCCGCCCGGCATGGCTTCAAGACCTTCGTGGTGTCCAACAGCTGGATTCGCGTGCCGCAAACCCCGGTGATCGAACAGATCGTGGTCGAAGCCGGGCCGGACATCGCCGACGACTGGATCGCCGAGCGCTGCGGCCCCGGCGACGTGGTGGTGACCAACGACATCCCCTTGGCCGATCGCGTGCTGAAGGCCGGCGGCGCGGCCCTGGCCCCGAACGGCCGGGTGTTCAGCGCCGACATGATCGGCTCGGCCCTGGCCTCGCGCTCGATCGGCGAGCACCTGCGCTCGATGGGCGAGGTCACCAAGGGCCCGGCCGCCTTCGCCAACGCCGACCGCTCGCGCTTCCTGCAGGCGCTGGACCAGCTGGTGGTCAAGGCCAAGAAAATCGCGCCGAAATGATCGAGATCACGTCCTGGCTGCGGATCGACGAGGACGAACTGGTCTGGAAGGCCACCCGCGCCTCGGGTCCGGGCGGCCAGCACGTCAACAAGACCAGCACCGCGATCGAGCTGCGGTTCGATGTCCGCGCTTCCCCAGCCCTGCCTGAGGACGTCAAGGAACGCCTGGAGAAGCTGGCCGGCAGCCGCCTGACTCAGGACGGCGTGCTGATCCTGTTCGCCCAAGGGTCCCGCTCGCAGGAGATGAACCGCCAGGACGCCCAGGCGCGGCTGGTCGAGCTGATCCGCAGGGCGACCGAAAAGCCCAAGCCGCGTAAGGCGACCAAGCCGACCTATTCCAGCAAGCTCAAGCGGCTGGAAGGAAAGACCAAGCGCGCGGGCGTGAAGTCCGGACGCGGACGGGTGAAGGTCGACGATTGAAGGCGCTAACGCCTCAGACCATCTCCGGCGGCGCCGGCGTCGAAAACGCCAGCACGTCCTGCTTCCAGTCCGGTTCGACGATCAGGCCCGACAGCATCTTCTGCAGGTAGCCCGTCATGGCCGCCTGCTCCTCGGGCGTCAGGTTCGAGCAGATGTCGCGGTTCAAGGGGCGGATCTCGGCGCGGATGGCTTCGAGCAGGGTGCGACCGGCGTCCGTCAGGCAGACCACGACGATGCGGCGATCGCTGGGCGAGGCCTGGCGGGCCACCAGGCCGTCGGTGATCAGGCTGTCGATGGCGCGGGTCAGGGTCGTGCGGTCGGTGGCGGCCAGCTTGGCCAGGCGGGTCATCGACAGGTCGCCGAACCGGCGCAATGAGATCATCGCCACCCATTTGGCGAAGGTCAGGCCGTGGCGCGCCAACAGGTCGGCCGCCATCGCCCGGCGGTGTTGCTCGGTCTGGTAGAGCAGATAGCTCAGGTAGCTCGGCAACGGCAGCGCGTGCTCGTCGACCGTGCCGCCCCCCTCAAACCCCTCGCCCATCTTGGTTTCCGTCCCCCCAGAAGCGGGGCTGTGTGTGTCATAAGGTTAACGCCAACGCAATCAGCGCACCCACACCGGAAACGAAAAACCCCGCGAAAGGCTTCGCGGGGTCATCTGTTTCAATTTAGACGAGAAATTCCGGCGTCGCAGGGGGGTACCCCGGGCTTCCCGCTAAAATGTCGCCTACCCGACTCTAGGCCGCGAAAGCCGCCGCCTCGCGATTGCGATTGCGGCCGCGGGTCAACCAGTCGTCGGGATAGGTCTCGCGCACGGTGATCGACTTGAACTGGGTCACCGGAATGCGGGCCTGGTCGCCGGGGTTGAGGTCGCGCGACACCGAGTGGCCGGCGAACTCCTCGATGATGGTGATCACCTGGCTGCTGCCGGCGGCGTTCTCGATCAGGACCATGTTCATGGCGTTCATGGGGGTTCGTCTCGGTGATCTCGAGGAGAATGGAAAGGTCTTGAAAAGACGGCGGGGGAGAGATCAGCCCATGCTGGGCTGGACCCGCTCCTTCAGGCCGCGCAGCGCCCAGGCCTCGACCGACTTGGCCGTGCCGCCGCTGCGGTGGGCGCCCTGGCTGTGCTGCTCGCAGTAGGAGCCGCGTCGCGTGAGCTTGGGGCGGCCGCAGAAGCCGAATTCGTCGCTGTCGGGATGGCCGATCGGCCAGCGGCAGGAATGGGCGCCCAGGCCCAGGATGCCCGAGGTCGGCAGCATGTCCTCCTCGACGCGCTCGAAGCGCGGAGCCACATGCGGGGCCGCCGAGGTCTCGCGGGTCGGACGACGGGTCGGGATGCGCGACGGGGCGCGGACAGTGGTGATGCGCTGGCGGACGGGGGTGTCGCGAACGGTGATGCCCAGACGGTGGACCTTGCCGATCACCGCGCTGCGGCTGACGCCGCCCAGTTGGCGCGCCACCTGGCTTGCGCTGAGGCCTTCGAGCCACAACTTCTTGAGTGTGGCGGTACGTTCTTCGCTCCAGTCCATGGTCGTCTCTCGTGCCCTGCTCGGAGCCAGCCCGCTCCGTGGAGAAATGGGTAGAATTTATGGTTAACGCACGTCAAACGGTTATGTGCAGACCCACGGTTTGCATTTCCACTTTTCGTGAAGAGAATCAGCTAGCTACCAGCAATTGTCGCAGAGCCCTGCCGGAAGCCCGGTTTGGGAACATCGTTCCGTGACAAGGCCACGGCCCTGATTTTATAAGGGTTTGGAATGCGTCGCGCCGTCGCAGCCCATGCGGCGAAACGTCAGTCGGGGATCGCTCCCTCGGGGATCAACATGCGTGAGTTCAAAACGGTCGCCCTCGCGGCTCTGTGCCTGGGTATGGGCCTGACCTTCGCGGCCTGCTCGAAGGATGGCGGCGGTTCCGGCGAGGCGCCGGCCTCCACGCCGCCCGCCCCGACCGACGCCCAGAAGGCCGAGGCCCTGGCCGCCCTGCCCGCGCCCTACAACACCGGCGACCTCTCCAACGGCCAGCGCAAGTTCGCGCTCTGTCGCTCGTGCCACACGATCACCGAGGGCGGCCCGGACCTGACCGGCCCCAACCTCTATGGCGTGTTCGGCCGCACAGCGGGCACGAAGGACGGCTACCGCTATTCCGACGCCGTCAAGGCCGCCGGTTTCGCCTGGGACGCCGAGCATCTGGACAAGTGGCTGGCCGACCCGCGCGGCTTCATGCCTGGCACCAAGATGACCTTTGCCGGCCTGCACGACGCCAAGGACCGGGTGGACCTGATCGCCTATCTGAAGGTCGAGACGGGCTACAGGCCTGCATCATGACCCTGCGCCCGGCCCCGCCACAGATAGAGGCGCTGATCGGACGCCTCTACGACGTCGTCGGGCGCCGGGACTTCGAGGCCTTTCTCAGCCTCGTCCCGGCCAGGCTGGAATGGCCCGACATCACGCGTGGCGGCCAGTTGGAGACGCCGGAGGCCGTGCGGGACTACTGGGCTTTCAACGACGCCTCTATCCGGGTGGAGACCACCCCGGTCGAGGTCTGGCTGGACGACGAGGATCGCGTGGTGGTCGACGCCAACCAAGTGGTCTGGAACCTGACCGGAAGGCTGTGGTCGGACTTTTGCGTGCGGCATCTTTACACGCTCCGCGACGGCCTGTTCTGGCGCATGGATATCCAGCCCGAGGGAGATCCGGAACCAAGTCGATGACGGCCAAGGCGGAACGCAGCGCGCAGCAGGCCGTCCTGGCCAGGTCCTACGCGGCCGGCAACGCCCAGGACCTGGAAGGCGTGTGCGCAAGCCTTCACCCAGACGCGATGTGGCCCGACACCCTGGAAGGCGGACGGCTGGAAGGCCGTGACGCCATCGTCGCGCATTTCGCCCAGCTGTTCGCCCTGGCCCGCACCGACATTCAGCTGATCCGCGTCATCGACGAGACGGACGGATCCCTAGAGGTCGAGGTCCAGCTGCTGGTCCAGGACCACAAGGGCCACATCTGGTCCGACACCCGCGCTCACCTGACCTACGCCTTCAAAGACGGCTTGCTCAGCGACGTGGTCATCCACAGCGGGGTTTAGCCCGTCGGGTTCTGGGCCGCCGTCTTCTCCTCGGCCTCGTAGGCCTCGATCTGGCGGGCGGTCCATTCCGGCGACTTCGTGAAGCGCGCCAAGAGGTCGTAGAACACCGGCACGATGAACAGCGTCAGCAGGGTGGCGAAGATCGCGCCCGTGAAGATCGTCGCGCCGATCGTCTGGCGGCTGCCCGCCCCCGCCCCGGCCCACAGCATCAGCGGCAAGGCGCCCATGGCCGCGGCGATCGAGGTCATGATGATCGGGCGCAGGCGCAGGGCCGCCGCCTCGATCACCGCTTCGCGCACGCTGAGGCCCTCGTCGCGCAGCTGGTTGGCGAACTCGACGATCAGGATGCCGTTCTTGGTGGCGATGCCGACCAGGATGATCAGGCCGATCTGGCTGTAGGTGTTGATGGTCGAGCCGGTCATCAGGAGGCCGAACAGCCCGCCCAGCGCCGCCAGGGGCACGGTCAGCATGATCACCGCCGGGTGGATCCAGCTCTCGAACTGCGCGGCCAGCACCAGGAACACCAGCAGCAAGGCCAAGCCGAAGGCGATGGCGATGCCGCCCGAGCCTTCCAGATAGTCCTTGGCCTGGCCGCCCCACTTGACCGAGACGCCCGGCGCGTTGTGCTGGCTGGCCTGGTCCTGCAGGAAGGTGACGGCGTCGCCGACCGTGTAGCCGGGGTTCAGCTGGGTTGTCAGGGTCACCGCGCGCAGGCGGTCGACGCGCGGACGGTCCGGCGTGTCACCGCGCAGCTGCGTCGTCACCACCGTCGACAGCGGCACCACGGCGCCGGACGCGGCCCGGACGTTCAGGCGGTTCAGGTCCTCGATGCTGCGGCGCTGGTCGAGGTTGGTCTGCAGGATGACGTCGTATTCCTGGCCGTTCTTGATGTAGGTCGTCGCCCGGCGCGAACCGAACATCGTCTCCAGCGACCGGCCGATCGACTGGGCCGAGACACCAAGACTGGCGGCCTTGTCCAGGTCGATCGACACCGACAGGCGCGGCGCGGTCGGCTCGTAGTCCAGGCGCGGACGCGACAGGCCCTCGTTCTGCTGCGAGGCTGCCAGGATCGGCTTCAGCCAGTTGGACAGCTGGACGTAGTCGTTGCCCACGGCGATCAGGTCGACGTTCGTACCGCCGCCGCCACCGCCGCCGCCGCCCCGCTGGAACGGGCCGCGGACGCTGGCCACGGCGCGCACGCCGGTGATCTTGTTGAGGTCCTTGTTGAGCTGGGCGGCCACCTCGTCGGCGGTCATGTCCCGCTCGCCCCAGGGCTTCATCACGACCACGCCGTTGCCGGTGTTGAACTGGCTCTGGCCGAAGCGCGGGATCGAGACGATCGTCCGCTCGGCCTGCCCATTCTCGCGATAGGCCGAGATCTCCTTCTCGACGCGACCGATGATCGAGGCGGTGTAGTCGTAGCCCGCCCCTTCCGGCGCGGTGATCGAAACATCGACGCGGCCGCGGTCCTCGGGCGGCACCAGCTCCTTGGGCAGGGTGGCGAACATCAGGCCTGCGAAGGCCGCCAGACCCACCACCAGCACGCCCGCCAGGGCCGCCGTCCAACGCCCGGCCAGAATGCCTTCCAGCGAGGCGCGGTACGAGTTCTTGAGGCCTTCCATGGCCACATTGACCTTGCGCGCCAGCCAGCCCTCGTTGTGCGCGGACTTCAGCAGCTTGGACGCCATCATCGGCGACAGCGACAGGGCCAGCAGGGCCGAGAACGCCACGGCCGAGGCGATGGCCACGGCCAGCTCGACGAAAAGGCGGCCGATATAGCCGGGCAGGAACATCAGCGGCGCGAACACCGAGATCAGCACGATGGTGGTGGCCACGACGGCGAAGAACACCTGGCGAGTGCCGCGCTCGGCGGCGACCAGGGGCGGCTCGCCCTCGTCCACGCGGCGCTGGATGTTCTCGACCACCACGATGGCGTCGTCGACAACCAGGCCGACGGCCAGCACCAGGGCCAGCAGGGTCAGCAGGTTCAGCGAGAAGCCCAGCGGGGCCAGGACGATGAAGGTGGCCAGGATGCAGATCGGCGCGACGACCGACGGGATCAGGGCCGAACGCCAGCTGCCCAGGAAGACCAGGTTGACCAGCACCACCAGCCCGATCGACAGGCCCATGGTGATCCACACCTCGTGGATGGCCTCGGCGGTGAACACCGAATTGTCCACCGCCACGACCAGCTTGGTGCCGGGCGGCAGGGTCTGGTTGATCGACTCCACCTCCTTGCGGACGGTTTCGGAGATGGCGACGTCATTGGCCTGCGACTGGCGGGTCAGGCCGATGCCGACCTGGTCGACGCCGTTGCCGCGGAATTGGCGACGGCGCTCGTCGGCGCCTTCCTCGACGCGGGCCACGTCGCCCAGGCGCACCACGAACCCGCCCGCATCGGCGGCGCGGATCGGCAGGCGGGCGAACTCTTCGGGCTTGGCGTAGGCGCGCACGACCCGAATGGTGAAGTCCTTGGTGGCGCTTTCCAGCGAGCCGGCCGGCAGTTCCAGGTTCTGGCTGTTGAGGGCGCTTTCGACATCGTCGACCGTGACGCCGCGGGCGGCCATCGCGTCGGCGTCCAGCCAGATGCGCATGGCGAAGATCTTGGCCCCGAACAGATTGGCCTGGGCCACGCCGTCGATGGTCGACATTCGCTCGACCAGGTAGCGGTCGGCGTAGTCGGCCAGCTGCAGCGGATCCAGCGTGGTCGAGGTCAGGTTCAGGATGATGATCGGCGATGAGTCGGCGTTGGCCTTGGCGATCTGCGGCGGGTCGGCCTGGTCGGGCAGATTGGCCGTCACCCGGCTGACGGCGTCGCGCACGTCATTGGCGGCCGCGTCCAGGTCGCGGTCGAGATTGAAGGTGATGGTGATCTGCGAGCGGCCGTCGCGCGACGAGCTGTTGACCCGGTCTATGCCCTGAATACCGGCCGCCTGGCGCTCGATCACCTGGGTGATGCGCTCTTCGATAACCTCGGCCGAGGCGCCGCGATAGGTGGTCGAGATCGACACCACGGGCGGATCGACGCTGGGCAGCTCGCGGATCGGCAGCGACGTATAGGCCGCCAGGCCGATGACGCAGAGAATGATCGCCGCGACCGCGGCGAAGACGGGACGACGGACGGAAAGGTCGGACAGCATCAGCCGCCCTTGCGGCCTTCACCGCCCTTGTTCTGGCCCTGGCGGCCCGTGCTGACGCTGGCGCCGTCCTGGATGCGGTTCAGGCCGTCGGCGACGATCTTCTCGCCGGCCTTCAGGCCGCTGCGGATCTCGACGAAGCCATTCTCCGTGGCGCCGGTGTCGACGTCGGCGCGGCGCGCGACCACGCGGTCAGCTCCCTCGACGATGCGGAACACCGAGGCTTGCGAGCTCTCGAACTGGACGGCGGTCTCGGGCACGGCGACGGCTGTGCGCACACCCTGGTCGATGGCGACCTTGACCAGCATGCCCGGCTTCAGGCGGTCGCCGGCGTTGGGGAACTCGGCGCGGGCCATGACGGCGCGGGTGCTGGGATTGATGCGGGTGTCGACCTGGGCGATGCGGCCCTGGAAGGTCTCGCCCGGCAAGGCGTCGGGCCGCGCCATGATCGGCAGGCCCACGCGCAGGGTGCGCAGGTAACGGTCGGGCACCGAGAAGTCGACGCGGATCACCGAGACGTCGTCCAGGCTGACGATGGCGGCGCCGGGGCTGATCATCGTGCCGGGGGCGACGTCCGAGATGCCGACGCGGCCCGAGAACGGCGCGCGGATCACCCGGTCCAGCTTCTGGGCCTGGGCCGTGCCGACGGCGGCGCGGGCGGCCTCCAGAGCGGCCAGCGATTGCTCGGCGGTGGCCCGCGGGGCGATGCCCTTGTCGGCCAGGGTCTTCCAGCGCGCGTAGTCGCGCTCGGCCTGACCCAGACGGGCGCGGGCCTCCGAGATGCCCGCGTCTTCCTGCTCGGCGCGCAGCTCGACCAGGGCCTGGCCGCGCGAGACGGCCTGGCCATCGGTGAAGCGCACGGCGGTGATCTGCTCGGTCGTGTTGGAGGTGATCGTCACCGACTGGCGGCCCTTGGCCACGCCCAGCACCTCGATGCGATCGGTGAACTGGCGCTGGACCGCGGCAGCCTGCGAAACGTTGGTCGCCCGGCCAGCCCCGGCGCCGCTGTCGCTCTTGCCGCCAAAGGCGAGCTTCAGCCCGCCGACGACCACCATCAACACCACGGCGGCGACGGCCACCACGAGAAAGAAATGCCTGCGGATCAAGGAAACGCTCCGGGCGCCGAGTGGATTCGACGCGTAAGTCTGCGGCGACATATGACCGCAGGCTAAAGCGTCGTCCAGTGACAGCCGGATGACCGACTGTTGCAGCACTGAAACAAGCTATAGTCGGCGCCATATACTGAGCAACACGCCGCGATCACGGGCGACTTCACGTCCGACAACCGTATCGCGCCAGCCGGCCTGAACGCTCCAGTCGCCCACCGCGCGGACCACCGAGACCTCCGCCTTCATCCAGCGCGCCCCAACCTCGCTCCGCTCCGTCCGACCGGCATAGGCCTGGGCCAGGATCAGCCATTGTTTGGCCGGCCGCACGCCCAGGGTCGTGTCGAAGCGTGTCTCGTCGGCCAACCCCTGTCGCTTGAGCCGCGCGGCCTGCAGATCGACGAACACCTCGCGCCCGCGCCAGACGCCCGAGCGGCCGTAGAGAACCCGCGCTTCCAGATCCAGACTACCCTGCCCTGGCGTGGCATAGCCTGCATTTCGGCCAGCGCCTGCCTCGCCGGCGCCCAGATAGAGCGCCAGGGACGAGCGGTCGTCGCGACGGACCGTCCAGCGGACCCCGGCCTCGACGGGTCCGCGCCCCTCATAGTCCACCCAGCGATCGCGGCCACGCGTGACGCCGACCTTGCCCTGCAGGGTCAGCCGCGGCGTCAGGCCGTGCTCGACGAACACCGACAGCAGTTCGTCGCGGCGATGGCCCACCGCCACCAGCGCGCCGTCGGGATCGAAACCCTGATCGGCGCTGGTGCGCTCGTACTTTGTGATGACCTGGGTGCGGCCCGCCGCGATGGGCCAGGCGCCGGCATGAGCCAGACATGGAAAGGCCGCCGCGACCACCAGGACCGCCACGCCCTTCCAGAGTTCGGCGAAACGAGGGTCTAGTCCGCGTAGCCGGGCAGCGCGCGGTCCAGCTTGCGCAGACAACCGGGCCAGGCCAGGCCGCCGATCATGCCCATGCCCATGCCGACCTGACGCCGGACCTCCTCCTGGGCCCCTTCGGGCGCCAGCAGAACGTTGTCGCGACCGATCGAGAGCGCCATCACCTGTTGTGCGCACGCCCGCTCCAGGAAGAACATCCCCAACCAGCACTCGGCCGCGGTGGCGCCCACGGACAGCGTGCCGTGGTTGCGCAGCATCATCAGCTTCTTGTCGCCGAGATCGGCCACCAGCCGCTCTCGCTCGTCAAGATTGAGCGCAATGCCCTCATAATCGTGATAGGCGACTTGAGGCAAGACGATAAGTGCGTGCTGGGTCAGCGGCAGCAGGCCATCCTTGTGCGCCGACACCGCCACGCCCTGATCGCTGTGCAGGTGCATGACGAACTGGGCGTCCTCGCGCGCGGCGTGGATGGCCGAGTGGATCGTGAACCCCGCCGGATTGATGAAGTACTGGGTCTTGTCGACGATGTTCCCCTCCAGATCGACCTTGACTAGGCACGAGGCGGTCATCTCGCCGAAGAACATGCCGTAGGGATTGATCAGGAAATGGTGCTCAGGCCCGGGAATGCGGGCCGAGATGTGGGTGAAGATCATGTCGTCCCAGCCGTGCAGGGCCACGAGACGATAGAGAGCAGCCAGATCGACGCGCGCCTGCCACTCGGCGTCGCTGACCTTGCCCTTCAGGGATGTGATCGGCAGAGACCCGTCGGCCATGGTTTCCTCCGTAGGTTATCATTGTTGACTTGAGGGTCGCGCCAGGGCGTTTCAGCGTCAAGGGGGACTTGCGCCGCCTGTCGCGCTGAAGTTGAAGGGGCATATGATCGCCCTGCCCGCCCTCCGATGAGTCTGGCCCGCGCCACGGCCTCGCGCTTCGCCCGGATCGCCCTGGGCCATCTGACGCGCGAGTACCCCGCCAAGCTGGATCACGTGATGGCCGGACCGGAGGACGTCCGCAGCCCGCGCGACCTTCATCCGATCTTCCACGGCAGCTTTTCCTGGCATTCGTGCGTGCACGGCTACTGGCTGCTGGCAACCCTGCTGCGGCTGCGTCCGGAGATGACCGAGGCCGAGCAGATCATCGAGATCTTCGACGACGCCTTCACGCCCGACAAGGTCGCCGGCGAGGTCGCCTATCTCGCGCGCCCCGAAAGCCGCGGCTTCGAACGGCCTTACGGCTGGGCGTGGAACCTGATGCTGCAGGCCGAACTGCTCCGGCACGATCGCCCCTGGGCGGGCGCCCATGCGCCGCTGGCCAACGCGTTTGCCGAGCGGTTCGAGGCCTTCCTGCCGATGGCCGACTATCCGGTGCGCAGCGGGGCCCACTTCAACACCGCCTTCTCCCTGGTGCTGGCCAGCGAGTATGCCGACATGACCCACGACGGGGCGTTCCGTCAGCTGCTGCTGGACCGGGCCCTGGTCTGGTACGGCCAGGATGCGGCCTGCCCCGCCTGGGAGCCATCGGGCGACGACTTCCTGTCGCCAGCCCTGATCGAGGCCGAAGCCATGCGCCGGCTGATGCCGCGCGAGCGCTTCCAGATCTGGTTTCCGCGCTTCCTGCCGGACCTGACCCGCAAGCAGCCGGCGACGCTGTTCACGCCTGCCCGGGTCCGCGACCGCACCGATGGTCAGATCGTTCGCCTGGATGGACTGAACCTGTCGCGCGCCTGGTGCTGGCGAACCCTGGCCGGCGCCATGTCCGAGGCCGATCCCGCCAAGCCTCTGGCGATCAACGCCGCCCTCACCCACCTGGCGGCGGCGATCCCGCACGTCTCCGGGAACTACATGGGCGAGCACTGGCTGGCGACGTTCGCCCTGCTGGCCCTGGAGAATGGCTAGAAGCGCGGTTGAGCAGGCTGTTGATCTAACGCAACGCGCGATCGTCCGGGGACTGTTTACATTGATTGACAATGAACGCGAAGCAGCTCGCGTTAAGGATGTCGCGCGTCCGACGCTCCGGACGTGAGTCTATCAGCCAGGGAGCCCGTCGTCATGCGAACCTCCGCCATGCGAACCGACGTCGCGCACTGCCAGAATATCGAGATCGCGCCGATCCAGGACGGCTGGGTCGTCACCGAAGGCGGACGCCCCGCCGGACAGTTCGACACTGTCGAGAGCGCCTATAAGACCGCTCTGGCCATTTGCGGAAACCTGTTCGAGCAAGGCGTTCGATCTCAGGTGACCGAGCGTACGGCTGCGGCCTGAGGTCTCACGACCTCATCTTTAACAATCGTTGACAATGCCCAGCTCGCGCCAGGGTTTAATATCCGTGCGAAGACTGAATCGCGGCGCGAGCAAGACGTGTCGCCGGAAAGGAGTTCGCCCATGGCGCAGACGCCCACGACCCTTCGCCACGAGGTCCGCACCTTCCTGATCGTCAGCGCCGGCGCCTTCGCCCTGGGCCTGGTGATTGGCTTCCTGCTGATGGGCCAGCACTAGCCGCTTCAGTCGTCGCGGTTGCCCTTCATCAGGCGGGCCTTGTCGCGCTGCCAATCGCGCGCGGCTTCGGTCTCGCGCTTGTCGTGGTTCTTCTTGCCCTTGGCCAGGCCGATCTCCAGCTTGGCCAGGCCCTTCTCGTTCCAATAGAGCTTCAGCGGGATCATCGTCCGGCCGTCGCGCTGCACCGCGCCGATCAGCTTGTCGATCTGCTTGCGGTGCAGCAGCAGCTTCCGGTGCCGGCGCGGCTCGTGGTTGAAGCGGTTGGCGTGGCCATAGGGCGGGATGTCGGCGTTGATCAGCTTGATCTCGCGCCCTTCGACCGAGGCGTAGGATTCGGCGATGTTGGCCCGGCCGACGCGCAGAGACTTCACCTCGGTGCCGGTCAGCATGATGCCGGCCTCGAAGACCTCCTCGATGAAGTAGTCGTACCGGGCGCGCCGGTTCTCCGCGATCGGCTTGGTCATTACTGGAGACCGGCCTCGCGCATCGCCTCGATGATCGTCGGACGCACGGCGTCGCCGCACGCGGTGATCGGCAGGCGCACGTCTTCGCCGCACAGGCCCAGATGGGCCATGGCGAACTTGGTCGGCCCGGGCGAGCTGTCCAGGAACAGCGCCTTGTGCAGGCGGATCAGCCGGTCCTGCCAGTAGAGGCCGGTTTCCCACTGGCCCTGCAGGCAGGCGTTCATGAAGGCCGCGCAGGCGTCCGGCGCGACATTGGCGGTCACCGAGATCACGCCGTGGCCGCCGTGGGCCATGTAGCCCAGAGCCGTCGGATCATCGCCCGACAGCAGGATCCAGTCCGGACCGCACAGCAGGCGCTGCATGCTGATGCGGGTCAGGTCGCCGGTGGCGTCCTTGATGCCGACGATGTTGGGCAGCTTGGACAGCCGCGCCAGCGTCTCGTTGCTGATGTCGACGCCCGAGCGGCCCGGCACGTTGTAGACGAAGATCGGCAGCTCCACGGCGTCGTTGATCGCCTTGTAGTGCTGGTACATGCCCTCCTGGCTGGGACGATTGTAATAGGGCGTCACCACCAAGGCGGCGTCGGCGCCGACGGCCTTGGCGTGCTGGGCCAGCTCGATGGCCTCGTCGGTCGAGTTGCTGCCCGCGCCAGCGATCACCGGCACGCGGCCGGCGGCGGTCTTCACGCACAGCTCGACGACGCGCTTGTGCTCGTCGTGCGACAGGGTCGAGGTCTCGCCCGTCGTGCCGACCGGCACCAGGCCGTGCACGCCGCCGGCGATCTGGCGCTCGACCAGGGCCACGAAGGCTTTTTCGTCCACCTCACCGTCGCGGAACGGCGTGACGAGGGCCGGAATGACGCCCTTGAAGTGAGACTGGACCATGACTTGCAAATTGCCGTGAGGA
Source organism: uncultured Caulobacter sp. (assembly GCA_964601775.1). Taxonomy (GTDB): domain Bacteria; phylum Pseudomonadota; class Alphaproteobacteria; order Caulobacterales; family Caulobacteraceae; genus Caulobacter. The sequence goes on along the minus strand of CAZRPD010000002.1, from coordinate 21,938 downwards.
GGCGCCGCTGGGTGTTGCGGCTTGAGGATGGGGGCGGACAATATGTCCGCGCCCTGGCGTCCCGCAACCGGGTCCGTCAGGACAAAGCGGATTTGATGGGGGAAGCCTTTGCGGTCAACCCCGCCAACCCGACTTTAAAACCTATTGGAGCCTGAATCGTCGCATAGGGACGGCGTCGGGTTTCAGGTAGAAGGCTCCCGGGGGGCCTTTGAAGGAGAGTGCTTTGGCTTCTGTGGTGCGTCGGATTCTGCTCGGTGGAGCCTGTATCGCGGCCGTGGTCGGGGCGGCTGACGCCCAGACGACGTCGCCCTATCAGGGCGCGTCCAGCCTGATCACCACCCCGCCGACGGCCGTGCCCCAGGCCTTGTCGGACACCGATTCCGCCAATCTCCAGAGCGCCCTGGCCGCCGCCAAGCGCGGCGACGTGTCGGGCGCGCGCATGGCGCTGGGCAGCCTCCAGGACCCGATCGCCCGCAAGATCGCCCAATGGCAGCTGGTCGACAGCAACGCCGAGGCCCTGAGCTTCTTCGAGCTGGACGCCGCCCGCCGCGACCTGGCCGGCTGGCCGCGCGGCGTACGTCGTGACTCAGCGGCCGAAAAGACCCTGTCGACCTCGGGCCTGGATCCGGCCCGAGTCATCGCCTGGTTCGGCGGCGCCCAGCCGTCAACGGCCGAAGGCGCCATGGCGCTGGCCAGCGCCTGGCAGGCCACGGGCCGCAGCAACGACGCCACGAACCTGATCCGCAATACCTTCCGCAACAAGGTGTTCGAGGCCGACGCCCAGCGCAGCCTGGTCGCCCGCTTCGGATCGATGCTGACGCCCGACGACTATGTCCGTCGCGCCGACATCCTGCTGTACGGCCAGCAGGGCCCCGCCGCCCGCGACATGGTCGCCATGCTGTCCGACACCCAGCAGGGCGTGGCCCGCGTGCGCATGGCCTATCGCCAGAACGCCGGCAACGCCAACGATCTCTATAACGGCCTGACGCCGGACCTGCAGGCTCAGCCGGGCGTGGTGTTCGAGCGCGCCGCCTATCTGCGCCGCAAGGGCATGGACACCCTGGCCCTGCCGATGGTGGTCAACTTCCCGGTCCCGCCGACCGAGGAGGCGTCCAGCGCCATCTGGCGCGAGCGCAAGCAGCTGATCGTCGGCGCCCTGAAGGCCGGCAACAGCAGCGGCGCCTATGCCGCCGCCAATAACACCCAGGCCATCGCCCCCGCCGACATCGCCGAGAGCGAGTTCTACGCCGGCTGGATCGCCCTGACGCGTTTGCGCCAGCCCGACGCCGCGGCCGCCCACTTCGCCCAGATCGCCGCCGTCGGCGCCTCGCCGATCACCCGCGGCCGCGCCCTCTACTGGCAGGGCCGCGCGGCCGAGGCGCAAGGCGACCCGATCGCCGCCCAGGCCTTCTATTCGGAGGGCGCGCGCCACACGACCACCTTCTATGGCCAGCTGGCCGCCGAGAAGGCCGGGATGAAAGAGCTGCGCCTGCCGCGCGATCCGGTCATCACCCAGGCCGATCGCACCCGCTTCTACGGCCGTGAACAGGTCCGCGCCGCGCGGATCCTGGCCGACATCGGCCAGCGCGACCTGTTCCGCAGCCTGGTGCTGTACATCGACGACACCCTGCCCAACGCCGAGGAAAGCGCCCTGCTGGTCGACCTGGCCCGCGGCTATGGCGATCAGGACCTGGCCATGCGCGCGGTCCGTACGGCCGCCCAGCGCGGCATGATCCTGACCGAACGCGGCTATCCGCTGCTGGACCACCACTTCACGCCCGGCCCCGGCGCGGCCGAGACCGCCTTCGTCTATTCGATCTCGCGCCAGGAAAGTAACTTCGACCCGGCGGCCCGCTCCGGCGTCGGCGCGCGCGGCATGATGCAGCTGATGCCGGCCACCGCCTCGCTGGTCGCCCGCAAGCTGGGCGAAAGCCACAGCGTCGAGCGCCTGGGCGACGCGCCCTACAACATGCGCCTGGGCTCGGTGTATCTGGGCGACATGGTCCGCACCTTCAGCGGCTCGTACATCATGGCCGCGGCCGCCTACAACGCCGGCCCCGGCCGTCCGGCCCAGTGGGCGGGCCTGTGCGGCGACCCGCGCGGCGCAGCGACCGACCCGCTGGACTTCATCGAGTGCATCCCGTTCTCCGAGACCCGCAACTACGTGATGCGGACGCTGGAGACGACCATGGTCTACCGCGCCCGGCTGGCCGGCGGGGTGACGCCGCTGACGCTGTCGAGCGACCTGAAGCGCGGCGGTTACGTGTATACCCCATCGGTCGCTAGCACGGACGGGATCTCGGCGCAGCCTTAGATCCTGCGGGCCGCAAGCACCGGCCCGGCTTCGGTCTCGACCAGCGCGCCGTCCAGCTTGAACACGGCGCGCAGGACGGCCGGCGACAGCGCCTCGCCCGGCGCGGCGTCGGCGACCACGCGTCCGGCGTCCACTACCACGATCCGATCGCACGACCGCGCCGCCAGGCCCAGGTCGTGCAGGGTCACCACCACGCCCGCCCCCCGCTCAGCCTCGGCGCGCAGCAGATCCAGGGTCAGCAACTGGGCGTCGGGATCCAGGCCCGCCACGGGCTCGTCGGCGACCAGCAGGGGCGCGCGGGTGGCCAGCAGGCGGGCCAACAGCACCCTGGCCCGCTCGCCGCCCGACATGTCCAGCACGCCGCGATCGGCAAGGTCGCCGGCGCCGACGCGGGTCAGCATTTCCAGCGCCAACGCATCGGCGGCGTCATCGGCAAGATCGGTCGCGCCCAGGGCGGCCACCATTCGCGCCGGCAGGTTCCAGGCCGCACGACGGTCCTGCGGCAGGTAGCCGACCAGCCGAGCGCGCTCGTGGGGCTTCAGCTGCGCGACAGCCCGCTCCGACAGTTTCGCCTCGCCCGCCGCCGCCAGCAGCCCCAGCCCCGCCCGCAGCAGGCTGGTCTTGCCCGCGCCATTGGGACCGACGACGCCGACCACTTCGCCGGCGGACACGGTCAGGCTGGCGCCGTCCAGCACCGTCTTGCGGCCCTGGCGCGCCGTCAGGCCCTGCAGGCTCCACAGCGCGCTCACGACCGCCAGCTCCGCGAGGCACGCCAGGCCAGCAGGGCGAAGGCCGGCGCGCCGAACAGGGCCGTGACCACGCCCAACTTCAGCTCCTGCTCGGTCGGGATCAGCCGGGCGGCCAGATCGGCCAGAACCAGCAGCAGCGCGCCCGCCAGCGCCGAGGGCCACAGGATGCGCTTGGGATCGTCGCGGACCAGCGCCCGCACCAGATGCGGCGCGGCCAGGCCCACGAAGCCGATCACGCCGGCCGCCGCCACGGCCGCGCCGGTCAGCAGAGCCGCCCCGGCCACGGCGTAGACGCGAAGGCGCCCCATCGGCAGGGCCGACATCCGCGCGGCCTCCTCGCCCAGGGTCAGCATCCGCAAGCCCTGACCGGCCCGTAGGCACAGCGCCGCGCCGACCGTCATCGGGACCACGGCCCAGGTCGCATCCAGCCAGTCGCGGTTCTGCACCGAGCCCATCAGCCAGGCCATGATCTCGGCTGTCGCCACCGGCGAGGGCGAGAGGTTGAACACCAGCGCCGTCAGCGCCCCGCCGAACGCCGACAGGGCCACGCCGAACAGGATCAGCGCCTCGGGTTCGCGGAACCGCGCGGCGATCGCCACGACCACCGCCCCGGCGACCAGGGCGCCGACCAGGGCCGACAGCTCGATCGCGCCCGGCAAGGCCGCCAGTCCCGCCGAGATCGCGAAAGCCGCGCCCAGGCCCGATACGGCCGAGACGCCCAGCACGCCCGGATCGGCCAGCGGATTGCGCAGCAGCCCCTGCATGGTCGCCCCCGCCAGTCCCAAGGCCGCGCCGGCCAGGGCGGCGACGCCCCCGCGCGGCGCGCGGGTGGCCCACAGCCCCTCGCCCGGCGGCGAGACCGGCTGGCCCAGGGCCTGAGCATATTGCGCCATCGACAGCGGCGTTTCGCCCAGGGTGATGGCGAGGACGGCCGCGCCCGCCAGGACCAGCAGCATCACGAGGCAAAGGCGAAGCAGGCTCATCGCGCGGCCTTCGCCAAGGCTTCGGACCCGTCGGCGGCGAACCAGCCGGCGCAGCCGACCACCGAGGCCGGCAGCGAGGCGACGGTGCGGGTATTCACCGCCTTCTGCAGCGCGGCGTGGCGACCCGGTCCCCAGCGGTCGGAGCCTGCGCGCACCAGATCGAACAGGCCCAGCACCACCGCCGATGGCGGGGTCATGACCATCCGCTCCAGCGACACCGGCGCGAAGTACGGATCCTTGGAGGCATTGGCGTAGCCGGCCGCCTTGAGCATGGCGTCGATCAGGGTCCCGGAGCCGGCCGTATAGCCGCCCGGCGTCAGGTACAGCGCCTCGCGCCCCTGCCCCGCCCCCGCGGCCTTGGCCAGCTTGGCGTCCATGCGCGCGATCAGGTCCTCGCCCTGCGGCCGGCGGTCGAGAGCGGCGGCCACCTTGCGGATGTTGCCCCTTACGCCGTCGAAATCGGCCGCGTCGTCCAGCGCGACCGTGGCCACGCCCTTGCGGTCAAGCGCCTTGGAGAGCCGTGCATCGCCGCCCCACAGGCGCACCACGACGTCGGGCTTGGCCGCCACGAGGCTCTCGAACGTCGCCCGGCGCAGCGGCAGGCCGCCGGCGACGTCACGCATATAGCTGTCGCGCGAGACCGCCCGGTGCGAGAGGCCGACGATGCTGTCGCGCGGCGCCAAGGCCAGCACATATTGGTCGGCGCAGGAGTCCAGCGACATCACCCGCGGCGTAGCCATCGCAAGCGTCGGGACGAGCGCCACCGCCGCCAGAACGGCGCACAAGGCCTTGGCGGCGTTCATGAAATCAGTCCGTGACCAGGCCGTACAGAAGGCCGTCCAGCATCACCTTCATCAGCTGATCCGGCTCGGACCAACCGCGCGAGGGCTTGGTGATCAGCAGCGACACCAGGCCATGGCAGCCGCTCCACAGCACCTCGGCCGCCGCGTGGGCCGTGCCCGAGCGCAAGCGGCCCTGAGCGGCGATCGCATGGACCGGCTCGCTGAATTTCTCGAAGCAGCGGTCGCCCAGCGCCAGGGTGTCGGCGATCTTGTCCTGCGAGATGTGGTCGCCGGTGCTGCAGAACACCAGCTGGTAGGTGTTGGGGTTCTCGAGCGCGAACGTCATGTACGCCTCCAGCATCAGGCGCACGCGCGCCACCGGATCGACCGGCTGGCTGGCGATTTCCGTGTTCAGAGCCAGCAGACGCTCGATGGCGTCGTTGCTGATCTCCATCAGGATCTGGTCCTTGTCGCGGAAGTGCATGTACAGCGCCGTCGACGACACCCCCACGGCGTCGGCGATCTTGCGGATGGTCGCGCCGGCATAGCCCTCGGCGATGAAGATCTTTTCGGCCGCCGCCAGGATCTCGCCTCGGCGCATGTGCCCGTCACCCTTGGGCTTCCGCGCGGACTTGTGAGGCTTCTTCAAAACGACGGACACGGACTTGGCTTCCCCTCTCATTTCCCCGTGGAACACTAAACGGGAATCACTCAGCCATCGCAAGAACGTGCGTCCGTGGCGCGTGTATGCGGCGAAAAACAGCGCGAGACGCGCATTTTTCCATTTGACAGCCTAGAGTTGAGATTCCGTTATGCCTCGCGTTGGGGCGACGGCGGCATCGGGGACACCATGACGCGGGAGGAAGTGTTGGAACCGGCGCTGGCGCCGGCGAACGGCGGGCCTGCGCCTGTGGAGCGGATCGCGACCGCCGCAGAGGCCGGGGTTCGCGACGGCGCCCACCGGAGCCTGTCACCGGCCCAGGCGATGGCGATCGCGGGAGCGGGACTGCTGGCGGCGATCGGGATCGCCCTGGACCCCGGCGCTGCGATGACCATGGTCCACCACCTCTTCTTCGGCGTCTTCCTGCTGGGCGGAGCGACCCGCCTGGCTGCGGCCTGTACGCCCCTGCCGCGCCTCCATGCGCCGCCGGTGGCCGACGAGGATCTGCCGACCTACACGCTGATCGCCCCGCTCTATCGCGAGGCCGAGGTGCTTGGGGAACTGGTCCAGAACCTGGCCGCCCTCGACTATCCTCGCCAACGCCTTCAGGCGCTGATCGTGCTGGAAACCGACGACGCGGTGACCCAGGCCGCCGCCCGCGCCCTCGACCTGCCGGACTTCGTTTCCGTGCTCGTGGTCCCGCCGGGCGCGCCCAAGACCAAGCCGCGCGCCTGCAACCACGCCTTGGCGCACGCCAAGGGCGAACTGGTAGTGATCTACGACGCCGAGGACATGCCCGATCCCGGCCAACTGCGCGAAGCGGCCGCCCGGTTCGCCGCCTCGGATGCGCGCCTGGCCTGCGTGCAGGCGCCGCTGCGGATCGAGGATCCGGGCTTCTCGATGTTTCTGCCCTCGCAGTTCCGGCTGGAATACGCTGCCCACTTCGAGGTGCTGCTGCCGGCCCTGGCCCGCTGGGGCCTGGCCTTTCCGCTGGGCGGCACCAGCAACCACTTCAAGACCGCTATCCTGCGCGAGGTCGGGGCCTGGGACGCCTTCAACGTCACCGAGGACGCCGATGTGGGCTTCCGGCTGGCCGCCGCCGGCTATCGCCTGGGCGTCATCCATCGCCCGACCTGGGAGACGGCGCCGACGACCTGGGGTCAGTGGCTCCCCCAGCGCGCCCGCTGGATCAAGGGCCACATGCAAACGCTCTGCGTTCATGCCCGCGGACGGATTCCGCGCCAGCCGCGCAATGCGATCGCTCTCGTCCTGACCCTGGCCCAGTCGGTGGCCTCCTCGCACCTGCATGGCCCAGTCATGGCGGTCGCTCTTGTTCTGGCGGCGATCGATTTCCTGCCTGACGCCCAGCTCAGCGTGCCGCTGTCGGACGTCCTGCTCTACATGCTGGGCTGGGGGTCTGCCGCCCTGGCCGGGGCGCGCGGCGTGATGCGGATGGGCCAGGCGCCGCGGTCGCTGCACCTCTTGGGCATGGCCGGCTACTGGCTGCTGCAGAGCGTGGCGGCGGCCAAGGCCCTGCACCAGTTCGTGACCGCCCCGCACCACTGGGACAAGACCCTGCATGCCCCACGCTCTGGACGTTCTAGCCCCTAAGGCGGTATGGGCGGGCGATGGCACCGAAGATCGCTCCGTCCCCCCTCGTCATGCGCACCACCGGCTGGGCCGACTACGCCCTGCTGGACAGCGGTAACGGCAAGAAGCTGGAGCGGTACGGCCGCTACACCGTCGTGCGCCCCGAGCCGCAGTGTTTCTGGGTCCCGCGCCTGGATCAGAAGGTGTGGGACGTCGCCGACGCGGTCTTCGATCCCAGCGACGAGGACGAAGCCGGCCGCTGGCGCTTCAAGGGCAAGCCGATCGAGAAGTTCGACTTAGGCTGGGGCGGTGCCAAGTTCCACGGCCAGTTCACGCCCTTCCGCCATCTGGCCTTCTTTCCCGAACAGGCCGCCAACTGGGCCTGGCAGGACGAACGCGTGCGAGCCCTCTGCAAGGGTTCAGGTCCGCAGCCGAAGATCTTGAATCTGTTCGGCTATACCGGCGTGGCCTCGCTGGTCTGCGCCGCCGCCGGCGCGGCGGTGACCCATGTCGACGCCTCCAAGAAGTCGGTCGGCTTCGCGCGCGAGAACGCCGCCTTCGCCGGCCTCGCCGACAAGCCGATCCGCTGGATCGTCGAGGACGCCCGCAAGTTCGTGGCCCGCGAGGTCCGGCGCGGCAACACCTATGACGGCATCATCCTGGACCCGCCCAAGTTCGGCCGCGGCGCCGACGGCGAGGTCTGGCGCCTGTTCGAGGACCTGGCCGCGCTGACCAAGGACTGCGCCCAGCTGCTCTCGCCCGACGCCGCGTTCCTGCTGATGAACGCCTATGCCGCCCGCGTCTCGGGCGCGGCGATGTCGGGCCTGCTGGCGCAGGAACTGGACGGCCGCGGCGGCGTCATCGACTGGGGCGAGCTCTCGCTGGTCGAGGAAAAGGGCGACCGCCAGATCGGCCTGTCATTCTTCGCCCGCTGGTCAGCCCAAGAGAAGATGGGGGAAGGCTGATGACGATGAGCACCAAGACCGTCACCTCCCTAACCAACGCCACGGTCAAGGCCGTCCGCGCCCTGCACATGCGCAAGGAGCGCGAGGAGAGCGGCCTCTTTTTGGCCGAGGGCCTGAAGATCGTCATCGAGGCGATCGACTGTGGCCACGCGCCCAAGATCGTCATGTACGGCCCCGACGCCGCCAACCATCCGATGCTCAAGAAGGCCGTCGCCGCCTGCGTCAAGGCGGGCGGCGAAGTCATTGAGGTCAATCGGGAAATCCTCGAGAAGGTCTCGCGCCGCGACAATCCTCAAGCGGTCGTCGCCGTCTTCCGCCAGGTCTACACGCCGCTGTCGGCCATCGTGCCCGAGAGCGCGCCGTGCTGGGTGGCCATGCAGGCCGTCCGCGACCCGGGCAACCTGGGCACCGTGATCCGCACCGCCGACGCGGCCGGCTGCGGCGGGGTGATCCTGGTCGGCGACTGCGTCGATCCCTATTCGGTGGAGGGCGTGCGGGCGACCATGGGCTCGATCTTCGCCGTCAAGATCGCCAAGGCCACGATCGCCGAGTTCCTGGCCTGGCGCGAGACCTGGCCCGGCAGCGTGGTCGGCACCCTGCTGACCGCCACCGTCGACCACAAGAGCGCCGACTACGTGAAGCCGTCGCTGATCCTGATGGGCAACGAGCAGCAGGGCCTGCCGCCCGAACTGGCCGCCGCCTGCGACGTCAACGTCAAGATCCCCATGCGCGGCCGGGCCGACAGCCTGAACCTGTCGGTGGCCACGGGGATCATGATCTACACGGTGACCGGCTGACGCCTATTTGGCCGGCGCATCGTTCTCGAACACGATGCCGGCCTCCGCGAACAGGGCCTCCAGCTTCTTCTGGTCCACCGCGGCGGCGAGACCCGCCATGGCGGCGTTGACGGACTCGTGTTCCATCAGCCCCTCCATGGCCACCTCGCCCAGGACGCCGAAGGCCTGCTGGAACGCCGTCGTGCCTTCGTTCTTCAGGGCCGCAACCGTTTCCGCACGGCAGTTGGTGATCAGCAGACGCTGCATCAGCGCCGCGCCACGCTGATTGAAGCCCTCGCGCTGCACCGGCGTGATGGTGACGTAGGACGCGACGTCCGGATGCGCGCTCATGCCGGAAAAGATCCAGATCACAAGCGCGCGCCGGTCGGCGTCGTCGGTCGAGTCGACCAGGCACTTGGACATGCCGTCGGCAAAAACCCCCGCATGCGACAGGCCGGGCGCACAGATGGCGGCAGCGGCCACGAACGACATCAACAAGCGACGCATGGGGTTACTCAACGCGACTGGGCGCATGGAATCGCGCGCCCTTCAGACACACCAGCGACACCCTGCGGGCAAGTCAGGTTCCGCGCGGCTTGGCGCGGGTCACCGGCGCGGCGCTAGCGGGATCATCCGGCCAGACATGGCGGGGGTAGCGGCCCTTCATCTCGACCTTCACCTCGCGCCACGAGCCCTTCCAGAAGCCGGGCAGGTCCTTGGTGATCTGGATCGGGCGGTGGGCGGGCGACAGCAGCGCCAGGGTCAGCGGCACCTTGCCACCGGCGACGCTGGGATGTTCGGACAGGCCGTAGAGCTCGCCGACCCGCACCTCGACGCGGGGCCCGCCCTCCGCCGCGTAGTCGATGGCGAAGGTCGAGCCGGTCGGGGCCTCGAAGCGAGCCGGCAGCATCGTGTCCATCTTCCGCTGCAGGTCCCACGGCACCAGGGTCTTCAGCGCGTCGTGCAGCGCGCCCTCGTCCACGCTCGAAAGCGACGAGCGCCCCGGCAGCAGCGGCTCAAGCCACTCGTCCATCCGCGCGAGAAGTGCGGGTTCCGACAGATCCGGCCAATCCTGGCCGTCGACCTCGCGCAGGAAGGCCACGCGGTCCAGGAGAGCCCTGGCCCGATCCCCCAAGCGCAGGGCCTTGAGGCCGTCGGCGCGGACCTGGTCCAGCAGCGCGCCGGCGATCATCGCCGGGTCAGGATTCTCGATCAGCCGTTCTTCCAGCACCAGCTTGCCCAGACGCAGCAGGCGCTTGGCGCGGACCTTGCCGCCGGCCGTCTCCAGGCGGTCCTCGGCGACCAGGCGATCGGCGAAGGTCTCGCGCAGATCAGTCTCATCGACGGCGGCAGCCAGTAGGATGCGGTCGCGGCTGTCGCCACCGCCCAGCTCGCCGACGGCTAGCCAGGCCTCGCGCGCCAGGGGATCGGTGGGCTCCAGATAGACGCCGCGGCCGCCGGCCAGCTGAAACTCGCCGGGCTTGCCGCGCGCCTTGGCCACCCGCTCGGGATAGGCCTCGGCCAGCATCAGGCCGCTCTCCAGCGCCTTGGCGCCGGACGCCTTCCCCGCCGCCCGGCTCCAGCGCTCGACCAGCGCCATGGCGTCGCGGGCGCGGGGCGAACGGTCGCGGTGCAGGTTTTCCAGCCGCCGGCGCAGATCGACATCCTTGCCGCCCAGGCCCTGCTCGGTCAGCACGGCGGCGATCTCGGCTCCCTCGCGCCCCTGACCGGAGGCGGCGGCGCGCACAACCATATGGGCCAGACGCGGCGGCAGCGGCATCTGCGCCAAGGCCTTGCCGTGAGCGGTCAAGTCACCCTGCCCGTCCAGCGCCTGGATGCGGGTCAGCAAGGTCCGCGCCTCGGCAAAGGCCGGCGCGGGCGGCGGATCCAAGAAGGTAAGGCCCGCAGGATCGCGCGCGCCCCAGCGGGCCAGATCCAGGGCCAGCCGCGACAGGTCGGCCTCCAGGATCTCGGGCCGGGCGAAGGCCGGCAGTGCGCGGGTCTCCGGCTCGTCCCAGAGGCGGTAGCAGACGCCGGGTTCGGTGCGGCCGGCGCGACCGCGGCGCTGATCGGCGGCGGCGCGGCTGACCCGGACGGTCTCGAGGCGCGTGATGCCCGAGGCCGGGTCGTAGCGCGGCACGCGGGCCTGGCCGGCGTCGATCACCACCCGCACCCCTTCGATCGTCAGGCTGGTCTCGGCGATCGAGGTAGCCAGCACCACCTTGCGGCGCCCGGCCGGCGCGGCGGCGATAGCGCGATCCTGGGCGGCCGGCTCCAGCGCACCATACAGCGGCGCGATATCGACATCCGGTCGACGCAGTCGCTCGTTCAGCCAGCTCTCGGCGCGACGAATCTCGCCCTGCCCCGGCAGAAAGACCAGGATCGACCCGCTCTCCTCGGCCAGCGCCCGTTCGACGGCGCGGCCGACACGCTCCTCAAGGCGTTGTCGCTCGTCGCGGCCCAGATAGCGGGTGTCGACCGGGAACATCCGGCCCTGGCTCTCGACGATCGGCGCGTCGCCCAGCAGCGCCGAGATCCGCGCGCCGTCCAGGGTCGCAGACATGATCAGGAGCCGCAGGTCGTCGCGCAGAACGCTCTGGACGTCGCGGGCGAAGGCCAGGCCGAGATCGGCGTCCAGGCTGCGCTCGTGGAACTCGTCGAACAGCACGGCAGCGACGCCGTCCAGGCCCGGATCGTCCAGGATCATCCGGGTGAACACGCCCTCGGTGACCACCTCGATCCGCGTCCGAGCCGAGACCTTCGACTGCAGGCGCACGCGGAAGCCGACCGTTTCGCCGACGCCCTCGCCCAGATTGGCGGCCATCCGCGAGGCTGCAGCGCGCGCGGCCAGTCGCCTGGGCTCCAGCACGATGATCTTGCGACCCTGAACCCACGACTCGTCGAGAAGCGCCAGAGGCACGGCCGTGGTCTTGCCTGCGCCGGGCGGCGCGACGAGAACGGCGGTCTCCCGTTCGCTCAGGGCGCCTTTCAGCGCCGGAAGGGCCTCGAAAATGGGCAACATCGCGCCCGCTTTAACCTCACGCGTCGCCCCGGACTAGCCAGGATGGCGGAGAACATTTACGCCCACCCACCGCTCGACCTTGACCCCATGCTCATAAAAGGGTCACGGTCCGCAAAATTTTCCAAAAGGCGACCCCCGGGGGGAGTCTTGCCTATCCAGGAGGAACTATGTGGCGCGTTAAATCGCTTGATGCGATCCTAGCGACGGCTGAGAAAAAATCCCTTCACCGCTCGCTTGGTCCCATCCAGCTGACGCTGCTGGGGGTTGGTGCGATCATCGGTACCGGGATCTTCGTCCTGACCGCCGCCGCCGCCCAGAAGGCCGGCCCGGGCATGATGTGGAGCTTCGTGATCGCCGGCGCCGTCTGCGCCTTCGCCGCGCTCTGCTACTCCGAACTGGCCTCGATGGTTCCCGTCTCGGGCTCGGCCTACACCTACTCCTACGCCGTCATGGGCGAACTGCTGGCCTGGATGGTCGGCTGGGCGCTGATCCTGGAATACGCCGTCGCGGCCTCGGCCGTTTCGGTCGGCTGGTCTGGCTACTTCCTGGGCCTGATCGAGAACGCGCTCGGATTCCACTGGCCTGACGCGCTAAGACACGGTCCCGCCTGGTCGATGAACGGCTGGATGCCGGCCGCCGATTTCAGCGCCGGTATCGTCAACGTTCCCGCGATCATCGTAGCCCTGGCCGTGACCGCCCTGCTGGTCGTCGGCACCACCGAAAGCGCCCGCGTCAACGCCGTGCTGGTGGCGATCAAGGTCACCGCCCTGACCGTCTTCATCTTCATGGCCATCCCCGTGCTGAAGACCGGCAACTTCTCGCCGTTCACCCCGAACGGCTGGTTCGGCCCCCCCGGCACCACCGGCATGGGCGTGGTCGGCGCCGCCGCCTCGATCTTCTTCGCCTATGTCGGTTTCGACGCCGTCTCGACGGCCGCCGAGGAAACCAAGAACCCGCAGCGCAACGTGCCGATCGGCCTGATCGGCTCACTGGCTCTGTGCACCGTCTTCTATCTGCTGGTCGCGGCCGGCGCGATCGGCGCGATCGGCGCCCAGCCGGTGCTCGGCGCCGACGGCTCGGCCGTCCAGCCCGGCTCGGCCGCCTTCACCGCCGCCTGTAACCTGGCCGCCAACAAGGACCAGCTGGTCTGCTCGAACGAAGCCCTGGCCCACGTTCTGCGCATGATCAACTTCCCGGTCCTGGGCAACCTCTTGGGCCTGGCCGCCAACCTGGCGCTGCCGTCGGTCATCCTGATGATGATCTACGGTCAGACCCGCATCTTCTTCGTCATGGCCCGCGACGGCCTGCTGCCGGAGAAGCTGGCGACCATCCATCCCAAGTTCAAGACGCCGCACATCGTCACCATGGTGACGGGCGTGTTCGTCGCCATCGCCGCCGCGTTCTTCCCGGTGGGTCAGCTGGCCGACATCTCGAACTCGGGCACGCTGTTCGCCTTCTTCATGGTGTCCATCGCCGTGATGGTGCTGCGCAAGAAGGACCCGCATCGTCCGCGTCCGTTCAAGACGCCGTTCCTGTGGGTCGTGGCCCCGATCGCCATGATCGGTTGCGCGGTGCTCTACTTCAACCTGCCCTTCGAGGCGATGGCCGTGCTGCCGATCTGGGGCACCATCGGCCTGGTGATCTACTTCGCCTACGGCTATCGCAAGAGCCATGTCGGCCGCGGTCTGGTCGAGGTGCCGGAGCTGGATCCGGCGGCCCCGGCCGGTCCGGTGCCGCCGATGCCGGGCGCGCCCGCGCCGGGCTCGAAGGAAGAACGCGATTGATCTTCGGCGACTAAGCCTTAGGTCAGTGAGGGCGGGCGCTTCGGCTCCCGCCCTTTTCTTTTGGAGTCAGGCCGCATGACCCAGTCCATGCCCATCGGCGCCGTGATCGCCCCGGTCACCCCCTTGCAGCAGAACTGCACGATCGTCTGGTGCGCGAAGACGATGAAGGCCGCCGTCATCGACCCGGGCGGCGAGGTCGACCGCCTGCTCAAGGCCCTGGCCGACAAGGGCCTGACCCTGGAAAAGATCTGGATCACCCACGGCCACATGGACCACGCCGGCGGCGCGGCCGAGCTGAAGGTGCGCACCGGCGTCCCGATCGAGGGGCCGCACGAGGACGACCAGTTCTGGATCGACCGCATCCAGCAGTCGGGCGAGCAGTACGGCATGCCCGAGGCCCGGATCTTCGTCACCGATCGCTGGCTGCAGGACGGCGACACCGTCACGCTGGGCGAGACGCAATTCGAGGTCTTCCACTGTCCCGGCCACACGCCCGGCCACGTGGTGTTCTTCCACCGCGAGACCAGGTTCGCCCAGGTCGGCGACGTGCTGTTCCAGGGCTCGATCGGGCGGACCGACTTCCCGCTGGGCAACCATCAGGACCTGCTCGATTCGATCGTCCAGAAACTGTGGCCGCTGGGCGACGACGTGCGCTTCGTGCCTGGGCACGGGCCGATGTCGACCTTCGGGGCCGAGCGCCGCAGCAATCCCTTCGTGGCCGATCGGGTGATCGCCCAGATGCAGGCGCAAGGCTCGACCTATGAGTCGCCGAAGAACCATTCGCCGGGGTGAAGGGTGTCGGGGCCCGGACCGCGGGGGGCGCGGACCAGGCCCTGACGTCAACGCCTCGCGTGGTGGGGGGAGCGAAGCGCCGGTGCGACGTTCGATCGCATGACAGGGTTGCGCCGCTGTTTCAGGCGTGAAATCTGAGCGTGACGGGGGCGTGACAGGAAGCATCGCATGGAAACCGTCCAGAACACCGCGCCCGGTCCCACCCAGGGCGAACCCGACGCGCTCCGCGGCGCTGCGCCTCGCATCCTGATCGTCGACGACGATCCCGGCATCCGCGATGTCGTCTCCGAATTCCTCGGCCGCCACGGCTATGCGATGGAAACCGCCCAGGACGCCCGCACGATGGAGCAGGTGCTGGCGCGCGGTCCGATCGACCTGATCGTGCTGGACGTCATGCTGCCCGGGGAGGACGGCCTGGCCATCTGCCGCCGCCTGTCGGCCGCCAGCGACGCGCCGGCCATCATCATGCTGTCGGCCATGGGCGAGGAAACCGACCGCATCGTCGGTCTGGAACTGGGCGCCGACGACTACCTGCCCAAGCCCTGCAATCCGCGCGAACTGCTGGCCCGCGTCCGCGCCGTGCTGCGCCGTCGCCAGGAGCCGCGCGCCGTGGACGACGCCATGGGCGCGGCCTGCGAATTCGCTGGCTGGCGCCTCGATCTGGTGCGTCGCGAGCTGCGTTCGCCGCAGTCGGTGGTCGTGAACCTCTCCAGCGGCGAGTTCTCGCTGCTGCGGGCCTTCGTCGAGCGGCCGCAACGCGTGCTGACTCGCGATCAGCTGCTGGACCTGGCCCGCGGGCGCGACAGCGACGCCTATGACCGCGCCATCGACGTCCAGATCAGCCGTCTCCGCCGGAAACTGGACGACGGCGGCGGCGGCGAGCTGATCCGCACGATCCGCAGCGAGGGCTACATGTTCACCGCCAAGGTGCTGCGTACGCCATGACCATGTTCCGGCGAGGCGCGCCGCTGTTCGTGCAGGCGCTGGGGCTGGTGATCATCACCCTGGTGGCCGCCCAGCTGATTTCGATCGCCGTCATCTTCAACCTGCCGCCGCCGCCGCCGGAGTTCTATCGCTCCAGCGAGATCGCCCGCGCGCTCAAGACGGGTGAGCCGGTGCAGCCGCGCGACGGCCGCCCCCTGGTGGTGCGCCAGCGCGCGACCTTCCGCGCCACCGGCGCCGAAAGCGCGCGCAAGGCCGATTTCATGGCCGACATCGCGCGCGCCATGGGCATTCCCGCAGATCGCCTCGAGCTGCAGATCGACTATGGCCCGCGCTTCTTCGTGCGCCGACCGCCCGCCACGCCACGTCCCCGCGGCGAAGGGCCACGAGGCGGTCCGCGCGAGCCCTTTGCCCGCGAGATGGGTCCCCGCACGCCCGGCGGTCCCAATAGCGGTCAGGGCGGCGGTCCCGGCGAGGCCCATCCCGGCCGCGACGACCCCGTGATCTTCGGCGGCTTCAAGCTGGGCGTGCTGCAGAACGATGGCCACTGGCTGGTGGTCGAGCCCAAGCCCAGCTTCCGACTGGACAGCTGGCAGCAGCGAATCCTGCTGATCCTGCTGTTGTCGGTCATCGCCGTCTCGCCGCTGGCCTGGCTGTTCGCCCGCCGGCTGTCGCAGCCGATCACCGCCTTCGCCGACGCCGCCGAGCGTCTGGGCAAGGATCCGCGCAGCCCGCCGCTGAACCTGTCGGGCTCGACCGAGGTGCTGGCCGCCGCCTCGGCCTTCAACATGATGCAGGAGCGCCTGCGCCGCTATGTCGAGGATCGCACGGCCATGGTCGGGGCCATCGCCCACGACATGCGCACGCCCCTGACGCGCCTGCGGTTCCGGATCGAAGCCACCCCGGACGACGTCCGGACCAAGCTGGCCGCCGACATCGACCAGATGGACGCCATGATCTCGGCCACCCTGGGCTTCGTGCGTGACACCAGCCGCCCGGCCGAGCGCACCAAGCTGGAGCTGTCGTCGCTGGTGGAAAGCGTCGTGGACGAGGCCGCCGAGACCGGCGGCAAGGCCACCGTCGATCGCGCCGAGAAGGTGGTGATCGAGGGCGATCCCGTGGCCCTCAAGCGCCTGGTGTCCAATCTGGTCGAGAACGCCCTCAAATACGGCGGCGCGGCCCGTGCGCGGGTCTATCCCGAGGACGGCATGGCGATCATCGAGATCGACGACGACGGCCCCGGCGTGCCGCCCGAAGAGCTGGAGCGGGTGTTCGAGCCCTTCTATCGCGGCGAGCCCTCACGTAACCGCGAGACCGGCGGCATCGGTCTGGGCTTGGCGGTCGTGCGCTCATTGGCGCGGGCGCACGGCGGCGACGTCACCCTGCACAATCGCGCCGGCGGCGGCCTGCAGGCCTGCATCCGCCTGCCGGCCTAGAATGTTTCAGCGCCGCAAGGCCGCGTAGGACGGCTGACATTCCCGGGACATCCGGCCGCGCTTCAAGCTTGGCCAAACGGAGATCCTCTGGATGACGCCCCGCACGCTCGGCCTGACCGCCGCCCTCGCCCTGACCCTGACCGCCTGCGCCGGCGGTCCGCCGGAGGGGCCTCGCCGACGCCCCCCGCCTGGTGAAGACGGCCCCGGCCCGCGTGGCGGCGGCCAGCAGCTGTTCATCAGCCCGGCGGGCGAGCCCTTCCGCGCCCCGCCCGGCGCGCCCTACCCCGTCGCGGCGTGGTTCGCCGGCGCGGACGCCAATCACGACGGCGCCCTGACGCGGGATGAGTTCGTCGCCGACGCGCTGCGCTTCTTCACCGTGGTCGATGCGGACAAGGATGGTGTCATCGACGGCTTCGAGGTCAGCGCCTACGAGCAGCGCATCGCGCCGGAGATCATCGGCGGGGCCGCGCCCTCGATGCGTCGTGGACCGATGGGCCAAGGCCCAGGCGCCGGCGATGGCCCGCCCGGCGGAGGACGCGGCGGCGGCGGCGGCAGGGGCGGTCCCAAAGGCCAGAGGGGCGGCATGGGTGGCAACGCCCTGCAGGGCGCGGCGCTGTATGGCCTGATCGCCGAGCCTCAGCCGGTCATGGGCGCCGACGCCGACTTCAATCGTCGCATCACCAGGGACGAAGCGACCAGGGCGGCGGTGACCCGCTTCAAGCTGCTCGACACCGACAAGGACGGCGTCCTGCGGCTGGAGACCTTGCCCAAGACCCCAGCCCAGCAGCGAGCAGAGGGCGGTCCTAGCCGGAAACCAAGCCGCCGATGAGGTTGATGCCCAGCGCCAGGATGGCGGTGTTGTAGAAATAGGCCGCCGCGGCGTGGGCGGTGACCAGTCGGCGCACCTTCGAGGTCAGGATGGCGTTGTCCGACACCTGGAAGGTCGCGCCCACGCTGAACGCCAGATAGGCGAAGTCGAGATAGCTGGTCGGCTGCTCGCCCGGGAACTGGATCGTCCCGGGCTGAGACCCATCGCCGAAATGCCGGTGAGCGTAGTGCAGGACGAACACCGACTGCAGCACCAGCCACGACAGGACCAGGGTCGCCCCGGCGCAGACGGCGATCAGCGCCTTGGCGCCGGCGGCGGTCGTCTTGGCGGCGATCATGGCGTCGACCACCGCGCCCAGGCTGGCCAGGATGGCGGCCAGCACGATCAGCAGCAGGACCGGCACGCCCTCGTCCTCCTGCGCCGCGCGCGAGCGCACCTCGGCCTCGTCGGCGCGTAGAAACAGCGCCCAGGTGGTCAGTAGATAGACCAGCGCCGCGCAGTCCCAGCCCAGCAACAGGTGCGCACCGCGCGGCGCCCCGAAGATTTTCGCCGCCGACCAGGCCACAACGCCCGCCGCCAACGCAGCCGGCAAACGCCAATGAGCCGCGGCGGTATCGAGTATCTGCTTGCTGTTGCGCGACATTCTCAGACGACTCCTTGTCGCACCGCTCATCCCTGTGCGGCGTAATTAGTGTGATCAAGCGGTGAACCGAAACCGTGTTCGCTGGTTACTTCACCGGAACGCGCAGGAAACAACGCTAGTGACCGACCCAACCGCCCCGCCCCCGCCCGAGCCCAAACCGCCCGAGTATGAGCCCGGCGTTGTCCCCGTCGAGGAGCCCCCGGTCTCCCCGCCGCCGGTCGATCCGGGGGACGACCGTCCCTATAGCGCCGCGACCTGATGCGTACCGCCTGTGACCAGTCCCGACTAGGAGCCCCACATGGACATCGATAGCGAACGTCCCCGCGGCCGTCGCGGTTTCGCCGCCATGGACCCGGAACGCCGACGCGAGATCGCCAGGAAGGGCGGAGCTAGCGTGCCCAGTGAAAAACGCAGCTTCGCCAAGGATCGCGATCTGGCGGCCAACGCCGGACGCAAGGGTGGCTCGTCCTCCCGCAGCGGTCGTCCCGGCGAACGACTTTAAGACGAACGAACCGCAAGGTTCGCAACGCCGGTTCCGGCTCACTCGGAACCGGCGCCTTTTCGTGTGTGGGTCGTCGCTCCTGACCCAGACGCCAAAAGAAAAGCCGCGCCGCCTCCGCACAGGCCGGGGCGGTCGCTTTGTACCGCGGTGTTTGGGCGGCAGGGGATACATTGGGGGAGGCCGGTGC
>CAZRPD010000002.1:0-2971 GCA_964601775.1 uncultured Caulobacter sp. | reverse complement strand
TCCTGACCCAGACGCCAAAAGAAAAGCCGCGCCGCCTCGGAAGAGACGGCGCGGCTGATTTTGTCCGCGATGATCAGGCGGTCAGGGCATAGATCGCGAAGGCCGGATCCTCGCTGACCCAGCGCTGGGCGACCTTCCAGCCGGCCCGGCGCGCAATCGCCTCGAAGGCCTCGGGCCGGTACTTGTGCGAATTCTCCGTATGGATGGTCTCGCCCTTGGCGAACCGGAAGCCGTGATCGCCGACCATGACGATCTGGTCGCGAAGGCTTTCCAGATGCATCTCGATCCGGCTCTCCTGGGCGTTCCAGACGGCGCGGTGAGCAAAGGCCATCGGATCAAAGGCGCCGCCCAGCTCACGATTGATGTGGACCAGGACATTACGGTTGAACGCCGCCGTCACACCCTGGGCGTCGTCATAGGCCGGGATCAGCACCGCCGGATCCTTGGCGACGTCGGCGCCGACGATGAACAGCGACCCCGGCCCCAGCAGCTCGCGTGCGCCGCACAGCAGGGCCTCGGCCTCGTCTGGTGCGAAATTGCCGATCGTCGAGCCGGGGAAGAACCCCACCGGCGTATGCCCCTGGGCGCCCTCGGGCAGCCGCATGGCCTGGGTGAAGTCGTCGACCAGCGGCGCGACCGCCAGGTTCGGATAGTCGGCGCGCAGACTGCTGGCTGCGGCCTCGAGCGCGCTGGGGCTGATGTCGATCGGGGCGTAGACAGCGATCTGTGGCGCGGCGTCCAGCACGATACGGGTCTTGGTGCTGGCCCCGCTGCCGAACTCGACCAGCACCGCGCCCTCGGGGATGCGCGCGGCGATCTCCGGCGCGACCTTGCGCAACAGCGCCGTTTCGGTCCGGGTCAGATAGTATTCCGGCAGCGCGCAGATGGCCTCGAACAGACGTGAGCCCTCGGCGTCGTAGAAGTACTTGGCCGAAAGGGTCTTGGGACTGGCCGAGAGGCCGGCGATCACCTCGCTGAGGAAGCTGTTCTCGGGCGTGACCTCGCTCAAGCGATCGTCGTCTGCCAGGCGCACGCCGCCGAACATCCAGCGCTTGTCCGGGTGGAAGAAGTTACGATAGCTGGCCCGCGTATGGCCGCAAGGCGTCGCCTCGCAGCCGCCGCGCAGCACCAGCTGGCTGACCATGAACTTGCCATTGTACTCACCCAGCGCGCCCGGCCCCGGCTTGAAGCCGGGATAGGCGCTGTAGGCGCTTGCGGTCCATTGCCAGGCTGCGCCGTAGAGCTGGCGCAGGGCGGACGGACCGCTGGCCGTGGCGGCGGCCTCCCACTCGGCCTCGGTCGGCAGGCGACGACCGGCCCAGGCGGCGAACGCGGCGGCCTCGAAGTAGCTGACGTGCAGCACCGGCGCATTGGGATCGACCGGATGGCGGCCGCGCAGGGTCATGGTCGTCCAGGTCCCGTCGGCCTCGCGCCGCCAATAGCCCGGCGCTTCCCAACCCTCTTCCTGGACCGCGCTCCAGCCCTCCGACAGCCACAGGTCGGCCTGGGCGTAGCCGTCGGCCTCGATGAAGGCCAGCCACTCGCCGTTAGTCACCAGCCGGTCGGCCAGGCGGAACGGGGCGACGTAGGTCTTGTGGCGGGGGCGCTCGTTGTCGAAGGCGAAGCCGCCCTGCTCCGCCCCGATCTCGACGAGACCTCCGGCGAAGCGGTGGAAACGCAGCGGGCCGGCGTCCTGGCGCTTGGCCGCCGCACCGGGCTGATAGGCGGGGTTTAGCGGCGATTGCGCGAACAGGTGCAGGATGTCCATCAGGATCAGCTCCTGATGCTGCTCCTCGTGCGCCAGGCCCAGGTCCAGGCGCTCGCGGATCTCCGGCGTGAGCGGGCCGTCCAGCAGGCGGACCATGGCCGCATCGACGTGGGTGCGATAGGCGCCGACCGTCTGGGCGGAGGGCCGGGTCAGCAGGCCCCGTTGAGGGCGCGGCTGCCGGGGTCCCATGGCTTCATAGTAGGAGTTGAACAGGTAGCCGAAGCTTTCGTCGAACGCCTCGTAGCCTGGCAGGAACGGCGTCAGCAGGAACGTCTCGAAGAACCAGGTCGTATGGGCCCGGTGCCACTTGGTCGGGCTGGCGTCGGGCATCGACTGGGCGGACTGGTCCTCGGGGGAGAGCGGAGCCGCCAGCGACTCGGTGCGCCAGCGCACACGGCGATATTGGTCGGCCAAGGTCTCGACGGGCGCGCCGACAAGGTCCATCGCGGGCAGGTCGTCGGGGGTCATGAGCGCTCCTGAAAGGCCAAAGCGGGCGGCGTCAGGGCCCGCGACGACAACGTACCGGCAACTTCAGTGTTCCGCGGCGCATCAGCAAGCACAGCTGGCCAAAGCTGCTGACACGGGGTGTCAGGAAGCGTACGGCGGCGCTCGACTGCGCCAAACCCGATTTGAGCGAATTATTTTTGACGGCGATGGAGGGGGCTCGTTCGCGGAGACGTCACTGTACTGAGGACGCCGGCTGCCCCTTACCGCCGGCGAACCCCATCCGGCCGGGGAATTGAGCAGCCTCGGCCGGACCCCATCCCGAAATCAAGCATCTAGGCGTCCCAACTCAGCGTCCCAGGCGGCTAAGATCCTGGACGCGTCGGTGACGATCGCGGTGTTCAGGTCCATCACCTTCAGCGCGCCAGCGTGCAGGTCCGGTTCGTAAGCCGCGCAGGCATCGGCCGCGACGATCACGTGATAGTCGAGGTTGAAGGCGTCCCGGGCCGTATCGGCCACGCAGCATTCGGTGGTCACACCGGCCAGCACGACCGTGTCGACGGCGATGGCGCGCAGGTGCTCGTCCAGGTCCGTGTCCCAGAAAGCGCTGTAACGGGTCTTGCGGACGATCCGCTCATTGGGCTGAGGCAAGGGCCCCACGAACACGCTGCCCGCCTCCTCGTCCCGGCAGACCGCCGCCTCGGTCTCCGGATCGGCGCCGCCCCGGTGCGGGCGCAGCCGAAGGAGCCGCGGGTCGGG
>CAZRPD010000001.1:52714-124765 GCA_964601775.1 uncultured Caulobacter sp. | reverse complement strand
CCGCCGGTGGGGCTTCGGCCAGCACCACCGGGCCCCTGGCCCAGGCCCCGTCTTTCCCGACAGCGCCCGTCTGGGCGGCGCGGCCGACGCCCGTCGCGCCGACATAGCGCTGGCCGGGTTTCAGCAGCACATTGGCCGCGCCGTTCTGGCTGACGCGCAGCGAACCCTCGACCAGCGACACGGTCAGGCGTCCGCCGCCAGCCACGTTGAAGCGCGTGCCCAGCACGGTGAGCGTCCGGCCCGAGGCGGCGACCTCGAACGGCCGGCCGGCGTCGTGGGCGACGTCGAAGAAGCCGTCTCCAGCCTCCAGGGTCACGTCGCGTGCGCCGCGGGTGAAGCGCGTCCTCAGCTTGCCGCCGGGGCTCAGCACGACGTGACTGCCGTCGGCCAGGGTCAGGCGGGCGGGCGCATGGGCGGGCGCGAGGTAGGTTTCGGACTGCGGCAAGGCCATCAGCGTCACCCCGACGGCGAGGGCGGCCGCCAGGGCCAGGCCCGCGATCAGCGGACGGCGGCCCGGCGCGCGCGCGGCGGGCGGAACCGTCCGTGCTTCGCGGCGGACGCGTTTGCGCAGGGCGCGCACGGTCGGGTCCACCACGGCCAAGCCCATGGCCAGCCATACTTCGCGCGTGCGGGCGATCTCTTCGCGGGCTTCCGGCGAGCCGGCCTCCCAAGCGTCGAGCTGCGCCTGCTCGGCCGGGGTCAGGGCGCGGGTCAGGCTGGCGCTCAGCAGGCGGCGGGGATCGGGAGCGGTATCGTCTAGGCTAGGCGTCATGCGGGGTCTCGATGGCGTCACGCAGATGCGCCAGGGCGTTCATCATGTGCTTTTCGACGGCGCTGACCGACAGGTTCAGGCGCGCGGCGGCTTCGGCTTGGGTGAGGTTCTCGAAGCGGCACAGCACGAAGACCGCGCGCGCGTTCGGGTGCAGGTCGTCCAGGGCGGCAATCAGCTTCTGCAGCCGCTCGCGGCCGGCGAAGGCAGCTTCGGCTGTCGGCTCGTCGGCGGGCAGGGCGGGATCGACCTCGACATGCCGCTCGCGCTTGCGGGCGCGGTGATGACGCTCATGGTCGACCAGGGCGTTGGAGGCGACCGTGAACACCAGCCCGTCCGGATTGCCCCAGTGCAGGCGCGAGAACCGCTGCGACAGCCGCATGAAGACCTCCTGCGTCAGGTCCTCGGCGTCTTCCACGCCGACCGACCGGCGCTGGAAGAAGCGCAGCAAAGGGCGACGATAGCGCGACACCAGCGCCTCGAAGCGCGGCGCGTCCAGCGGCAGGTTGGCGGCGACGGGGTCGCTGGGACCATCCGGCGGATCGGCGCGTGTTCCCGCGCCCAGGAAGGTCAGAACGCCCATCTCATCCTCGCGGACAGGTAACGGCCCCAGCTGTGGATTTCCATCGGCTGGTCCCGGCTTTCGCCGAAGCTGTAGCGGCGGGCGTTGGTCAGATTGACGCCCTCCAGGGAAAAGGTCGAGCGGCGGTCCAGCCGCCAGGAGGCCGCGCCGTCCAGCGATCCGAACGCCGTCGCGGTGGTCGGCGCGGTGACCGAGTTGCCGATCGAGGTCAGGTACGGCCCCCGCCAATTGTAGCCCACGCGTACCGAGCCGCGGCCCTTCTCGTAGAAGACCAGCGCGCTGTAGGTCGACTTCGACAGGCCCATCAGGGCGTTGCGGATCACCCGGTCGCCGGCGAAGTAGTTGGCCTGGCTGCGCACCAGGGTCGCAGCGCCCTGGACACCAAAGCCGTCGAACGGCGCGGGCAGGTCGCTGAACACGCGGCTGAAGGTCAGCTCCAGCCCGTGAAGCCGCGCCTGACCGCCATTGACGTTGGTCGACAGCAGGATCTGGCCCCGGCCCGGCACCTCGATGAAGGTGTTCTGGGCGGTGATGTAGTCGTCCAGCCGCCGGTCGAACATCGCCAGGGTCAGGGCGCCGCCGGTCGGGAAATACCACTCTGTCGAGACGTCCAGCTGGGTGGCCAGGAACGGCCGCAGCTCCGGATTGCCGCCGTTGCCGGTCGGCGTGTCGCGCGCGATCGAGATACGCGGCGCGCTGTCGACGACATTAGGCCGGCTGATCACCCGCGAGGCCCCCAGCCGCAGGTGCAGGTTTTCGGCCAGGGCGATCTTCAGGTTGGCGCTGGGCAGCCAGTCGCCATAGGCGTTGCGCCACTCGGCCGGCAGGGGCTCGGAACCGCTGGACATCACGCCGCTGGAGACCTGCCGCGTGGCCGCGTAACGCAGGCCGAGGTTGCCGTCGATCGGCCGGCCGAACGCTGCGGCCCGGTAGTCCAGCCGGACATAGGCCGAGCGGATCTTCTCCTCGACCACGAACGAATTGCGCAGGTCGGCGGCCGTCGGCGGCCGGGCGGCGACTTCGGGCGTGTAGAGCAGGTCGTAGAAGATGCGCGCATTGGGGGCGACCCAGCCGCGGGGCAGGGCGGCGCCGACGCCGCTCAGGAAGTCCGAAAACGGTGTCGATCCGTAGGCGGATGACCCAAGGCTGGTCAGCGGTCGGCCGGTCAGGGTTTCCAGCGTCCAGTCGCGACGACGGTAGTCGCGGCCGCGCCGATGGCTGCCGACGCCCAGGCGCAGTTCGATGGCGCCCAGCGGTCGGAGCAGGTCCAGCGTGGCGATCTCGTCGACGTCGCGGGAGTCCTTGGAGGTGTAGTCGAACGACTGGCCGACGAAGTTGGTCGGATCACGGTAGTCGAGCGTCGTCTTGAGGTCCGGTCCACCAGACAGGCCGTGGCTGAAGTCGTATCGCAGCGGCGCGAAGAAGGCGACGCGGGCCCGGGTCGTGGCCTTGTCGTCCGGGTGATAGCTGCGGGCGCGCGAGTAGCCGTAGTCGCCGTCCAGCGTCCACGGACCGGTCGTCCAGCGACCGTGAAAGCCCAGGGCAACCAAGTCGTGGCGGTTCACGCTGATCTCGTGCGACGCCATCCAGCGGACGTTCTCGATGGTCCCGGCCTGGACCGTCTTGCCCTTGATGACCTGCGTGCCGGGCACGAACCGCGAGATCGAAACGGACGGATCGTCCGGATGGATGTCCAGGCCGTACTCGTCGTAATGGGCGTCCAGGCGCGTGGCCAAGAGGTCGAAGTCCAGGCTCAGCGCGGAGGTCGGCCGCCATTGCAGCGTGAAATCGCCCGACGCCATGCGGCGGTCTTCCAGCTCCACGGTCGGGCGGGTGCGAGTGGGCGTGTAAAAGCCCGGACCCAGCACGCTGGCGAAGCGGTCGAGGTTCCAGCCGGTATTGTACAGGCGGTCGTTGCGCACGCGCCGCCGATCAATGACGCCGCCGGCCAGCAGCCCCAGGCGGCCGCTGTCGTCGACCCAGCTCCAGACGCCCGAGATCGACGGATCGGTCCCGCCCATGCGGCCGTTGGACAGCCGCGCCGACAGCACCGAGCGCCGGCCCCGGTCCAGCGGCTTGAAGGTGCGCACGTCAATGTCGCCGCCCAAGGCGCCTTCGTCCATGTCGGCGGTGGTGGTCTTGATCACCTCAATCTGGTCGATGACGTCGGCGGGCAGCACCTCGAAGCGGAACTGCCGGCCGCGAAAGCCGCCGTTCTCGATCAGGTCGTTCAAGGCCACGGGGCGGCCGTTCAGCAGCACGTTCTGGAACTGCGGCCCCAGCCCCCGGACGCTGACATAGAGGCCGACGCCCCGGTGGCGCTCCAGGCTGACGCCGGGGGCCAGTTGCAGCGCTTCGGCGGCGTTGCCGACCGGCAGGCGGGCGATGTCCTCGGCGCTGACGGCGTCCATCGAATAGGCGGCGGCGCGCTTGGCGGTCAGCGAACGGTCCAGGCTGGCGGCGTAGGTGGTGATGGTCACCGCGTCGATCTCGATGGGGCCTGGATCCAGGGGAGAGACCGGTCGAGTCGACGGAAGCGGGGACGCCGTGCGCGGCCCCAGCACGAACACGCCGCGCCGCACCTCGCTCACGCTCGCATTAGTTCCGGCCAGCAGCGATTCGATGGCGGTGCGGGTCGAGACGCCGCGCAGGGGCGTGCGGCCCGACTTTCCCGCCACCAGGTCCGGCGCATAGATGATCTGCACGTTCCGCTCGGCCGCCAGACGGGTCAGGCTCTCACCCAGGCCGACGCGCGAAGATGCGAACGCCTCCGGCGCAACAGCCAGGAGAGCGACCCCGATCGCACAGGCGTGGAAACAGGACGGCATGCCTGGCGTGGAGGCCCAAGGCTGAAAAACTGGAGGTTCCCTTAGCGGCCGCTCATGACAGTTGGGCGACAGCGTTCCCCCGACGTCAGGCGCTCCACGGACCCCAGATCGCCAGCACCTTGTCGCCTTCGTCGCGATTGTCGGTGACCACGATGCGGTAGCTTTCACCGCCGGGGGCGACGCGAACGATGACGTGGCCATCGCGCGCTGCCAAGCGGTCGGTCAGCCACTTGTGCGCCATCTCGTTGGCGGGCGAGAGGCCGGTCGAGAACACGTCACGCGGACCGGCATAGAGGCGCTGGCTCAGCATCCTTTCCAGAGCGTCGGTGCTGGGATGCGCCACGTGCCAGGCCTGGACGATCCAGGCGCGGGGCTGCAGCGCGCGGACGACGCCGGCCCCGGTGGCGTCGAACATGCCGTGGTGGGCGGCGACGGCGACGTCTCCCTGCCCCGGGGCCTGGGCGGCGGGGGCCCCGACATCGCGCCAGGGCAGGGCGCCGTCGAAGTCGTGGCTGAGCAGATCGCCGGCCGCGAAATAGTCGAAGGCGCCGTAGCGCAGCCGGATGGCCGATGAGCAGGCGTTCTCGTCGGGAATATCGGCAGCCGCCAGGCCCTCGATCGGCGGGAACAGGCGGCGAGTCTCGGTCCCTTGTCCCGTCCACACCTCGCCGCCGGCCGCCAGGTTGCGGATTTCGAGGCCTGGCAGCTTGAACTGGTCGGCGGCCCCGACGCGGAAGCGCTCGACCCGGCCGCCGGCTTTCACGCGCGCACGGATGAAATCGACATAGGCCTTGGCGAACGGCGCGTCCGAGGGCTTGGGGTAGGCGTAGTCGGGGTAGTCGCGATCAACCAGCACGCCGATCGGCAGCTGGGCGGCGACGTCGGGCAGGCCGTCCACGTGGTCGGGATGCAGGTGCGTCAGCCAGAAGGCGTCCAGCTTCGGCTCGCCCGTCGCGGCCAGGTGGCGGCGGGCGTAGCGGCCGATCCACTCGCCGGGACGACGGTCGGCGCTGGGCCGGGCGTCCAGGCTGGCCGGCGTCGGCGTGGTCGAGGCTCCGGCGTCGATCATCAGGCTCGATCCGTCCGGCCCGATGACCAGCGCGCAGTCGCCCTTGCCGGTGGCGATGTGATGGATGTCCAGACCGCCGCGCCGCCAAGGGCGCAGCGGCTGGCCAACGACATCGGCTTGCGTAATCGGGGAGGGGGCGGCGGCGCATGCGCCCAGCGCCGCCGCGCCGGTCAGCAGCCCGCGCCGGGTCATGACCGCCGCCATCGCCTAGAACTTCGCCGAGAGCATGACGCCGACCGTCCGGGGCTCGCCCAGATACTCGGCCAGCACGCCTTGGGTGGACGGGGTCAGCAGGAAGTCGACGTCGCCCAGGTTCTTGGCCCAGGCGGTCAGCGCCCAGCGGCCGTCCTGGCTTTCATAGCCCACCGACAGATTGGTCAGGGCGTAGCTGTCGATGTGCAGGTTCGGGTCCTTGGTCGCGCCGGTGTAGTAGCCGTCCATATAGGCCCAGCTCAGCGCGCCGGTGACATAGCCTGCGCCGTTCAACGGGATGCGCACGTCGGCGGCCAGCGAGCCCTTGTTGCGCGGCGACGAGCCTAACGGATTGCCGGTGTTCACCGCGCCGCCCGGGATGACGAAGTCGTCGTAGACGGTGTCGAGGAAGCCATAGGTCCCCATCAGGTTCAGCCACGGAACGGGCCGCCAGGTCACCTCGAGCTCGGCGCCCTCGATCGTGGCCTGGCCGGCGTTGGTGATGGTCAGGACGCGGGTGAGGTTGTTGAAGAACAGCTCCTGCTTGTCCTTGTAGTCCATGTGGAAGACCGAGGCGTTGACCCGCAGGGTGTCGGCCAGCCACTGGGACTTGAAGCCCAGCTCGTAGTTGGTGACGGTCTCGGGATCGAACGGCTGGCTCAGCGCCGTGATCACCGCCGCGTCGGTGTTGAAGCCGCCGGCGGTGTAACCACGGGTGACGCTGCCGTAGATCTTGAGGTCCTCGCGCGGCGTCCAGGTCAGCACGGCGCGGGGCGTGACCTCGCTCCAGTCGGCCTTGAGGTCGCGGGCCGAGAAGCTGCCGGTCGTCGGGCGCACGAAGTCGGTGCGCAGCAGCGAGGCGGTCTTCTTGTCGTGAGTGTAGCGCGCGCCCAGGGTCAGGTCGAAGGCGGCCGGCAGGTGCAGCGTGCCGTCGACGAAGGCGCCATAGCTCTGGGACTTCACCGCTTGGTCGGTCAGCACGTCGGACGGCGCCACGCCGGTGATGGCGGCGAGGCCGCGGGTGCGCAGCTGCCGCTTGGCGTCCTCGTCGGCGTAGTAGACGCCGGCCACCAGATCGCCGAACGACCACTTCGGGCTGGCCCAGCGGACTTCCTGGGAGAACAGGCCGACATCGTCGACGTCGCGGTTGACGCTCTGGGTGTTGGTCCCGGTCAGAAAGCGATAGCTGGCGCCCGTGCCCGAATAGTCTTCGCCCGATTGTGACCAGCGATAGCCGGTGATCGCCGTGACCTCGCCGACCGGGGCCTGCCAATAGACCCGCGCCGACGCGCCCCACTGGTTGCGGGCGAAGCCTTGATTGTAGCCCAGCTCCGAGGTGCGGCGGTCGCCGTCCGAGCCGGCGGCCTTGGACGACAGGGTGCGGCCGCCGTTGTGGTCTTCGCTGTAATCGCCGCCCAGCAGCACCTCGACCGTGTCGCTGGCCTGGAGGCGAGCCTGGGCGCGGACGCTGCGGCTGTCGAGATCGTCCTGCTCGCGGCCGGTCAGACGGTCCTTGCCATAGCCGTCGTGCTGCTTCAGCGAGGCGGCCAGGCGTAGGGCCACGGTCTCGCCCACCGGTAGGTCAGCGACGCCGTCGGCTTGCTTGAGGCCATAGTTCCCGCCGCCCACGCGGACCGAGCCGGCGGCCACGCCGTAGGCTGGCTTGCCGGTGTCGAGCACGATCGCGCCGCCAGTGACGTTGCGGCCGAACAGCGTGCCTTGCGGGCCTTTCAGCACCTGCACCGAGTTCAGGCCGTAGAGCTCGAAGGTGGCGGCGCTGTTGCGCGGGATGAACAGGTCGTCGACGACCACGGCGACGGGCTTGTTGGCGCCGATCTGGGTGAAGGTGTTGGTCGCGCCACGGATGGCGATGGTCGGGCTGGATTGGCTGAAGGCCGAGACCAGCAGGCCCGGCGTCAGGCGAGAGATGTCGCGCAGGCTTTCCAGGCGCTGGACTTCCAGCGTGCGGCCGGAAAAGGCCGACAGCGAGATGGGCACGCCCTGGGCGCTTTCCTCGCGCTTCTGGGCGGTGACGATGATGGTGTCCAGCGAGGTCGCTTCCTGGACCTGGGCGACCCTGGCGGCGGCGCGGCGCAGCACGATGACGCCGTTGCTGTCGGAGACGATCTCCAGGCCCGTGCCGTCGATCAGCTGACGCAGGGCGGCGCGGGCGTCCATGGAGCCTTTCAGCGCCTGGGTGCGGACGCCTTCCAGGCCATCCGCCGGGGCGACAACCTGCAGGCCGGCCTGGCGGGCGAAGGCCGAGATGGCCGAGGTCGCGCCTTGGGCGGGCACGTCGAACGCGCGCTGCTGGGCAGCCGCCGGCAGGGCCGCGCAGGTCAGGGCCAGGACGGCCGCGCCGCAGGCCAGGGTCTTCTTCAGCATGGTGGTGTCGCCCCGAAATCCGCCGGTCGCGCCGGCCTCATGGGGGTGGATACGCAGCGACCAGACTTCCGCCATGTCGCCTCCGAAAAAGTTTCAGCCGCGGCTCAGGGCTACGCCATCGGCCTGCGGGGTGGCCGTAAGGCCCAGGCTCAGGGCCGCGGCGCGGGCGAAGCCGTCCGGGTCGCTGGCCGAGAACAGGCCGGTCATCTTCAGCGCCGCTACCCGCGGATCGTCGATGACGATGCGCCGGTCGGAATAGCGGGCGAACTCGGCGGCGGCCTGGCCCAGGGTCAGGCCGTCCAGGTCGATCTGCCCCTGCCGCCAAGCCAGGGCGCGGTCCACGGCGGCCGCGCCGATGGTCGTCGGGACCAGGGCGCCGGTGCTGGGCGCCTGTACCGCGTGAGCGGCGGCCAAGCGCACGGGCTTGCCTTCCGCGCCACGCCAGACCTCGACGACGCCTTCGCGAACGATGACATCGGCCTGGCCGTCGGCGCGGGTGCGAACCGTGAAGCTGGTGCCCACCGCGCGCACTCGGACGTCGCCGGCCACCACCACGAAGGGGCGGGCAGGGTCCTTGGCGACATCGAACAGGGCCTCGCCGCGCAGCAGCTCCACGCGTCGGATCTTGTCGCTGAAGGCCGCACGGATGGTGGTGTCGGTGTTGAGGGTCACGGCCGAGCCGTCGGCCAGCGGCGCGCGGCGGATGTCGCCCTTGGCGGTGGTGACGCGACCGCGCAGGCTGTGTGCGCCATAGCCGACGGCCCCGATCACCGAGGCGGCGGCGAGCATGCCGCCGGTCGCCAGCAGGCGGCGGCGGTCCACGGCCTTGGCCGCGGGATGGTTGGACGGCGCGAAATCGGTCCCAAGGCCCCGGGCGCGATCCAGGTGGGCGCTGACGGCCAGGGCCTTGGCGTAGGCGCCGGCGCGACGCGGGTCCGCCGCCGCCCAGGCCTCGAGAGCGGCCTGGTCCTCGTCCGGCAGCGGCCCGCGATCGACGCGCGCGGCCCAGGCGGCCGCGGCGGCGTCAATATCGGCGCTGCTGTCTCGGGTCGTGGTCAAGTTCACTCTGGTCCTGGGCGTCCTGGTCCCTAGATGCCTGGACGCGACCATTTCCGCCACGTCCCATCGCATTCATCAGTACGCCGATGCCTTTTCCGACGTGTTTCTCGACCGTGTTCTCCGAAACCCCCATGCGCAGGGCCACCTCGCGCTGCGACAGGCCGTGGACCTTGCGCAGGGTGAAGGCCTCGCGGCATTTGGCGGGCAGGCCGGCGATCAGGGCGGCGATGCGCGACAGCTCCTGGCGGTCGGCGGCCACGGTCTCGGGCGAGGGATCGGCGCTGGGCGGATCCAGGGTCTCGGCTTCGGCGAGCGCCTCGAAGGCCACCACGCGGCTGCGGCGCAGGGCGCGCAGGACCACGGATTTGGCGACCTCGAACATGTAGGTCCGGGCGTTGAGGATGTGATCGACCCGCTCCAGCGCCGCCAGGATGGCGTAGGTCTCCTGGACGATGTCGTCGACCTCCAGCCCGGCCAGGGGGCGGCGGCCGAGCCAGGCGCGCAGCGCCGGCTCGTTCGGCAGCACATGGCGCGCCAGCCAGATCGCCCGCTCGTGGGTGGCCAAGGTCATGGACGAAGTCTGCTAGCAGCCGTTTGTGACAGCCAGTGCTTCCGTCTCGCGGAGGGGAGTGCTTCCCTTCTCCGGAGGAGAGTGCCGGCAGCCCCCCCGAGGACGCCGCCGGCTAGTTGCCCGCCGGTGGGGTGGCGAGAGGCGGGAAACCTACGGTGTGAGGTCCATGCCGTGCAATGCCGTTCGCGTTGCTGGGGCATGGGAAAACGATTTCGGAGACAAATTAGAGGCCGCGGACCCACGCCCAGACGTCGTCTGGGCGCTCCAGGGCCGACAGGCCTTCGTTTCGGGCCGACTCACCCACCCGCCGCAAGCGTCCTGGCGTGACCCCGAAGCGGCCTCGAAAGGCGCGGCTGAAATGGGCGTCCGAGCGGAAACCGTGGCGGTAAGCGATCTCCGCCAGGGTCTGCTGCTCGGCGCGGTCCTGCAGGATGGCGTCGAACGCCTGGTCCAGCCGCCGGCCCTGGATGAAGGCGCTGATCCCGCCGACGGGCGTGAAGACCTTGTAGACCAGGCTGCGCGAGACCCCGAGATGCTCCCGCACGGCTTCCGGCGTCAGGTCGGGGTCTGCCAGCCGCTGCTCGATGTAATGACGCCCGGCGGTGAGCAGCATCTTCTCCACGGGCCGCGCGTCGTCGCGGGCGGGCTCGCAATTGCTCAGGATCACGCCGCTCATCAGGGTGGTCGCGGCCTTGGCGCCGACGCCGGCGTCGACCGGACTCATGTCCTGGATCGTGTCCCACAGCGTCCGCAGGTGGGTCGCCAGAAGGCGGCCGCTACCGGTGCGCTCCGACACCACCAGGCCATGGAAGTCCATGTCGGCGGCCTGGGGATCCAGATGCGTGCGTGGCAGAAACATGTAGAGCGTGCGGTAGGGGCCCGTGTTCATGCTGAAGGGGCGGGCCATGTCGACCAGACGGATCGCGCCGGCCTCGCTGCTGGCTGTCCGGCCATCGTAGTCGCCGCGCCATTCGCTGCCGTCCAGGTCCAGAACCAGCATCAGGCTGTCGCTGCCGTCACCGACGATTTGCGGCAGCTTGCGCTCGAAGCGCTGGGCCACGCCCTTGCACTGGGCGAACACGACGCCGCCCAGATTGTAACCCTCCAGGCGATTGTAGAAGGCGTCCTCGGGCGAGAGCAGGGTGATCTCGAAGAGGTGGGCGCAGGTCTTGCGGTACTCCTCGGCCGCATCGGCCTGCTCGGCGGCGTCCAGCAGCCAGAGGTCCTTGCGAAGTCGGCTATTCGACACGGGCGCTCACGACTCCTGGGGCCAGGCGCCTGTGGATAGCAGCTGTGGACCGGTGGGCAATAGAATGTGGATCGTCGGTCAATGACAGGGGCTGAGCGCGGCGCGACAAGAAGGCTTGCCCCGCACGCCGGTGGGGTTGCCCCTCGGGGTTGCAGGGCGTGCGATGAGTGGCCGTCGAGTCCCCGCCGGACTCGACGGTCCGGCGACCTCAGGCTTGGCCTCAGGCGCTCTTGGCCAGCATTGGGGGCTCCGATCGGAGGGCCTGGCCAAGGGCGTTTGCGGCGCTGATCACCGCCTGGATGATCCGCTCGCGCTTTTCGTCGAACCGTCCCGTCACGCAGCCGATGTCGAGCGCGGCCATGGCCCGTCCTTCCGCATCCAGCACGGGGGCGGCGACGCCGGTGCCGCCCAGGGCGAACTCCTCGGTCACCACGCAGTAGCCCTGGTCGCGAACCTCGCCGACGATCCGCAACAGCTCGGCCTTGTCGGTGATGGTGTGGCGGGTCATGGACGCCAGCGGCTCCTCGCCCAGCAGGCGCGGCCAATCGCGCTCGGGCTGGCGCGAGACCAGCACCCGTCCGATCGCCGAGCAGTAGAAGGGGATCGGACGCTCGATATTGGTGGCGTAGCGGACCTCTCGATCGGCGATGACCTGGGCCAGGGCCCGGGCGTGCCCCTGAGCGCCGAAGCCGCCGAGGATGACGGTCTCGCCCGAGGCCAGCATCAGGTCGTCCATGATCGGCCGGGCCGCGGCCAGCAGGCGGCCATGGGGCGTGGTCTTCCAGCCGAACGCGCCGGTCTGGTACTTCGCCGACAGCGTATAACGGTCGCTGACCGGATCGCGCTCGACATAGCCGCGGTTCACCAGGGTGCGCAGCAGCATGAGGGTGCTGCTCTTGGGGACGTTCAGGCGTTGCGTCGCCTCACGGAGCAGCATGCCGTGATCGGCTTCCGCGATCAGCTCGATCAGTTCCAGCACCCGTGCGGCCGAAGGCACATTGGCAGTCATGGTTTGGACGAATGATCCGGTTTTTAAGCGTGTTGTCGAATGAAGCCCGGTGGAGCGCCGGCCTTGGCCGACGAATCCGGAAGTAAAGCCAACTAAGAATGCACTTTGGTACGCGGAACCGTCACGGACACGTCACTGGTGCGGCCGCCGACATGGGAATTATCACCGCGCAGAGCGAGGAAAAAACGAAAACTGTTCGTGATATCGACAAGTCGATCATGTCGTTCGACCATGCGCGGTGCATGCTGGAAACCCTTGATACGCGCAACTCACAATAGAATAATTGGCCGCGCCTCGAAATTTTCTGGCCGACGCCGCTTTCGCAATCGTATTCGGAGGCCGGGTGTCCTTAAAACGGTCAGTCGATTTCCTACCATTACCCTGCATTGTTGATAGGCCCACGAACCGTTGTTGGACGTGAGGCTGTTTCCCTGCCCACACTCGCAGCGCCGGGCGGAACCTCAATCCGCCGGAGGGGTAAAGTAGAGCAGGGGAATATACACATGAGTAACACGTGGTCGCGCACCCGCGCCGCCATGCTGGCGACGAGCGCGCTGTGCGCCGTGGCTGGTTTCGCCTCCATGGCGCAGGCCCAGAACGCCTCGCCGGAGAGTGCGGTCGAGGAAATCGTCGTCGTTGGTTCGCAGATCAAGGGCGCCAAGGTCACCGCAGCCTTGCCCGTGACCATGGTCGACGCCGACCAGATCGCCGCCGCCGCCGCCGGCTCGGGCGACGAACTGTTCCGCACCATTCCGCAGGCCGGCAACGTCCAGTTCAACTCCAGCTTCCTGCCGGGTTCCAGCAACTCCGCCCGCGGCGACGTCAACTCGATCAGCCTGCGCAACCTGGGCACCGGCAACACCCTGGTGCTGCTGAACGGTCGCCGCACGGTCGTCCACCCCACCACCCAGGCTGAATCCCTGGTGCCGGTGTTCACCTACAACACCAACGCCATTCCGGTGGCCGGCCTGCAGCGCGTCGAAGTGCTGCGTGACGGCGCCGCGGCCATCTACGGTTCGGACGCCGTGGCCGGCGTCATCAACACCGTCCTGCGCGAGGACTACAACGGCGGCCAGATCGAAGCCCAGTATGGCTTCGCCGAGGGCACCAGCCTGAAGGAAGGTCGTCTGACCGGCCTGTTCGGTCGCGACTTCAAGGAAGGCCGAGGCAACTTCACGATGTTCGCCTCGACCGAGCGCCGCGCCGCGCTGCTCGATTCCGACCAGGACTACACCGCCTACGCCGACAAGCGCCCGCTGTTCGCCGGCACCGAGTGGGAGACCGCCGTCAGCCTGGACGGCCGCAGCACGTCCTCGCCGTTCGGTCAGTTCACGGCCCGCACCACGACGGCCATTCGTTCGAACGGCGTGGCCGTCACCGGCGCGACGGGCATCTTCAAGATCGTGCCGACCGCCAACGCCTGCGGCATCACGCTCAGCCCTGGCCTTTGCATCGCCAGCGGCGCGCTGAACGTCACCACGGACCGCAATCTTCGCCAGGAAACGGCGGCGGTGAAGACCTACACGGTGCCGGAAGTCGAGCGGTACAACTTCTTCGGCACGGCCCACTACGACCTGACCGACGACATCACCTTCTTCTCGGAGCTGGGCTACTACCACGCCAAGACGCACGGCCTGCAAGGGCCCAACACCGTGGCGACCGCAGCGTCGATCACCATCCCGACGACCGGTTACTACAACCCCTTCGGCGCGACCCTGCTGCCCAACGGCCAGGTCAATCCGAACCGCCTGCCGGGCCTGAACATCTCGGCCGCCGGCGTGCCGGTGACGATCAACACCTATGGCCTGGTCGATGTGGGGGCCACGCCCGTCGACGTGACCAACGACCAGTACCGCGTCCTGGGCGGCCTGCGTGGCCAGCGCTGGGGCTGGAACTGGGAGAGCGCCGCGCTCTACTCGGCCGCCACGGTCAAGGACGAGTCGCTGGCCGTCAGCTCCACCAAGCTGCAGGCGGCGCTGTCGCTGACCACGCCGGACGCCTACAACCCGTTCAACGGCGGCACGCTGAGCAACCTCAGCTATGGCGACGCCACGCCGTCGAACAGCGCCACGCTGGCCAGCCTGCAGGTTCCGATCCTTCGCAAGAACAAGACGACCCTGGCCCTGTGGGACTTCAAGGTGAACCGCCCGGATCTGATCCGCCTGTGGGGCGGCAACGACATCGGCATCGCCCTGGGCGTCGAGGTCCGCAAGGAGACCTACAAGGACGACCGCGACTCCCGCATCGACGGCACCATCGTCTACACCGACGCCGTCACCGGCACGGTGACGGGTTCGGATCTTCCGGGCACCAGCACCTCGCCGGACGTCTACGGCAAGCGCACCGTCATGTCGGCCTTCGCCGAACTGGCCGTTCCGCTGGTCTCGCCGGAGATGAACATCCCGCTGGTCAACCGTCTGGAGCTGCAGCTGGCCGGCCGCGCCGAGGACTATGACGACGTCGGCAGCGTCGCCAAGCCGAAGATCGCCGGCGCCTGGGACATCATCCCCGGCGTTCGCCTGCGGGGTTCGTACTCGGAAGGCTTCCGGGCCCCGAACCTGGAACAGATCAACGTCACCCAGGTCAGCCGCACGAACAGCCGCCAGGACTGGATCTTCTGTGAGGCCGACCTGCGGGCCGGCCGCATCAGCAGCTTCAACGCCTGCGCCCGGTCCAAGACCACCCGCGCGGTGCGGGCCGGCAACCCCGACCTGAAGCCGGAAACCTCGACCAGCCTGTCCTACGGCTTCGTGTTCGAGCCGCAGTTCATTCCCTCGCAGTACGGCCGCGCGACCCTCACGGTCGACGTCTGGAAGATCAAGCAGCAGGGCATCATCGGCGTCTTCGGCGAAGGCAACGGCGTCATCCTCGACTACTACCTGCGCATGACGGGCAGCTCGAACCCGAAGGTCCATCGCGCCGCGCCGACCCCGGAAGAGATCGCCGCGTTCGCCGGCACCGGCCTGACGGCCGTCGGCGAGGTGCTGTATGTCGACGACCAGTACGTCAACCAGCTGCCGCAGGTGGCACAGGGCATCGACATCGGCTTCCAGTACCGCCTGAACACCGAGCGCTTCGGCGACTTCTCGTTCAGCGCCGACGCCGCCCGCATCGACAAGCTGTACCAACGTCCGACGCCGCAAATCCAGGAACTGCTGGCCGCGCGCGCCTCGGGCAAGATCAACGCCAACACCACCATCACCGGGGCGTCGGAACTGGTCGGCCAGAACGGCACGCCCGAGTGGCGCTGGTCGGGCACCCTGACCTGGAAGAAGGGCGGCTTCAGCGCCGACTGGTTCGCCAGCTATGTGGGCTCGTTCTACAACACCGGCCTGACCGCCTCGGCGACCGGCGAATTCTATGACGTGCCGTCGACCACCTTCCACAATGTGGGGCTAAGCTACGCCTTCGAGGATGGCCGACTGGCCGGCACCCGCCTGCGGGTCGGCGCGCGGAACGTCTTCGACAAGGATCCGCCGCTGACGCCGGGCGGCTACACGGGGTCGGTCTACAACCCCTATGCCCGCTACTGGTACTTCAACATCCGGAAGACCTTCTAACTGTCGTAACCACGGCGCCGTCCCTCACGAAGAAGGGGGCGGCGCCGATCGGGGAGCACCATGCGTAAATCGAACCTGATGGGCCGCTCGGCCCTCCTGCGCGCCGTCCTTGCCGGCGCGCTTGTCGCGTCCAGCCTGGCGTCGCCATCGCTGGCCTTCGCCTTCCAGGAAGAAGCGCCGCCGCGGGCGCTGGCGTCCACCGGCGGCGACCTGATCGGCTACGGCTCGATCCACCATCCCACCATCGGCCGCGAGGGCATGGTCGTCAGCCAGAGCAAGATCGCCTCGAAGATCGGCGCCGACATCCTGGCCAAGGGCGGCAACGCCGTCGACGCGGCCGTCGCCGTGGGCATCGCCGAGACCCTGACCCTGCCGCGTGCCGGCAATCTGGGCGGCGGCGGCTACATGCTGGTCTATGACGCCGCCTCCAAGAAGACGGTGGCCATCGAGTACTACGGCCAGGCGCCGCTGGCGGTGAAGCCCGACCTCCTGCTCAACGATCAGGGCAAGGTCGATGGCGACAAGGTCCAGTCCTTCAAGGGCGTCACCGTGCCCGGCACGGTCGCGGGCCTCTATGAGGCGCACAAGCGCTTCGGCAAGCTGCCTTGGGCCGACCTGGTTCAGCCGGCCATTGACCTGGCCCTGAACGGCCTGGTGATGAGCGACGACGAGGCCGACGCCCTGGCCAAGCGCAAAACGGCGATGTCCAAGGATCCGAACGGCGCGCTCAAGGTGTTCTTCAAGCCGGACGGCTCGCCCTATGCTCCGGGCGACGTCTACAAGAACCCGGACCTGGCCTGGACGCTGCAGCAGATCCAGGCGCGCGGCGCGGACGGTTTCTACAAGGGCCCCGTGGCCGACAAGCTGGTGGCCGGCATCAAGGCCGGCGGCGGCATCGTCAGCCTGAAGGATCTGGCCTCGTACAAGGCCAACGTCCTGGAGCCGATCTGGTCGGACTATCGCGGCTACAAGATCGCCTACATGCCGCCGACCTCGGCCGCGTCCAGCGTCGCCGAAGCCATGAACATCCTCGAGCACTTCCCGATGGACAAGTTCGGGGCCGGCAACGTCGCCACCATGCACGTGATCGCCGAGGCCTTGAAGATCGTCACCGTCGACCGGCGCTATTCGGGCGGCGGGCCGCAGTGGAAGACGCCCGCCAAGGGCATCGCCAGCAAGGCGTTTGCGCAAGAGCGCGCCAAGCTGATCTCGATGGACAAGTCGCTGGACTCCAAGTCGCTGCCGGGCCTGGATCCGCATCCGTTCGAGGGGCCGGACACGACCCACTACTCGATCGCCGACAAGGACGGGAATGTGGTGTCCAACACCTACACCCTGACCGCGTCGTTCGGGGCGCATGTGGTCGCGCCGGGCACCGGCTTCCTGCTCAACAACTCGCTGGGCAATTTCGACTGGAACCCCAAGCCGACCAGCCTGGGCAACAAGATCGAGCCGGGCAAGCGCGCCCAGTCGACGATCTCGCCGATCATCATCTTCAAGGACGACAAGCCCTGGGTGGCCACCGGCACGCCCGGCGGCGGCACCATCCTGGGCACGATGGTGCAGGTGCTGGTCAACCTGATCGACTTCAAACTCAACATGGCCGAGGCCGCCCAACGGCCGCGGATCTACCAGTCGGGCGTCGATGGCCCGCTGCAGCTGGAAGAGTCGATCCCGCAGGATCTGGTCGCCGGTCTGGAAGCCAAGGGCCACAAGGTCGAGCGCTCGCAGATCATCGGCAGCACCCAGTCGATCATGATCGGGCCAGACGGCAAGACCTTCTACGGGGCGGCCGACACCCGCCGGCCGGACTCGGCTGCGGTCGGGGTCAAGCAATACTGAGGGGAAGGGGCCGCCGCGAGGCGGCCCTTTTCTTTAGGCGGTCGCGCGGCGGCGGAAGGGCAGAGGCTCGGCTTCGGGCTCCGCGCCCGGTAGGCACTTCAGGAACATCTCGGCGGCCAGGCTGAGCTTGCGTTCGGAATGGCGCAGCACACGGAAATTGCGTCGCGGCAGGTTCACGGCCCGCACCAGCGCGCCTGACGCCAGCGCCTCGCGGGCCACCAGGTCGGAGAGGGCGCTGGGGCCCAGTCCCGCCACCACGGCCGACAGGATCGCCTCGTTGGTCGGCAGCTCCAGCCGAACGTCCAGTTTCTTGACGTCGGCGCCCAGGCCGCGCAGGGCGCGTTCGAACTCTGACCGGGTGGCCGAGCCTTCCTCGCGCAGCACCCAGCCGCCGCGCACCAGGTCCTCCGGACGCGGCGGGCGCTGCGCCCAGGCGTGGTCGGGACGCACCAGGATGCACAGCTGATCGCCCTCGACATCGACGCCGTCCAGGTCGGGATCGACGTGCGGCGCGGCGACAAAGCCGATGTCCGCAGCGCCGTCCAGCACCATGCGAGCGGCTTCATCGGTATTGGCGATGTGCAGGTCGATATTGAGGTGCGGGAAGCGGTTGCTGAACTCGCCGATCACTCGGGGCAGCCAGTAGTTGCCGATCGTCTGGCTGGCATAGATCGTCACCGTGCCGCGGCGCAGGTTCGACATGTCCATCAGCGTGCGCTGCGCCTCGCGAACCTGGTTCAGGATCTTGCGGGCCTCGTCCAGGAAAGCGCGTCCGGCAACGGACAGTTCGATGCGCCGGCCGACTCGGTCGAACAGCGCCGTGCCGTAGGTGTTCTCCAGGGCGCCGATGGAGGCGCTGACGCCCGACTGGGTGATGTGCAGCGCTTCGGCGGCGCGCGTCATGTTCAGCCGCTCAGCGACGCAGACGAAGATCCTCAACTGCTCCAGTGTCATGGTGAAACCCCGCTTTTTCCCGCGGAGCCAATGTAGGCACAACGAACAGTCGTTCAGCAAAGAAAATGTCATTCAGCGTATAGAACGGTTGTCCCTGTTGCGGGGAACGCCCTGCGGCGCCTCAGTCGGGGCAATTTATTCCTCCTGGGGTATCTCCAGGTCGGGCGGGGCTCGCCTGAGTGGTCGAATTCTACTTGGGCGGGTGTGATTGGCCTGGCTCTCGCCGGCGATCTGATCGGCTCAATTGCTGGCAATCATGAGTCTGCCTTGTGGAAGTAAAAAACCATCATCATCAATATTTGTGGGCTGGTGGGGCGTTGATGGCGAAGTGGTGTTCGGTCATCATCACTGTATTGGTGGCGTGGGGCCTTTGCTCAGTCGTCTACACTCGAGGGGGTCTTTCATGCGGCGTTCGCTCAAGCGCCGGAGCCTGGTCTATGCAGCCGCCGTTGCGGCCCTGGCTCTGTCGTCATCGGTTCTGCCATCGGCTTCACAGGCCGCCGATTGGGCGCAGACCGCGGCCGGCGCCGCCCAGCCGCGCGAGGGTCTGCTGCGGACCTTCATCGACGCCAAGACCGGCAAGGTCCTGGTCCAAGTGCCGCCGGCCGGCGCTGACGGTGTCTCGCTGCGGGTGATCTACCAAGCCAGTCTGGCCTCTGGCCTGGGCTCGACGTCGCTGGGCCTGGACCGCGCCGCCACCGGCCGCGCCCAGCTGCTGGCCTTCCGCCGCGCCGGCAAGAAGGTGATCATCCAGGCCGAGAACCCCGAGTACCGCGCCAACGGCGCCGGGGCGCTCGAGGCGGCCGCCGTGCGCAGCTCGTTCGCCGTCTCCAACCTGTGGAGCGGCGATGCGATCGCCGAGGGCCCCGTCGGTGCGGCCCTGGTCGACATCACCAGCTTCCTAACCCAGGACACGCTGGACGTCGCCGGCCGCATCCGCATGCGCAAGCAGGGCGTCTATCGGCCTGCCGCCAACCTGACCTATGTCGATGCGCCCCGCAGCGGCGTCTTTCCCACGAACCTCGAGTTCGAAGCGGTCCAGACCTTCACCGCCGACGATCCCGGGGCCGAGGTCCGCGCCATCGCGCCCGACGCCCGCTCGATCACCCTGACGGTGCACCACTCGTTCGTGAAACTGCCCGAGGCCGGTTTCGAGTCGCGCAAGCACGATCCGCGCACCGGCACCTCGGTGCAGGTGCCGGTCGTCGACTTCGCCGCGCCGCTGGACGCCCCGATCGTCTATCGCCTGGCGCGTCGGTTCCGCCTGGAGAAGACCGATCCGAACGCCGCCCGCTCGCGGGTCAAGAAGCCGATCGTCTTCTATGTCGACCGCGCCGCGCCGGAGCCGATCCGCACCGCCCTGGTCGAAGGGGCCAACTGGTGGGGCCAGGCGTTCGACGCCGCCGGCTTCATCGACGGCTTCAAGGTCGAGGTGCTGCCCGAGGGCGTTGATCCAATGGACGCCCGCTACAACGTCATCTTCTGGATCAATCGCCAGACTCGCGGCTGGTCGACGGGACAGACCATCGTCGATCCGCGCACCGGCGAGATCGTGCGCGGCGTGGTGCAGCTCGAGTCGCTGCGCGTCCGCCAGGACAAGATGATCTTCGAGGGCCTGTTGGGCGCGGCGGGCACGGGCAAGGGCGGCGCCAATGATCCCGTGCAGATCGCCCTGCAACGCATCCGCCAGCTGGGCATGCACGAGACCGGCCACGCGCTGGGCTTCTCGCACAACTTCGCCGGCTCGACCTTCGGTCGGGCCTCGACGCTGGACTACCCCGCACCGCTGATCCACGTGAAGGGTGACAAGCTCGACTTCAGCGACGCCTACGTCAAAGGCGCGGGCGCGTGGGACAAGTTCACGGTCAAATGGCTCTACAGCCAGTTCCCGGCCGGGACCGACACGGCCAAGGCCTTGGACAAGATCGCCCGCGAAGTCGCCGGCCAGGGCATGATCTTCATCGCCGACGACGAGCATCCGGCCAGCACCCAGTGGGACAACGGCGCCGACCCGGTCGATGGGCTGAAGGACACCCTGGCGGTGCGCAAGATCGCCCTGTCGCGCTTTGGCCTCGGCAACATCGCGCCTGGCGCGCCGGTCTCGGACCTGCGTCGGGTGTTCGTGCCGATCTATCTCTTCCACCGCTACCAGATCGACGCGGCCGTGAAGCAGGTCGGCGGCGTCGACTTCAGCTATGCGGTGAACGGGGAGGGGCGTGAGCGCGCTAAGGTCATCGACGTCGCCGCCCAGCGCCGCGCCTTGAAGGCCGTGCTGGAAACCCTGGATCCGGCGCTGCTGGACACGCCGGACGACCTGGTGGCGCTGCTGTCCCAGGCTTCGTCAGGCACTGCAGACCGCCAGTTCGAGATCGAGTTGTTCGACACCTTGGGCGGGCCGGTCTTCGATCCGGTCGGCGCGGCGGTCGTCGCCTCCGACATGGTCCTGCGCCAGCTGGTCGAGGCTCCCCGCCTGAACCGCGTACAGGAACAGGCCCGCCGCGAGGCCGGCCAACTGACCGTCACCGAGCTGCTCGACGTCCTGTTCGCCCAGGTCCAGGCCAAGCCCGGCGAGTCCGCGCGCTTCGCCGAGATCCGTCGTCGCCAACAGGCGCGGCTGATCGGCGATCTGGTCGACACCCTGGGCGACAAGACCCTGTCGCCGACCGTGGCGGCGGTGATCGAGGCCAAGCTAGCCGACACCGGCAAGGGTCTGGCCTCCGGCGCCAGCGCTTATGACCGCTACCTGGCGCGCCTGCTGTCCGACAGCGATCGCGAGGCTCTGGCCCCCTTCGCCTCCGACCAGGCTCCAGCCCCCAAGACGCCGCCCGGCAGCCCGATCGAGGACTGCTGGTTCTGCGCGCCTGCCGACCAAACCCGCGCCGCGGCGCTGCAAGCCACGGAGTTCGCCCGATGATCGCCACCCGTCGAAACGCCCTCGTCGTCCTGGGCGGGGCCGCGCTGTCGGTCAGCAGCTTGAGCGCGGCCAGAGCCGACGCCGTCGCGGCGCTGAAGGCTCAGGGCCTGGAGCTGCCGAAAGTCGCCGTGCCGATCGGCAGCTATGCGCCGTTCGTGCGGCATGGCGACCTGGTCTTCGTCTCGGGCCAGTTGCCGATGAAGAACGGCAGCCTAATCGCCAAGGGGCGCGTGCCGGTCGAGGTCAGTCTGGAGGAAGCCCAGGCCGCGGCTCGCCAGTGCGCGTTGAACGTCCTGGGCGCGGCGGCCGCGGCCGTGGGCGGCGATCTGGAGAAGATCACTGGCTGCCTGAAGCTGACCGGCTTCGTCGCCTGCGATCCCGGCTTCACCGAGCACCCCAAAATCGTCAACGGCGCCTCGGACCTGATCAAGGCGGTGTTGGGCGACCGCGGCCAGCACGCCCGCGCCGCCGTCGGCGTCACCTCGCTGCCCATGGGCGCGCCGGTCGAGGTCGAGGCCATTTTCAGTGTCCGGATTTAGCGCCGTCGTTCGTCGTCATTTGGCGAGCCGTCGAAGCGCTCGCCCCGTTGCATTCTAGGAGTACGCCTGCATGTCCGCATCTATCCTGCGCATCCTGGCCGGAGGCGTCGCGGTCGCCGCGCTCTCGACCTCGCTCGCCGTCGCTCAAACCAAGCCGCTG
This sequence comes from uncultured Caulobacter sp., assembly GCA_964601775.1. Taxonomy (GTDB): domain Bacteria; phylum Pseudomonadota; class Alphaproteobacteria; order Caulobacterales; family Caulobacteraceae; genus Caulobacter. The sequence continues at coordinate 103,082 of CAZRPD010000001.1, read as the reverse complement.
GCGATCACCAACGCCGAGATCTTCGACGCCACGGGGGCTGCGCCCTATCGCGGCACGCTGGTCGTCAAGGATGGCCGCATCGTCGCCGTCGGAGCCAAGGTGAAAGCGCCCAAGGGGGCGACCGTGATCGACGCGGCCGGCAAGGCTGTGGTCCCGGGCTTCATCGACGTCCACACCCACTGGACGCCCAGCGGCGCGCCGGCCGTGACGCCGAAGATCGCCGACGCCTACCTCGCCGCGGGCATCACCACGGTCAACGACTTCCACCAGCAGCCGGAATCGTTCGAGCCCCGCCGTCGCTGGCTGGCGACCCTGATCGCGCCGCACGTCAACTTCGTCGCGCGCATGAGCACCCCGGGCGGCCACGGCGCCGACTGGGCCGACGAAGCCACCACCCGCTGGGTCGATACGCCTGAGAGCGCCCGCCTGGCCGTCGACGAGATCGCCAAGTACAAGCCCGACGCCATCAAGGCCTTCCACGATGGCTGGCGCTACGGCGCGGCGCCCGACAATACCAGCATGGACCCCTGGACGCTGAAGGCCCTCACCGAGACGGCTCACAAGCACGGTCTGAAGGTCCTGACCCACACCGTGACCGTCGAGCGCGGCGGAGCCGCCGCCGCCTCGGGCGTCGACGTCATCGCCCACAGCCTGCAGGACAAGCCGCTGGACGCCGATACGATCGCCAAGATCAAGGCCTCGGGTCTCTACTACGCGCCGACCCTGGCGGTGTACGAGCCGGTCAAGCCGGGCCAGAAGCCGCCGGCCGATCCCGACAGCCCGCGCGCCAAGCAGTCGCAGCTGAAGTTCGGCTACGCCCTGGGCAACACCAAGGCCCTGTTCGACGCTGGCGTGCCGGTGGCCCTGGGCACCGACGCCGGCATGCCCGGCACGCCGCACGGCCCGTCCAGCCTGCGCGAGATGGAGCTCCTGGTGCAGGCCGGCCTGACGCCCGGTCAGGCCCTGATCGCGGGCTCGGCCACCAGCGCCAAGGCCATGAACCTGCTGGCCGATCGCGGCACGCTGGAGACCGGCAAGCGCGCCGACTTCGTGCTGGTCTCGGGCAAGCCGTGGGAAACCATCACCGACGTGCGCCGTATCGACCGCGTGTTCGTGGATGGCCAGGCCGTCTTCGGTCCGGGCTCGACGCGCAAGCCGGCCAACGACCGCATGACCATGCCGACCCTGAAGGCCAAGGCCCTGATCGACGACTTCGAGGGCGCGACGGGCCGCACCAGCCTGGACACCCTGCGCCTGGACGACTTCGACGGCGGCCATGACCGCACCCGCGAGGTCTCGCAGGTGATCGTCCGCGAAGGCGGCGGCAAGGTGCTGAGCGTCGGCGCCCGCATGGGCAGCAAGGCCGGCGCCTCGGCCGGCGTGCTGCTGCCACTGAGCCGCGGTTCGGTCGAGCCCGTCGACGCCACGGCGTTCAAGGGCGTGAAGCTGGCGGTGCGCGGCGACGGCGGTCCGTATCTGGTCACGCTCCGCGGCGTCGGCGGCCTGTTCCGCGCCGAGGTCGAGGCCGGTTCGGCCTGGAAGACGGTCGAGCTGCCGTTCTCGGCCTTCAAGCCGGTGACGGTGCGCGGCCAGACCCCGACCTGGACGGGCGCGGATCTGCTGGAAGTCGGCGTCGACGGCGAGCGCGCGGCTCGCACCAAGCTGTGGTTCGAGCTGGACGACGTGACGTTCTACTAGGAGCCGGGGCCGGGAAGGGCGACGCCTTTCTCGGCCTGGCTTTGCGGCCTGTGGGCGCAAGTTCCGATCTGTGAACAAAATCGGAACCTGGGCTTGCGGATCAGGCCCTTCGGACGCTAAATCCCCAGCTCTGCGGTGTCGGGCCGCGGATCTGTTCTGGGGCGTGTTCGTGTCGCGTATCGAAGGGACTTTCGTCGAGTTGGCACTGGAGATCGGCCTGGCCGAGACCATTGCCGTGACGCTGCGCGATATCGAGCGCGCGATGGCGGACCTGCCCGCCGACGCCAGCGGTTCGCGCTGGCTCAAGCGCCTGCAGGAGCAGAAGACCAGCCTGCGCAATCCCACTCTGCGAACCACGGCGGCCCTGGTAGTCGCCATGTGCGTCAAGGATCCGACCCTGACGCCGCGCATCCGCCGCGCCTTCGCAGACCTGATCGAGCGTCATCCGGAGCTGGCCTGGTTCTACACCCAGCTGCCGGCCCTGGCCGAACCGCTGCGCCGGGCCGGCTAGGCTTTCCGCGGCTTCAGCGCCAGCGCCACGCCCAGCAGCGACAGCCCGCACAGCGCAAACCAGGTCAGCGCATAGACCATGTGACTGTTGCGGAAGGCGATCACCGTCAGTCCGCCGACCGGAAAGTCGCCCGGCTTGGCGTCGGCGCCCGCGTCGATGAAGAACGGCGCGACGCCTTCGATCAGGCCGTGGGCCTTGGCGATGGCTGGCACGTCGCGCGAGTACCAGCGGTTCAGGGTCGGCTTGTTGGAGCGCAGGAAGCCGCCGCGCGGCTCGCTCATTCGCATCAGGCCGGTGATCACCACGTGCTCGCCGGGGATGCAGCGGGCGCGCGTGGCCGGATCTTTCCAGGCGGGCGGCACGAAGCCGCGGTTGATCATGATGAAACCTTGGGCCGTGCGCAGCGGCGTCATCAGCCAGTAGCCGGGACCAAGGTCGGTGACTGCCTGAACCAGGGTTTCCTGCTCATGCAGGAACTCGCCCTCGACCCGCACGCGGCGGTACTCATCATCGCGGGCGTTGATGCGGCCCCAGGCGCCGGGTGAGGGCGGTGCGACCGGAGCGGCGTGGACCCTGGCGTCGACCCGCGCGATCAGGTCCAGCTTCCAGGCCCGGCGCTCGACCTGCCAGGCTCCCAGCGCGCCGAACAGCAGCGCCAGAAGCAGGCAGCCGAGGGCCAGCCACCACTTGCTCAAGGCACACTCTTCCTCAAGGCGCTGGCGGCGCGCTCGCCGGGTTCATCGGCATCATCATGTTGCTGTTGAGGTGGAACATGATCCACAGCGAGCCGCTGATCACGATCGCCACGATGACGACGGTGAAGATCAGCGCCATCAGCGTCCAGCCGCCTTCGGACTTGGTGTTGATGTGCAGGAAGAAGATCGTGTGGACCACGATCTGCACGAAGGCCAGGGCGACCACGATGGCCGCCGTCGTCTGGGCGTTGGCGATCGCGCCGCTCATGACCAGCCAGAAGGGCAGGGCCGTCAGCACCGCCGACAGCGCAAAGCCGATCAGGTAGCCGCGGCGCGTGCCGTGGCTGTGGCCGTCGTCATGGACGTGATCGTCGTGTGGCGTGTCGTGGGCGCTCATCGCAGCACTCCCAGCAAATAGACGAACGTGAAGACGCCGATCCAGACGACGTCCAGCAGGTGCCAGAACATGCCCAGGCAAACGAGCCGGCGACGGTTGTCGGCGTTCAGGCCGCGCTGGCCAACCTGGACCAGCATGACGACCAGCCAGATCAGGCCGAAGGTCACGTGCAGGCCGTGGGTGCCGACCAGGGTGAAGAAGGCCGACAGGAAGGCGCTGGTCTGCGGCGTGGCGCCTTCGTGGATCAGGGTGGTGAACTCGTAGAGTTCCACCCCGATGAAGGCCGCGCCCAGCAGGCCAGTGATCGCCAGCCAGATCTGGGTGGCGCGCTTGTTGCCCGCCTCCATGTCGATCATGGCCATGCCGTAGGTGATCGACGAGAACAGCAGGAAGGCCGTGTTCAAGGCCACCAGCGGCAGCTCGAACAGTTCGCCCGGACCCGGTCCGCCGGCATAGCTGGTGGAGAGCACCCCATACGTCGCGAACAGCGTCGCGAAGATGAGGGCGTCGCTCATCAGATAGATCCAGAAGCCCAGCAACGTGCTGCCGCCGCTGGCGGCATGGTGATGCCCGGACTCCTCGACCAGGTAGAAGGTCGGCGAGGTTTCGGCCTTGTCGGTGGAGGGAGTGGCCATCTTACGCTTTCTCCGCCAGCAGGCGCGAACGCTCGTCCTCGGTGTCGGTCACCACGTCGGCGGGGATGTAGTAGTCGCGGTCGTAGTTGAACGTGTGGGCGATGCTCAGCACGACCAAGGCCACGAAGCTCACGATCGCCAGCCACCAGATGTACCAGACCATGGCGAAGCCCATGACCATGGCCAGGCCCGACAGGATCACCCCCATGCCGGTGTTGCGCGGCATATGGATGGGCTGGAAGCCCTTGGTCGGTCGCTGAGCGCCGCGGTCCTTCATGTCGAACCAGGCGTCCAGGTCATGGACGACGGGCGAGAACGCGAAGTTGTAGTTCGGCGGCGGCGACGAGGTGGCCCACTCCAGAGTCCGGCCATCCCAGGGGTCGCCCGTGGTGTCGCGCAGCTTGTCGCGGTTCTTGATGCTGACGGCGATCTGGATGACGAAAGCCACGATGCCGACGCCGATGATCAGCGCGCCGATGGCGGCGAGCACGAACCAGGGCTGCAGGCTGGGATCGTCGAAGTGGCGAACACGGCGCGTGGTGCCCATCAGGCCGACCACATAGATCGGCGTCCAGGCCAGCCAGTAGCCGACGACCCAGCCCCAGAACGAGACCTTGCCCCAGAACGGATCCAGCTTGAAGCCGAAGGCCTTGGGGAACCAGTAGGTCATGCCGGCGAACAGGCCGAACACCACGCCGCCGATGATGACGTTGTGGAAGTGGGCGACCAGGAACAGCGAGTTGTGCAGCACGAAGTCGGCCGGCGGAACGGCCAGCAGCACGCCGGTCATGCCGCCCACGACGAAGGTCAGCATGAACGCCACTACCCACATCATCGGCAGCTCATAGCGGATGTTGCCGCGGTACATCGTGAACAGCCAGTTGAAGATCTTGGCCCCGGTCGGGATCGAGATCACCATCGTGGCGATGCCGAAGAACGAGTTCACGCTGGCGCCCGAACCCATGGTGAAGAAGTGGTGCAGCCAGACCAAGTACGACAGGATGGTGATGACCACCGTGGCGTAGACCATCGACGAATAGCCGAACAGGCGCTTGCCCGAGAAGGTCGAGGTGATCTCCGAATAGATCCCGAAGACCGGCAGGACCAGCACGTAGACCTCTGGATGGCCCCAGATCCACACCAGGTTCCAATACATCATCGGGTTGCCGCCGAGATCATTGGTGAAGAAGTTCATGCCCAGATAGCGGTCCAGCATCAGCAGGGCGAAGGCGCCGGTCAGCACCGGGAAGATGGCGATGGCCAGGACGTTGCTGCACAGCGCCGTCCAGACGAACACCGGCATCTTCATCATGGTCATGCCAGGCGCGCGCATCTTCAGGATGGTCGCGACCATGTTGATGGCCGACAGAGTGGTGCCGACACCCGCGATCTGCAGGGCCCATAGATAGTAGTCTGGCCCTGTGTCTGGACTGTTCTGCAGGTTGGCGACGGGGACGTAGTTCAGCCAGCCGGCGCGCGAGAACTCGCCGACGAACAGCGAGATCATCACCAGGATGGCGCCGGCCGCCGTCAGCCAGAAGCTGAAGTTGTTGAGGAACGGGAAGGCCACGTCGCGCGCCCCGATCTGCAGCGGCATGACGTAGTTGATCAGGCCGACCACCAGCGGGATGGCCACGAAGAAGATCATGATCGTCCCGTGGGCGGTGAAGATCTGATCGTAGTGGTGGGCGTTGAGGTAGCCCTCGTTGGCCCCGAAGGCGATGGCCTGCTGCAGGCGCATCATGACGGCGTCGGCGAAGCCGCGCAGCAGCATGATGATGCCCAGGATCATGTACATGATCCCGATCTTCTTGTGGTCCACCGACGTGAACCACTCATGCCAGAGATAGCCCCAGAGCTTGAACTTGGTCACGGCCGCCAGCAGGCCGACGCCCAGCAGCATCACGACGATGAAGGTGACCAGCAGGATCGGCTCGTGGATCGGGAAGGATTCCCAGGACAGCCGTCCGAAAATGGTCTTCGCGAGGGTCTGATCGAACATCAGCTTAGGCTCCGATCGACCGGCCGTGCGCAAGCGCTGGCGTTAAGGAAGACATGTCGCGGTTCTTCGGCGAAGCAGGCGCCTGGTTGCCTGGCGGGTTCGGGGCGCGCGGCTTGGTCACGTTCGTGCCCGGCGCAATCTCGTGCGGCTCCTTGAACACCGCGCCCTCGGGCGGGGCGCCGTGCTGGTGCTCGCCGCCGCGCGGCGGGACCAGACCATGCTGCTTGCCGTCGTGCTTCATCGTCGCGCTCATGCAGGTGGTGCCCGGCGTGATGCAGCGATTGACGATGCGGTTGAAGATGCCGGACTCGACGCTGCCGTAGCGCGCCACGGGGACCTTCTCGCTAGGCTTTTCCAGCGCCAGATACTGTGGCGTCTGTAGCGTCTTGATGCTGGCCTTGGTTTCGCCGATCCAGCGGTCGAAGCCGGCCTGGTCGACGCCGCGCAGCTTGAAGCGCATGTCCGAGAAACCCGCGCCGCTGTAGTTGGCCGAGAAACCTTCGTATTCGCCCGGCTTGTTCAGCACCGCGTGCAGCGTGCTCTGCATGCCCGGCATGGCGTAGATCATGCCCGCCAGGGTGGGGGCGTAGAAGGTGTTCATCATGTTGGTGGAAGTGATGTCGAACCGCACCTGGCGGTCGACCGGCAGCACCAGTTCGTTGACCGTGGCCACGCCCTGCTCGGGGTAGATGAACAGCCACTTCCAATCCAGGGCCACGACCTGCACCCGCAGCGGCGCCACGTTGCGATCGATCGGCTTCTCGGCCGAGATGCGGTCCAGCGGCCGGAAGGGGTCGAGCAGGTGGGTGCTGGACCAGGTCAGGGCGCCCAGGGCGATGATGATCAGCAGCGGCGCCGACCAGATCACCAGCTCCAGGGTCGTCGAGTGGTGGAACTTCTGATCATAGGTGCCGTCACCACCTTTGCGGTAGCGCCAGGCGAAAACGACGATCAGGATCATCACCGGGACGATGATCAGCAGCATCAGTCCCGTTGAAATGTAGATCAGATTACGCTGTTGCAGCGCGATGTCCCCGGCAGGGTCCAGCACGGCCCGCTCGCACCCCGACAAGAGAACGAGGAGGGCAATTGGGATAACGCGGGCATGTCGCCCAAGACCTGGGAAGCTTAAGCGCATGAGGGGACCATCAGGCTGCTCATTCCGGCTGCTTTCAGAGTTGTACAATCTTTTCGCTAGCGCAATATGTAGCGATCAATCGGACCGGTGGATTGCACGATCCGCGCCTTGAGCCAACCCCAGGACGTGACGCATGACTGACTCGATCGCAGCCTCGAACTCGACTCAGCTCGAGCGCGACGCCCGGCTGGTGACCGCTGACGACCACCGAGTCGCCCCCGGAGAGATCGCTATTGGCGTGATTATCGGGCGTACGAGCGAGTTCTTCGACTTCTTCGTCTACGCTCTGGCGTCGGTGCTGGTCTTTCCGGCGCTCATCTTCCCTTACGTAGACGCAGTGACCGGGACGCTCTACTCGTTCGCGGTCTTTGCCTTGGCTTTCATCGGTCGTCCGTTCGGGACGCTGCTGTTTACCGCCATCGATCGCAAGCACGGACGGGGGGTCAAGCTGACCATCGCCCTGTTCCTGCTGGGCGGTTCGACCATGGCCTTGGCGCTGCTGCCCAGCTACGAGACGGTCGGCGTCTGGTCGGCGGTTCTGCTGGCCGTGTTCCGCTTCACCCAGGGCGTGGCGCTGGGCGGCGCCTGGGATGGCCTGCCGTCATTGCTTTCGCTCAATGCGCCCAAGGATCGCCGCGGCTGGTACGCGATGATTCCGCAGCTGGGCGCGCCGCTGGGCCTGTTGGTCGCCACCGGTCTGTTCGCCTACTTCATCTCGATCCTGTCGCCGGCCGACTTCCTGTCGTGGGGCTGGCGCTATCCGTTCTTCGTGGCCCTGGCCATCAACGTCGTGGCCCTGTTCGCCCGCCTGCGCCTGGTCGCCACGCCCGAGTTCGAGCGCCTCTTCGAGAGCCAGGAGCTGCAGCCGTCGCCGCCGTTCAAGACGGTGGCTGTGGAGTGGCGCACGATCGCGCTGGGCGCCATGGCGCCGCTGGCCAGCTTCGCGCTGTTCCACCTCGTCACCGTGTTCCCGCTGTCGTGGGTGACCCTGCGCGCCGGTGAAGAGCCGATCCGCTTCCTGGCCATCGAGGCCGTCGGGGCGGTGATCGGCGTGCTGGCCATGCTGGCCTCGGGCGTGATCGCCGACCGCGTCGGCCGCCGCGCCGTTCTGGGCGTCTCGGCCGTGATGATCGGCGCCTACAGTGGCTTCGCCCCGCAACTGCTGAACGCCGGCGGTCTGGGCGAGTCGATCTACATGATCGCTGGCTTCGCCCTGCTGGGCCTGGCGTTCGGCCAGTCCTCGGGCGTGGTCAACAGCAGCTTCCCGGCCCATCACCGCTATACCGGCGCGGCGATCGTCGCCAACTCGGCCTGGCTGGTCGGCGCGGGCTTTGCGCCGCTGGTGGCCCTGTTCCTGGCGACGCGTTTCGGCCTGTGGTCGGTCGGGGCCTATCTGCTTTCGGGCGTGGCCTGCACCCTGGCGGCCCTGCTCATCAACAAGGACTGGGCGCCGAAGTCCGGGGAATAGGCCTTCAGGCCTCTTCCATCTCCAGAGCGAGGAGGGCGGCGACGTCGATCTCCTCGTGCATGGCCACATAGCCGCCGCCGGCGATCTTGGTGTGCGACACGCGCACCCGGCGGTTCTCGTTGATCCAGTACTCGCCGATGACCGTGTCGTCGGGACCGGCTCGGTCGTCGAGCGCCAGCTGGTCGCGGACATTGACCGTCGTCGCGGCGAAGCGCGGGACGCAGAACGCAACGATTTCGGCGCGCGTCGTACCGGGCTGGGTCAATCTGGTGGGCAGGCCGTACATCGCCGCGAAAGCCGCGTTGCAGAAGATCAGCCGGGCCTCCTCGTCGATCATGCACATCCCGCGCGGCATGCTGGCCAGGGTCTCGGCCAGTTCCTCCAGCAGGTCGTGTTCTTCGTCGGCCAGGCCTTCGTTCTCATACGCCAGGATCGGGGATCTGGGTTCGAGGGCGATGATCTTGGAGTGCGACATAACACGGGTCCCTGTGACGCGCGCAACCTGCGCCCGTCGTGCCTAATAGGGCGTAGCTTCCCGACGTGGCGTTCCGTCGCATCCTGCCGGAAATGACGTTTATGGGGCGTGGGTTTGCGCCTGCGCAAAGTTCGGGGCGGCGCGAGATCCTAGAAGGGCTGCACCGGGCGGATCAGCCCGATCGCACAACCCAGGAATTCCCATGTTGAAGTCCGTTCTCGCGCTCGGCGCGATCGCCGGGGTCATCACGTTCGCGAACGTGGCGGGGGCCGCCGAGCTCAAGGTCAAGATGCTGAACCGCGGGGCGGAAGGCATGATGGTCTTCGAACCGTCCAGCGCCAAGCTGAAGCCGGGCGACACCATCCGCTTCATCCCGACCGATCCGGGTCACGACGTGGCCTCGATCCCCGGCATGGCCCCTCCGGGCTTCGCGCCGGTCAAGGGCGCGCTGAACAAGGAAGTCGTCGTCACCCTGGCCAAGTCGGGCGTCTACGGCTTCAAGTGCACGCCGCACTGGGGCATGGGCATGGTGTTCGTGGCCAAGGTCGGCGACGGCAAGCCCAACGCTGCGGCCGCCGAAGCCAGCGTCGCCACGACGCCGGGCCTGGTCAAGAAGCGCCTGACGGCGGCGTTCAACGCGATCCGCTAGAGCAGTCGCTGCTGAGCCGGCGGCGTCGCGGTCTTCTCAGGAAGCTGGCCGCGACGCCGCAGCTCGGTCTCGGCGCTGAAGCGCACGTCGAGATCGCGTTCGCGGGCCAGGGCTTGCAGCGCCTCGCTTCCGACTTCGCTCCAAGGCCGGCCACGGTCGGCGCCGGTGGGGACGCGCGGCAGCAGGCCGGGCTCGCGGCTCCAGGCCAGCAGTTGCTCGACCGAAGCCGCGTTCAGCATGTCGCGCAGATGGTGGGCGGTGACATAGGCGTCGGGCATCGCCCGGTGCGCGGGCAGGCCGGTCGCGTGGTCCAGACCCTCGGGCTTTCGTACGTAGCGCAGCATCTGGTTCGAGAAGCTCGGAAGCTGCGGCCATAGGCGCAGCGCGCACTTCCAGGTGCAGATCCAGTTCGCGCCGCCTGAGAGGCGCGGCGTACAGAACCGCTGCTCGAAGGCCGCCCGATGCGCGGCCAGGGCCAGCACGCCGCCCTCGGGGCGCAGTACGCTTGGCGCGACATCCTTCCAGAAGCCGGCGCCGGCCACGTCGGCGTCGAGGATGTGATGCACCGCCATGGTCTGCGGCGAGATCGCACTACCGGGATCCACAAACCTTGCGCCACGCTCGTCATTGACGGCCCAACGACCGTCCTGGCCCTGCACGACGTCCTGCCAGCCGATCTCGCAGACCTCGTGCGCGGCGGTTCCGGCGGTCTCCAGATCAATGACGCGAACGCGGTGCGGGAGCATGAGGTCAATATGGTCCGGCCGCGTCGGGATCCCAAGGTGCAAGGCGCCGCCAACTCCGAGAATACCGCTAGGTTCCTGATCGAACTCAATTGCTTAAGGGCGCTTCCTGTCGGCTGACCGACAGTGGAACGCCCTCGCCGGAGCCTCGTTTGACCCTCGCCGGGGCGCAGGCCGGCGATGCGATGGAGAGCGTAGAGTGTTTGGAGGCGAACGTCTTTCGCGCCTGGGCGTGTTCAGCCCGCGGTTCCCCGATGCCGAGGCGTTGCACCGGGGTCTGGCTCATTGGAACCATGAGCGGCTGGCGCCCGCCGAGCCCAGCGACGACTGGCGGCGCGCGCTGGACGAGAACGCCCGCATGCTCCGGCTGGAAGGCGAATTCGTCGAGGCCTTCCGCGCGCAGATCGCGCCTTTGATCGCCGAGGTCCCTACCGGCCCCGAGGGTTTCATCGCCTGGTTCGAGGCGCTGAAGGATCACGGTCCAGGCCAATGGGACCCGCTGTTCGACTGGCTGGAAGGCGCCGCCTCGCTGGACGATCTCAAGTGGTTCCTGACCCAGGAAGCGGCCGGCGAAGCCGGCTTCGACGATCTGGTGGCCATGACCCAGGTCAAGGTCCCCGACCGCGCCAAGCTGGAACTGGCCCGCAACTATTGGGACGAGATGGGCCGCGGCAGCGCCAAGGGCATGCACGGCCCGATGCTGTCGCGCACGACGGCGACGCTGGGCCTTGCCCCGACCATCGACAGCACGCTGTGGCAGTCGCTGTGTCTGGCCAACACCATGACCGCCTTCGCCACCACGCGGCGCTATGTCTGGCAGTCGATCGGCGCTCTGGGCGTCGTCGAACTGACCGCCCCGACCCGCGTGGCCTGCGTCGACGCCGGTCTCAAGCGCGTCGGGGTGTCGCCCGAGGCCCGCAAGTATTTCGCCCTGCACGCCCAGCTGGACATCGAGCACTCCAAGGCCTGGAACGCAGAGGCGCTGATCCCGCTGGTGAGCGAAGATCCCTCGCGGGCCCGCTTCATCGCCGAAGGAGCCGTGATGCGGCTGATCTGCGGCGAGCAGTGCTTCGAGACCTACCGCGCGCACCTGTGGGCCCATGTGCACCCGGTGGTGTACGCCGCTGAATAGGCTCAGGCGGCGGTGCTCATCTCCTCTAGATAGAGCGCCTCCAGGTCCTGGGCCGTGACCGAGGCGGCCGGCAGCACACGGCGCAGGCGGCCGGCCCGCATCAGGCCGATGGTGTCGCCGACCTGGCGCGCGCGGAAGAGATCGTGGGTCGCCATCAGGATCGCCGCGCCGCGGTCGCGCTGACGGCTGAGCAGGTCGTGGAATTCGGCCGAGGCCTGCGGGTCCAGGCCCGAGGTCGGCTCGTCCAGTAGTAGAGCTTTGGCTTGCTTGGCGATGGCCAGGGCGATGCCGACCTTTTGGCGCATGCCCTTCGAATAGCTCGACACGCGGCGATCGAACGCGCCGTCCTGCAGGCCGGCCTCGGACAGGCAGGCCTTCAGCCGCGTCGGCGAGCGGTCCTCGACCTGACCCAGTTCCGCGAAATAGGCGAGGTTTTCCAGGCCGGTCAGCTCGTCGTACAACGCCACCATCTCGGGGATGTAGAGCAGCCGCCGCCGCGCTTGCATCGGGTCCTTGGCGACGTCGATGCCGTCTATGGTGGCCGAGCCGGCGTCGGGCTGCAGCAGGCCCAGGAACAGCTTGATCGTCGTCGACTTGCCCGCGCCATTGGCGCCGAGCAGGCCGTAGATCTCTCCGGGGGCGACGGTCAGGTCGAGCCCGGCGAGGGCGGTGTGGGCGCCATAGGTCTTGGTCAGTCCGGTCGCGGTCAACATGGCGGTGTCTCTTAAAGGCTGGCGGCGGCGCGGCGGTTCAGCACGGCGCCGGCGACGAGGAACAGGGTGAAGGCGATCAGGACGGCCAAGTCGACCAGCAGCTTGGCCTGGAAGGGACCGCCCGGCGTCTCGGCGAACACGAAGCGCGGCAGCTGGTCGTAGTCCTCCGAGCGCATGATCAGGTCGTATTCCAGGCGATGGCCCAGCCAGGCCTTGGCCCGGCCCATGAAGGCCATCGACTGGTCCTGGAAGGCGACCGCGCGGTCGGCATCGGCGCCGGCGATGCGGTCCAGAGCGTCTTGCGCCGCGACCGACGGCAGGAGCAGGCGCAGAGTGTCCAGCGCCTGTCGACGCTCGGCGCGGGCTTGGAGCTGGCCGTCGATCAGCGGCGTGAGGCGCAAGTCCTCAATCGTCCGCTCGGTGAAGAAGCGGCGGATGCGGTTGGGAATCTTGGGGGCGGGATCGACGATGACCTCGGGATCCAGAGCCTCGCGCGCCAGGCGTTGCTCGGTGCGGATGGCGCGGCTCTGCTGGGTGTAGGCCGCCGAGAACCGCAGCTCCGACGGGGCGGGCGCGACGACATTGGCCGCCGCCAGGGCCAGCGCAGGCGCCAACACCACGATGGCCAGCCACGCCGCGCCGCCGGCCAAGGCGGCCTCGGTCGAGCGCTTGGCGAAAACGTTGATCAGCGCGGCCAGGGCGATCCAGAAGAGGCCATAGGCCAGCATGATGATCGCCGTCGTCAGCAGGCCCAGCGGGTGGCCCGCACCGACGGCGACCAGCGCCGCCAGGACGATGATCGTCGCCGGGGCCAGCAGCGCGATCGCCCGCGCCAGGGCCTTACCGGCCAGCAGGGTCATCGGCCCGACCGGCTGCGACAGCACCATCGCCGCCACGCCGCGTTCGCGCTCCCGCGACCAGAGGTCGAAGGTCCCGGCCAGCAGCACCAGCGGCAGGACAAAGACGATCACGAAGGCCAGGTCGAAGCGGCCGGCGGCCCGCACCGCCGGATTGTCGACGTCCAGCTTGAAGGGATCGAACATGGTGATGTTCTCAAGCGGGATCATCCGCGCGGCATAGGGATAGGCCTCGGCCTGGCCGATCGAGAGGGCGGCCATGGCGCCCGGCGACAGGGTCAGGCGGAACGGCGCGACCTGCGGCGTGGCCGAGAACGGCCACTCGCCCGGCTTGGCCTCGGCCAGCTGCTTGCGGCGCAGCTCCAGCATGGGCGAGATCTCGTCCTGGAGCAGCTGGACAGTCTCTGCGCGCTTGTGCGCCCACTGCGCGCCGTTCCAGGCGCCGTAGGCGGCCAGGGCTGCGAACAACACGAGCAGCCAGGGCAGGGCGCGGTCGCGCAGCGCCCGACGCAGCTCGTGACGGGTGACGGCGGTCAGGGGGCTCATGCCGTGCGCTCCAGTCGGCGGGCGGCGAAGGCGGCGAAGGCCAGGGCGGCCGCCGCCCAGGCGCCCAGGATCAGCAGGTTCAGTTTCTGAGCGGCCCAGGCCTGCGCCGGCGATGCGAGGCGGGGCGCAAAGGCCAGGCCCTCGGCGATCGCCGAAACGTCGGCCTTGTAGGGATCGGCGGTCTTGGGCTTGTTGACCCGTACGTCGCGGTTCAGCGCCTGGATCAGGCTGTAGCGATAGGTCTCGGCCTCGCGCAGGAAGACGCGATGGGCCGCGAAGTCCGAGCCGGCGAAGGCCCGCGACCAGGGCGTCACGGCCATGGTGGGCGAAGCGAGGCTGAAGGCCTGCTGGATCGCGTCCTGCTGGCGATAGGCGCCAAACAGCCGATCGTAGTGGCGGTTATAGGTGTCGGTGGAGTTCTTCTCGCCGAACTCCAGGGCCACGCCGTCGAAGTTGAACGGTAGGTCCTCGACCTTGGTCACGCCGTGCTGCTTCAGCAGGCTTTCCTTCAAGGCGGCGAGGCGCTCGTCGGCCGGGTCGTGGCCGGAGACGCCGTTCTTGGCCTCGTCGGTCACGGCGGGTTCGGAGGCCGGGGCGCTGGGCGTCGGGCGCAGGGTCTCGGCCACGGCGGGCGCGACGCGGGGGATCAGCAAGGTCGCGGCGGCCCAGAAGGCCAGCAGGGTCACCAGCGTTCCGCGCGCCGAGACCATCAGAGCCGAGACGCCGATGGTGAGCGCGACGAAGATCAGCAGGTAGAGGCCATAGCCCGCGCCCATGGCCAGCAGGCCCCCACCTTCCCGCCACCGCCCGCGGGCCCCCGCCAGCATGCCGCCGCCGACGCCGACGAAGGCCGCCAGCAGCAGGCCGCTCGCGGCGGCCAGACCGATCAGCCGGCCGAACACCTGCGTCCGCGCCGAGGCGCCGGCGCCCAGTTCCTGACGCAGACGCTCGCGCGCCCGTTCGCCGGAAAACACCGAGAAGCCGGCCAGGATGATCAGCAGCGGTGCGGCCACCTGCAGCGCCCAGGCGGCCGAGAAGCCGCCGAACCGGCTGATCGCCGTGCCGCCTTCCATGGGGCGGTCGCGGGAGGGGTTCTGCGAATGCCCCTCTAACTTGACCGATGAACCCAGCTGGTCGCTGAGCCCGGGTTCGAACACCGAGAGCGACGACAGGGGCGCATAGACCGTGCGGCCGGCATGGGCCGCGCCGTGCGGGTTGATCGGCCCCAGGGCGTCCCAGATGGCCTGGTCCTGCCGGGTGGCGGCCTGCCGCTCGGCGAGCTGGGCCTGAAGCCGCGCGGCGCCGGTGGCGAGCGAGGCGACCGCCAGCAGCAGCACGGCCACGGCCAGCAGCCGCAGGCGATTGTCGCGCGCCATCAGGCTGAGCTGGTTGCGCGCGACGGCCAGGGTGGCGGAGGCCATCAGAACCGCGCCCGCAGGGCCACGGTCAGGTTCCGCGGGTCGCCGAAGGTGTTGTAGGTGTTCGGGCCGCCGACCCGGGCATAGTAGTGCTTGTCGAAGACGTTGTTCAGCGACGCCGACAGAGACAGCTTAGGCGTCAGGGCATAGCCGCCATGCAGGCCCAGGATCGCGTAGGGCTTTTGCTCGCGCATGCCGACCACGCCGCCGCCGATGAAGGTGCTCTGGGCGTGGACGGCGGCGGCGATCCAGCCGCGGTCCCAGCCGGGCGCGCTGGGGCTGTACTTGGCGAAGGCCTTCAGGGTGTGCTTGGGCTCCCAAGTGTCGAAGGCCGTGCCGATCAGGGCCTTGTTGGCGTTCTCCAGGTGTTCGGTCTCGAGGAGCGAGTAGCCGATGGAGAGGTCCAGGCCGGGCAGGGGACGGCCCGTGACCTCGGCGTCGACGCCGCGCACCTCGACCTCGCCCAGTTGCAGGAAGAAGCCCGGATGGGCGGTGTCGGCGAACGAACGGTTGATGTCGCGGGTGCGGAACACGGCCAGCGAGGCGTTGAGGCCCTCGTTGAAGAAAGTCCCCTTGATCCCGGCCTCCAGCTGCTTGCCGACCCGCGGATCCAGCGGCGTGCCGCCATTGTCGTTCCACTTCAGCGCCGTCTGCGGGATGAAGATGTCCGAATAGCTGCCGTACAGGGTGATGTTGGGCCGCAGGTAGTAGACGATCCCGCCATAGGGGGTGACGACGCCGTCTTTCTTGCCCTGGCTGGAGAAGGCCGTCGGGCTGGGGTTGGGCGCGATGTTGCGGAACTTGGAGTCGAAGTCGCTGACCCGCGCCCCGATCACCACGCTCAGGGCGTCGGTGATCGAGAACCGGCCCTGGCCGTAGAAGCCACTTTGCTCGGTGCGGGTGATCCCGCCGTTGTTGTGCACGAAGTTGGGTAGCGGGATGTTGGCCGCATCGCCCAGCGCGATGCCCGAACCGGCGGGCGTCCCCGTGTACGGCACGTTGGTGATGGTCGTGTATTCGTTGTCGTAGAGTTCGTAGCTGTAGCCCACCGTCAGGGTGTGGCGGCGGCCGAACAGGTCCAGTGGCCCTGAGGCGTAGAAGTCCAGGCCCGTGCGGTCCGTCGTGCCGTCGTTCTCACGCCGGTTGTAGCTGGAGAAGCGGCCGGTGACCGGGTTCAGGCCGATGCCGGGCGTGGGATAACCGTCGCGGAAGATCTTGCGCTGCTCGCGGACGGTGGCCTTGGCGCGCAGCACCCAGTCATTGGCCATCTGGTGGCGGATGTCGGCGGCGTATTCGAGCGTCTCGTAGACGTTCAGGTTCCAGTCCGGATACTGGTTGGTCGAGCGCGGCACGTTCAGGAACTGGTTGTGCAGCGGGTTGCCGGCCAGGAAGTAATTGGCCAGACCCATGCTCATCGCCTCGCCCCGGTCGTCCTGGTAGGTGACCATCGCCGAGGCCATCGTCCGCTCGGTGATGTCGAAGTCCAGCGCGCCATAGGCGACGACCTTCTCCTCGTGCGAGCGGTCGGTATAGAAGCCGCGATCCAGGTACGAGCCGGCGAAGCGGCCGCGCAGCCGGCCGTCCATCGCCAGCGGGCCGCCGATGTCGACCTCGGCGCGGTAGTTGTCCCAGGTCCCGGCTGAGGCGGCGACCGAGGCGGCGAACTTGGACGGGGCGCGCTTGCGCACGAAATTGGCGGTGCCGCCCGGCTGGCCCGAACCCTTGAAGATGCCGGCGGGGCCGCGCAGCACTTCGATCTGCTCGTAGACGACGAGGTCGAATTCCTGGGCCTGGCCGCTGTTCCAGGCCGGCAGGCCGTCATACGAGACGTCCAGCAGATAGCCGCGCGAACGGATCTGGCCGATCAGGCCGTCCCAGGTGCTGACATAGACGCCGGGCGTCTGGGCCAGGGCGTCGACCATGGTCACCAAGTTCTGGTCCTGGATGCGCTGCTGGGTGATGACGCTGACGGTGTTGGGCGTCTCCAGCAGCGACACCGGCTCCTTGCCGCCCAGGGTGATGGTCTTGGCCGCATAGGACCCGCGCTGACCCTCGATCGTCACCGAACTGACTGCGGTGTTCTCGTCACCCGTCTCGTCGGCGAAGGCGGGGGAGGCCAGCAGGGCGGCGGCCAGCATCGAGCTCGCCAGCAGAGCGGAGCGGTCGGTCTTCGGTGTCATCGGCAGGATCCCCACGCGGCATCACGAATACGAATCGTGATGATATAACATATCAATTTCTTGATCTGTCTCGGCGACCCACGTGTTGTCAAGCTCGTGACGAACCGCTCGCGGCGATCTGCGCGATCTTTACGCCGTCCTTACATCGCGGCCCCGCTTCCACATGGAGCCCTTACGCGGCGCCGTGGTCCACCCGCCTCCAATGAAACGGAGGCCGAGATGGCTGATCTGATGTTCGTGGGGGGAGGCTTGGTCCTCTTCGCACTATTTGCCGGCTTCGTCGGCGCGCTGAGGCGCGTCTGACCATGCTGGTGAACCTCTTGTGGGCGGCCGGGGCGATCGTCGTCGCCGGCTACATGGTCGCGGCGATGATGCGCCCCGACAAGTTCTGACGGACCTCCTCAAATGACTTGGCAAGGATGGGCGGAAATTGCCCTGACCCTAGGCCTGGCGGTCGCCATCGGTTGGCCGCTGGGCGTTTTCATGTCGCGCGTCTGGAAAGGCGAGCGGACCTTCCTCGATCCGATCCTGCGTCCGGTCGAGGCGCTCCTGTACACCGCCTGCGGCGTCGATCCCAAGAAGAGCCAGAGCTGGCACGGCTACGCCCTGGCGCTGTTGGCCTTCAACTTGGTCGGCTTCGTCCTGACCTATCTGGTGCTGCGCCTGCAGGGCGTGCTGCCGCTGAACCCGCAAGGCTTCCCCGGCCTGTCGGGCCATCTGGCGTTCAACACCGCCATCAGCTTCGTCACCAACACAAATTGGCAGAGCTATGCGGGCGAGACGACCATGTCGACGCTCAGCCAGATGCTGGTGCTGACGACCCAGAACGTCGTTTCGGCCGCCACCGGCGCGACCGTGGCCGCGGCCCTGGCGCGCGCGTTCGTCGCCAACCGCGGCGAGGGCGTCGGCAACTTCTGGGCCGACCTGATCCGCACCACGCTCTATGTGCTGCTGCCGGTCTCGTTCGTCGTGGCCGTGCTGCTGGTCGCGCTGGGCCTGCCGCAGACCTTGTCAGCCGGCGTCACCGCCACCACCCTGGAAGGCGCCGAGCAGAAGATCTCGCTCTACGCCGTGGCGTCGCAGGAAGCCGTCAAGATGCTGGGCATCAACGGCGGCGGCGTGTTCAACGCCAACTCGGCGCACCCGTTCGAGAACCCCACGCCGCTGACCAACCTGATCACGGCGATCTCGATCAACATGCTGGGCTGGGCCGCCTTCTTCGCCTTTGGCCGCATGGTCATGGCCAAGAAGGAGGTTCGCGCCCTGGTGATGGCCGCTTCGGTGCTGCTGTTCGCCGGCGCGGCGGGCATCTACGCCACCGAGACGCAAGCCCCGCCCGCCCAGGTCGCGGCCCGCGTGGATACGTCGGTCAACATGGAGGGCAAGGAGGTCCGCTTCGGCGCGCCGTCGACCGCCGCCTGGGCCGCCATGACCACCGGCGCTTCCAACGGCTCGGTCAACGGCATGCACTCCAGCCTGATGCCGCTGGGCGGCGGCATCGCGATGTTCCTGATGCAGCTGGGCGAGATCCTGCCGGGCGGCATCGGTTCGGGCATCGCGATCATGGTCGTCATGGCCCTGCTGGCGGTATTCGTCGCCGGCCTGATGGTTGGCCGCACGCCGGAATACCTCGGCAAGAAGATCGAGGCCCGAGAGATCCAGTTCGCGATCCTGGCCGTGATCGTCATCCCGCTGTCGATGCTGGGCTTCTCGGCCGTGTCGGCGGTGTTGCCCGAGGCGCTGAAGGGCCTGATGCACGAGGGGCCGCACGGCCTGTCGGAGATTCTCTACGCCTATGTCTCCGGCACGGCCAACAACGGCTCGGCCTTCGCCGGCCTGACCGCCAACGCGCCCTGGTGGAACGTCACCCTGGCCATCGCGATGGCCATGGGCCGCTTCCTGCCGATCGTGGCTGTGCTGGCCATCGCCGGCGCCCTGGTCGCCAAGCCCAAGCTCGCCCCGTCCGCCGGCACGCTGCCGACCGATGGCGGTCTGTTCGTCGGCCTTCTGGTCGGGGTGATCCTGATCCTGGGCGGCCTGCAATTCTTCCCCGCGATGGCGCTGGGACCGATCGTCGAGCACTTCCAGGTGCTTGGCGCGGTCGCGGCCCTCCGCTGAACGGTGCACTCATGAGCGCTATAGACATCCGTGCCGGCGGTCTTTCCGGCCCGGTCCTGGCTCGCGCGGCCAAGGACTCCTTCCTCAAGCTCGACCCGCGCAAGCTGACCGGCAATCCGGTGATCTTCGCGACCTGGATCGTGGCCCTGCTGTCGACCGTCTCGGCGGTCGCGGCGGTGGCGACCCAGCAGCCGGCCGGCTTCGCCATCCAGATCGCGCTGTGGCTGTGGGCGACCGTGCTGTTCGCCAACCTAGCCGAAGCCGTCGCCGAAGGGCGCGGCAAGGCGGCCGCCGACAGCCTGCGCGCCACCCGCGTGACTACCAAGGCCAAGCTGCTGGTCGATCCCACGACCGGGACCTATGTCCCGACTCCGGCCCACAAGCTGGGCGTGGGCGAGATCATCCTGGTCGAGGCCGGCGACGTCATTCCCACCGACGGCGAGATCGTCGAGGGCATGGCCAGCGTCAACGAGGCGGCCATTACCGGCGAAAGCGCGCCGGTGATCCGCGAAAGCGGCGGCGACCGCTCGGCCGTCACCGGCGGCACCACGGTGGTCTCCGACTGGCTGAAGGTGCGGGTCACCGCCGAGGCGGGCAACACCTTTCTCGACCGCATGATCGCCATGGTCGAGGGCGCGGACCGCCGCAAGACGCCGAACGAGGTGGCCCTGGCCGTGCTGCTGGCCGGCCTGACCCTGATCTTCCTGATCGCGGTGGTCACCCTGCTGGGCCTGGGCAAGTTCTCGGGCGTGGTCCTGGATCCGCTGGTGCTGGGCGCGCTGTTCATCACGCTGATCCCGACGACCATCGGCGGTCTGCTGTCGGCCGTCGGCATCGCCGGCATGGACCGCCTGCTGAAGGTCAACGTCCTGGCCACCTCGGGCCGGGCCGTGGAAGCGGCCGGCGACGTCGACACCCTGCTGCTGGACAAGACTGGCACCATCACCTTCGGCAACCGCATGGCGGTCGAGGTGGTCCCGGCCCCCGGCGTGCGTCCCGACGCGGCCCTGAAGGCGGCGCTGATCGCCTCGCTGGCCGACGAGACGCCGGAAGGCCGCTCGATCGTCGAGCTGGCCCGCGGCCGTGGCCTGATCGTCGAGCAACCCGCCGGCGCCACGGCCATTCCGTTCACGGCCCAGACCCGTCAGTCGGGCCTGGACCACGATGGCCGTTCTTGGCGCAAGGGCGCGGTCGACGCCGTCTATCGCTCGCTGGCGCTGGAGCCCAAGAGCATTCCGGGCGAGATCGCCGCCGCCGTCGACCGTATCGCCCGCTCGGGCGGCACGCCGCTGGCGGTCAGCGAGGACGGCGTCCTGGTCGGCGTCATCCACCTGAAGGACGTGGTCAAGCCGGGCGTGAAGGAACGCTTCGCCGACCTGCGCCGCATGGGTCTGCGCACGGTGATGATCACCGGCGACAACCCCGTGACCGCCGCCGCCATCGCCTCGGAAGCCGGCGTCGACGACTTCCTGGCCGAAGCGACCCCCGAGGACAAGCTGCGGCTGATCCGGGAAGAGCAGGGCAAGGGCCGCCTGGTCGCCATGTGCGGCGACGGCGCCAACGACGCGCCCGCGCTGGCCCAGGCCGATGTCGGCGTGGCCATGCAGACCGGCGCCCAGGCCGCCCGCGAAGCCGGCAACATGGTGGATCTCGACAGCGACCCGACCAAGGTCATCGAGATCGTCGAGGTCGGCAAGCAGATGCTGATCACCCGCGGCGCCCTGACGACCTTCTCGATCGCCAACGACGTGGCCAAGTACTTCGCCATCATCCCGGCGATGTTCGTGGCCTCGCTGCCGGCGCTGGGCGCGCTGAACATCATGAACCTGCACAGCCCGCAGAGCGCGATCCTGTCGGCGGTGATCTTCAACGCCCTGGTGATCGTCGCCCTGATCCCGCTGGCCCTGAAGGGCGTGAAGTACCGCGCCATCGGCGCCGGCAAGCTCTTGTCGCGCAACCTGACTCTCTACGGGATCGGCGGCCTGATCGCGCCCTTCGTGGGCATCAAGCTGATCGACCTCGTGGTGTCGGCCCTGGGGCTGGCCTGATGCCTCGCCCGGTCGTCCCCAACACGATCGTCAAGGACACGCTCTTCGGCGTCGTGGCGATCGGGCTCGTTCTCCTGGCGGCCTGGTCCGCTGAACTCTTCCTCTGAAAGCTGAACTACCATGAACTCGAAGTTCGCGTTTCTCGCCCTGGCCACGGTTTCGGCCATCGCCTTCCACGGCGCCGCCTCGGCCCAGGAAGCCCCGATCTGCACGGACCGCCCGACCAAGTCGAACGCCGTCTGCACCGTCCCGCAAGGCGCCTGGCAGGTCGAGGCCGACGGCGTCAACTGGACCCGCAACAAGGTCGGCGGCGTCAAGGCCGACACGACCGCGATCGCCGCCACGACGCTCAAGTTTGGTCTGACCGACAAGAGCGACCTGCAGGTCACCTGGACGCCTTATGTCGAGGCCCGCACCCGTGGCCCCGGCGTCGACGACAAGCTGGACGGCGTCGGCGACGTCTGGGTCCGCTACAAGGCCCAGGTCTATGCCCAGGGCAAGGCGACCATCGCCGTGATCCCCTATGTGAAGATCCCGACGGCTGGCAAAGGCTTGGGTAACGACAAGGTCGAGGGCGGCGTGGCCCTGCCGGTCAGCTTCGCCCTGGACGGCGCGACCCTGACCTTCAACCCGCAGGTCGACCTGCTGCTGGACGGCGATGGCAGCGGCCGTCACGCGGGGGTGACCAACACCATCAACCTGGCGCGCCCGGTCACCGCCAAGCTGACCCTGATCGGCGAGCTGTGGACCTTCACCAACTTCGATCCGGCCGACACAGTCACGCAATTCTCGGCCGACGTCGCGGCCGCCTATCTCGTCACCCCGACCCTGCAACTGGACGGCGGCGCCAACTTCGGCTTGAACCGGAACACGCCTGACATTCAGCTGTATGTCGGTGTTTCGAAGCGCTTCTAAGGACGATTCGAAATGATCTCTCATCTGCGACCGGCCCTGGTTTCGATGGGCCTGTTCACCGCGCTGCTGGGCGTGGCCTATCCGTTGGCCGTGACCGGCGTCGCCCAGGCAGCCTTTCCGGCTCAGGCCGGCGGCAGCCTGGTCCGCGACGCCGACGGCAAGGTCGTCGGCTCGGCCCTGATCGGCCAGGTCTTCACCGCGCCCGGCTACTTCCACGGCCGTCCGTCGGCCGCCGGCAATGGCTATGACGCCAGCGCGTCCAGCGGCTCCAACATGGGGCCGCTGAACGAAAAGCTGATCGAGCGCGAGAAGGCCGACGCGACCGCGCTGCGGGCCGAGAACCCCGGCACGGCCATCCCCGCCGACGCGGTGACGACCTCGGGCTCGGGCCTGGACCCGGACATCTCGCCGGCCAACGCCCGCTTCCAGATCCCACGCGTCGCCAAGGCGCGCGGTGTTCCGGAAGGACAGGTGTCGGCGATGGTCGAGGCCCAGGTCCTGCCGCCGCTGCTGGGCTTCATCGGCCAGCCGCGGGTCAACGTCCTGGCGCTGAACCGGGCGCTCGACGCCCGCTTTGCGAAAGGCGGGTAATTGCCGGCCGACGAACCGAAACGTCCCGACCCAGAGGCGCTCCTGGCCGCCGCCAACAAGGCGAGCCGGGGGCGCCTCAAGGTGTTTCTGGGCATGGCGCCGGGCGTGGGCAAGACCTACGAGATGCTGCGCGCCGCCCGTCGACGCAAGGCGCAGGGCAAGGACGTCCTGATCGGCCTGGTCGAGACCCACGGCCGCCGCGAGACCGAGAGCCTGCTGCGCGACATGGAGGTCATGCCGCGCAAGCCGATCGAGCACGGCGGCCGCGTGCAGATGGAGTTCGACCTCGACGCGGCCTTGGAGCGCAAGCCCGCGATCCTGCTGGTCGACGAATACGCCCACTCCAACGCGACCGGCTCGCGCCATCCCAAGCGCTGGCAGGATGTCGAGGAACTGCTGGCCGCCGGCATCGACGTCTGGACCACCCTGAACGTCCAGCACCTGGAAAGCCTGGTCGATGTCGTCCAGCGCATCACCGGCGTGCGCCAGCGCGAGACCGTGCCCGACAGCGCCCTGTCGCGCGCCGACGCCATCGAGTTCGTGGACATCACGCCCGACGAACTGCGCGAGCGGATGGCGGCCGGCAAGGTCTATGTCCCAGAGACCGCGCGCCTGGCCTCGGAGAACTTCTTCAAAGTCGAGAACCTGACGGCGCTGCGCGAACTGGCCCTGCGCCGCGCGGCCCAGACGGTCGCCGACCGGTTGGCCGGGGCGATGGGGGAGCGGGGCGTCGAGGGGCCGTGGGCCGCTGGCGAGCGGATCCTCGCCCTGGCCGGCGGCGACGCCATGGCCGGGGCGCTGGTGCGGACGGGCCGGCGCCTCTCCGACATGATGATGGACGCCCCGTGGATCGTCGCCCATGTCGAGCGCGCCGACCGTCCGGCGGCCGGGGAGGGTGCCGCGGCCAAAGTGCGCGAGGCCTATCGCCTGGCCGAGCAACTGGGCGGTTCGACTGTGGCCCTGACCGGCGGCGACATCGTCGCGACCGTGATGGCCTATGCCCGCCGCAACAACGTCACCCAGATCGTGCTGGGCAAGTCGGTCGAAAGCCGCTGGCGCGAGGTCCTGGGGCGTTCGCTGGCCGCGGCCCTGCTGCGCGAGGCGCGCGGCGTCGCGGTCCATGTGGTCACCGAGGCGACGCACGAGCGCAAGCCCCGACCGGCGCGGCCGCCGAACCTGGGCCGCTGGCAGGGCTATGCGGTCGGGGCGCAGTTCGTGCTGGCCGCCACCTTGTGCGCCTGGGGCCTGGATCTGGCCTCCGACCGCGTCGACCTGGGGATGATCTTCCTGGCCGCGGTGCTGGCCGCCGGCGTGCTGCATGGCCTCCGACCCGCCCTGGCGGCGGCGACCGTGGCGTTTCTCGTCTACAACTACCTGTTCCTGGCCCCGCGCTACAGCCTGGCGATCGGGGCGCCGACCGACTTCATCACCCTGGTGGTGTTCTGGGCCGTGGCCCTGGCCTCGGGCGGGCTCGCGGGTCGGGTCCGCGACCAGGCCGTGGGCTCGCAGCGCCGCGCCGCCGCCGTGACCACCCTGCTGGCGGCCAGCCGGACCCTGTCGGCCGCCACGGGGCGAGACGCCGTCGCCCAGGCCCTTGCCGAGCAGGTCGCGGCCGCCGCCGGCGGGCGGGCGTTGGTCCTGCTGCCCGAGAACGGCGAGATCGCGCCCTTCGCCGGCTCGCCCAGCCTGGAAGCGCTGGACGCCGCCCAGATGGCCGCCGCCCGCTGGGCCTGGGAGAAGGGCGAGGCGGCGGGCTTCGGCACGGGCACGCTGCCTCAGGCGCGATGGACCTTTTGGCCGCTGGAGGGCGTACGCGCCCGCACCGGCGTGGCGGCCGTCGAGGCCGGCGCGGGCGCGGACCAGGAGCCGCTGATCATGGCGCTGCTGGAGCAGGGCGCGGTGGCTCTGGAGCGCTCGCAGCTGGCGACCGAGGCGCTGGAGACCGAGACCCTGCGCCGCGCCGACCGCTTTCGCTCGGCCCTGATGAACTCGGTCAGCCACGACCTGCGCACGCCGCTGTCGACGGTGCTGGGCGCCTCCAGCACCCTGCTCGAGCTCGGCGACAAGATGAGCAAGGCGGTGCGCCAGGATCTGCTGGTCAGCATCCGGGAGGAGGCCGAGCGTCTCAGCCGCTACGTCGCCAACCTGCTGGACATGACCCGGCTGGAGGGCGGGGCCTTGCGCCTGCGCACCGACTGGACCGACGTGCGCGACGTGCTCAACGCGGCGGCCCAGCGGGTGGAGCGGCGACTGGGCTGCCGCACCCTGTCGCGGGACTATCCGGATCGCCTCTCCATGGTGCGGATCGACGCGAGCCTGCTTGAGCAAGTCATTGTCAACATTATGGAAAATGCCATCGCCTACAGCGCTGATGGCAGCCGGATCGAGCTGGCGGCCTATGAGGATCGCGGCAATGTCGTGATCAGCATCGAGGACGAGGGGCGGGGCGTGCCGCCGGCCGAGCTGGAGCGGATCTTCGACAAGTTCCGGCGCATGGAGGAGCCCAGCGACCGCAGCCAGGGCGCGGGCCTGGGGCTGGCCATCGCCAAGGGCTTCATCGACGCCATGGGCGGCCGCATCGCCGCCGCCAGCCCCATCCGCGACGGGCGCGGCACGCGCATGCTGATCAGCCTGCCCAAGACCATCGCCACGCCGCACGATCTGCTATGAACGGCGCCATGAGCAGCGACCCGCGCCAGCGCATCCTCGTCATCGACGACGAGCCGCAGATCCACCGCTTCCTGGGTCCGGCCCTGGACGCGGCGGGCTACGAGCCGCTGCGCGCCGACAGCGGCCAGGAAGGTCTGCGCGCGGTGGCCCTGTGGTCGCCCGATGCGGTGGTGCTGGACCTGGGCTTGCCCGACATGGACGGCAAGCAAGTGCTGGAAAAGGCGCGGGCCTTCTACGACGGTCCGATCCTGATCCTGTCGGCCCGCGACCGCGAGGTCGAGAAGATCGAGGCCCTGGACAAGGGCGCCAACGACTATGTCGAAAAGCCGTTCGGCGTCGGCGAACTGCTGGCCCGGTTGCGGGCGGCGCTGCGTCACACGGGCAAGGCGGCCAGCCCGCAAGGGCCGATCCGCCTGGGCGAGGTCGAGATCGATCTGGACAAGCGCCTGGTGACGCGCGCCGGCGAGAAGGTCGGACTGTCGCCGAAGGAATACGCGCTGCTGGCGCGCCTGGCGATGAGCCCGGGCAAGGTGCTGACGCAGAAGGAACTGCTGGTCGCGGTCTGGGGCGCGTCGCACGCTCAGGACTCGCAGTACCTGCGGGTCTTCATTGGTCAGCTGCGCCAGAAGCTGGAAACCGAGCCCTCGCACCCGCGCCTGATCCTGACCGAGCCGGGGATCGGCTATCGCTTGGTCGAGCCCTGAAGGCTTTCGCAGAAATGCTCAGCTAGCGCCGCACCCTCAGCGGCCAGGCAGGCCTTGGTCGGCGAGGGGCTGTTCGTTCGGTTCGTCTGCCCCCGGCGCTCGCCGTCCAGTGTGATCGACACCGGCCCTTCGTTGGCCTTGAACAAGTCGGGCCGCACCAGCCAGGCCAGCGCTGCCACGTCATGCAGCACGCAGCCGTCGAGGCCCTCGTGCTCGGCATAGGCGGCCGCGTAGCCGCGCGAGACGTCGTAAGCTAGTCGCCCGCCGTCACCCGCCGCTTCCGCCAGCGAGGCTGCGGTCGTGTTCGACAGCACGCAGGACATCGTCGCGTCCAGGGGAACCAGGGTCACCGGCCAACCGGCGGCCAGCACCTCGGCGGCGGCTTCAGGGTCGTTGTGAATGTTGGCTTCGGCGTAGGGGGTAACGTTGCCGCCAACGAACGCGCCGCCCATGATCACGACCTCGGCGACCTGCCGGGCGATGTCCGGCGCCGCGCGCAGGGCCAGGGCCAGGTTGGTCACAGGACCGATGGCGACCAAGGTGATCGTGCCGGGGTAAGCGCGGACGGCCTCGATGATGCGCTCGTGCGCTGCGCCCGGATCGACGGGCGGCGCGATGAAGCCGCCGAGATCCAGATCGCCCAGGCCATTCTCGCCATGCACATGCACCGGCGAAGGGCCGCACGGTCCGTGTAGCGGTGCGGCGGCGCCGCGATAGACCGGAACGTCCAGCCCCAGGCGCTGGCGCAGATAGAGGGCGTTGCGGGTGGTGGTCTCGACGTCGGCGTTGCCGAACACCGTGGTGATGGCCAGCAGCTTCAGCTCGGGTCGGCCGCGCAGATAGAGTAGGGCCAGGGCGTCATCGACGCCGGGATCGGTGTCGAGGATCACCAGCCGGGGCGGGTGGCTCATCCGTAGACCGCGCGGCAGACGGCCTCGCACTTGTCCAGGTCGAACGCGCCGTCGGTGCGCACGCCCGACTCCATGTCGATCCAGTAGAGCGCGCCGGTCGGGGCGGCTATGCGGGCCAGGACCTCCTCGACCGTTTCGGGACCGATGCCACCGGAATAGCCGCAGAACGGACCCTCGGCCGGCGGCGGGGCGGGCCAGCGGTCGGGGCGCATGCCCGTGCCGAACGAAACGTCGTACAGCCAGTCGACGCCGGTCTGGGCCAGCGGGAAGGCGGCCGAGCACTGCAACACCGTCCGCACGCCCGTGCGGCGGCCATAGTCGCGTGCGGCGGCGGCCTGGGCTGGGGTGCTGCCCTTGAAGCTGTGATTGACCTGCACTCGCTGAACGCCGGCCTGCGCGAGCGAGGCGGTGAGCGGATCGGCGACGATCGCCCGCGCCGCGTCACCGCATACGTGCGCCGCCCAGCGCAGGTCTCGCTCCGCCAGCAGCGCGTCACGCACAGCCGCTTCCGGGAAGAGGGCGCTCTCACCCTCTTGGGCGGCGTCGACAAGGATGCCCCACTCGACCGGGTAGCGCGCCGACAGCGCCTTCATCCCGGGCAGCAGGTCGAGGCGATCGACGCCGGTGAACGCGATGAAGACGGGGGGCTGCATGGGAAAGTCCAAGGCTCAGATTATGCTTGCAAACTAGCAAGTGAAACGTTTCAGTCAAGCGAGCTTGAGAGGGTTATGAGCATGACGGGACCGGTGGTGGTCGCGGGCTTCGCAACGATCGACTACGTGGCGCGGGTCGAGGGCGATTTCACCGGGCGCGGAACCTTGATGATGCGCCAAGGGGCAAATGACGCCTGGCCGCGCGCCGGCGGGGCGGCGCTCTATGCTGGCGCGGCTCTGGTCGGAGCGGGCGTCCCCGCCGCGCCGCTGACCTGGGTGGGTGATGACTTCGACGGCGAGACCTACCTCGCGGCTTGCCGCGCGGCCGGGGTGTCATTGGATGCGGTCGCCGTTCGGTCCGGCGCGTCCTCGACCCGCTGCCTTCTGATCTATAACGCCGACGGGACCTATGGCTGCCTGCTGCGACCGGGGGCGGCCGAGCTGACCGAAGCGCAGGTGCGCCTCGCTCATGCCGCGGCATGGCTGGTTATAGCAGCCGGGCCGGCGGAGTTGCTGCGTCGCCTTCTGCACGTCCTGCCGCCGGCCGCGCGCCTGGCCTGGATCGCCAAGGACGACCCGGCCTGCTTCCCGCCTGATCTTGTCGCCCAACTGACGGGCCGCGCCGACGTCGTGTTCTGCAACGCCGGCGAGCGCGCCTGGCTGGAGGCTGGCCGCGATGGTTGCCGGCCGACTGGCCAGATCCTGTTCGAGACGCGCGGCGTCGATGGCGTCCTGATCGAGGCGGGCGGTGAGATCCTGGACCTGCCTGTCGCGCCCCTCGACGTCGGTGACGCCACGGGCGCTGGCGACACCTTCGCCGGGGCAGCCCTGGCGGCGCTGATCGACGGAGGCTCGCCGCATGCCGCCGCCCAGACCGGGATCGCCGCCGCTGTCGCGCTGCTGTCTAGCCGCCGATGATCCCCATGAGCGTGGCCGTCATGCAGATGGTCAGGAACGAGGCGGCCAAGGCCTTGAAGCCCAGCTCGACCACTTCGCCGACCTTTTCCGGGGCCATGGCCGACAGGCTGCCGATCAGGATGGCCACGCTGCCGACATTGCCGAAGCTGCCCAGGGCGTAGGTCAGGATCAGCAGGCTCTTGTCGCTAAGCGCGCCGGGCGGCAGGGCCATCATGTCGCTGTAGGCCACCACCTCGTTGGCCGCGACCTTGGTCCCCAGAATGGCGCCGACGGCCTGCAGCTCGCCCAGCGGCGCGCCGGTCAGCCAGACGATCGGGGTCAGCAGCCAGCCCAGGATCGCGCCCAATGTAAGCGGCGTTCCGGCGTGGGGCAGGGCGCCCAGGCCCATGTTGATCAGGGCGATCAGGCCGACGAACACCACCAAGAGGCCCGCAATGTTCAGCACCATTTTCACCGCGTCCAGCGTGCCGAAGGTGACGGCCTCAAGGCTGCTGCGATAGGGGCTGGCCAGCACGATAGGCTCGTGGGTCTCGGATGATGCGGCGCCCGGAATGATCAGGCGCGCCATGCCGATCGCCATCGGGGTGCTGATCAGCGAGGCGATCAGCAGGTGGCTGAAGGCGCCCGGCACCTTGGCCGAGATCAGCGCGCCCAGCACGATCATCATCGAGCCGCCGATCACCGACAGGCCATCGACCATAATGATGAAGATCTCGGCGCGCGTGAGGCGCGGCAGGAACGGCTTGATCAGCAGCGGCGCCTCGACCATGCCGAGGAACACGCAGGCCGAGGTCGAGACCCCGACCGGGCCGCTGACGCCGAACAGCTTGCCGAACGCCCAGGCCGCGCCGCGGACGATCCAGATCAGCACCTTCCAGTGCCACAGCAGGGCCGACAACGCGCCGACCAGCAGGATGGCGGGCAGGGCCTGGAAGGCGAAGATGAAGGCCGCGCCGGGATCCTCGACGCTGAATGGCGCGCGACCGCCGCCCAGATAGCCGAACATGAAGCTGGAGCCGGCGCGCGAGGCCGCCTGCAGGGCGTCGACCGCATGGGTGGCGGCGGCGAAGGCGGCGGTGATCGCCGGGACCTTGGTCAGCAGCAAGGCCAGGCCGATCTGGCAGGACAGGCCGACCAGCACGGCGCGCCAGGGGAGGGCGCGCTTGTTCTCCGAGAGCAACCAGCCCAGGACTAGGAACACGACCAGGCCCAGCAGCGCTCGCGTGGTTTCGTTGACCAGCATGGCCCCTCCGACGACGTTCTCGCCAAGGATATAGAGTGAAACGTTTCAAGGAAATATGGCGAATTTTCCAAGGATCTCGTGCGCGCCACCGATTCACCAAGTGGCGGTGGTTCAAGGCGGAATCCTGAAATGTCTCATGATAGCAATGCATGTCGACTGAATGGGTGTCGCATCGACGGTGCTGGGCTGTGATGAAATTGTCATTGAACTCGAATATGAAACGTTTCACTAAATCAGTACCGACATCCGCCACGGCGGATCCGCCTTAAGGGGGCCTGAGCATGAAGACGTCCACCTGGCTGGTTTCGAGCGCACTGTTCCTGGTCATGGCGGCGCCCGCCATGGCCCAGCAGGCGCCGACCGCCGACACCCTCGACGAAGTCGTCGTCACCGCCGTCCGCTTCGGCTCGGGCCTGACCCGCGCTACCTTCGCGGTCGGCGCCGAGGACATTCAGGAGCGCCCACTGGGCGCGGAGATCACCCAGGCCCTGGTCAAGGTGCCCGGCGTGCAGGTCTCGACCGGCGACGCCCGCGGCGGCAGCTTCTCGTTCGAGATCTACATGCGCGGCCTGGGCGACGAACAGATCGGCCTGACCCTGGACGGCATCCCCACCGGCGACAGCCGCTTCAACGGCGGCTCGCCGCCGCAGCGCTTCATCGAAAGCAGCAACATCGGCCGCATCAACGTCTCGCAGAGCGCGGGCGACATCGGCGCGCCGTCGCGCTTCGCCCTGGGCGGCTTCATCGACTTCGTCACCGACGCCCCGCGCAAGACCTTCGGCGCGACGATCGAGGGCGGCGTCGGCTCGTTCAACTTCCAGCGGCTGTACGGCCGTATCGACAGCGGCGAGATCGCGCCGGGCCTGTCGGGCTACTTCACCCTGTCGCACCAGGAAAACGACGTCTGGACCGGCCGCAAGAGCCGCGGTTCGGAGCGTGATCACTACGAGCTGAAGGTCGTGAAGGACTTCGACAACGGCTCGTTCCTGAAGGCCCGCGTCTCGTACAACGAGCAGACCGACAACGACTTCAACATCGTCACCAAGGGCGAATTCGAGGCCGCGTCGCGCAGCGACCGGGCGCTGGACGCCCTGACCGGCATTCCGGCCCGCGACATCGACTTCGGCGGCGCGCTGGGTGGCTGGCGCAAGGACTGGCTGGGCTATGCCAACGCGCACATCGTGCTGAGCGATACGATCAGCCTGGACGTCAATCCTTACTACCAAAACCTCAAGGGCGAGTCGTTCCGCTACCAGGATCGCCAGCGCGTCCTGACCGGCGGCGACCCGCGCGCCGTGACCGGCTACAACGCCAATGGCGGGGCGGTGCGGCCGACCCTCACGACGCTGCGCAACAGCAATGTGGTCGGCGGGCCGGCCGACATGCGGGTCACCCCGCGCGACCGCGATCGCTACGGCGTGACCGGCGAGGTGAAGGCCCGCTTCGGCGCTCACAACCTGCGCTTCGGCGGCTGGTGGGAAGGCGGCGACTCCAGCGAGAAGCGCAACTTCTTCCCGATCTTCAACTCGGCCGTGAGCGACACCTACGACCGCTCGAAGCTGAACTATGTCGAGTACGAGCGCGAGGCCACGGTCGAGACGACCATGCTGTACGCTCAGGACGAGTTCCGCGCCCTGGACGACAAGCTGAAGATCGCGCTGGGCGTCACCTGGTACAACGTCAAGTACGACGCCAAGTCGCCGCTGGAATACCGCGCCAACGTCAAGTTCTCGCAGCATTCGGACCTCAATCCGAAGATCGGCGCGACCTACCAGCTGGCCCCGGCCCTGGAGCTGTTCGGCGGCTACGCCAAGAACTTCGCCGGCATCCCCGAGGACGCCTTCCTGGGCTCGACGGCGGTGATCAACCCCAAGGACCTGACGCCGGTCTCGACCGAGAACCTGGACATCGGCCTGCGCTATGTGAAGCCGAACCTGGCCTTCTCGATCCAGGCCTATGACGTCGACCTCAAGAACAATGTCGGCATCGTCGCCCGCGATCCGACGGCGGTTCTCGACCCGCAGGAAGTCATCCGCGGCAACGTGGCGACCAAGGCGGTAAACATCGCGGGGATCAAGACGCGCGGCGTCGAGCTGACCGGCTACTACGACTTCGGGCCGGTCGATCTCTACGCTTCGTACTCGCGCCAGGACGCCAAGCACGACGACCCGGCCTTGGGCAGCGACGCCCGCAAGGCCCTGGCCTCGGTGGCGATCATCGGCGGCGCTGGCGTGCGCGACATCCCCAAGGACAGCTTCTTTGGGCAGATCGGCTGGAAGCCGCTGGCGGGCGTGAAGCTGGACGCCAATGTCCGCTATGTGGGCGAGCGCGTCGGCGGCCATCTGGTCGCGCCGACCACCTTCCAGGAACTGGGGATCGAGAAGCTCGACAGCTACGCCCTGGTCGGTCTGACGGCGACCTATGACTGGAAACGCGCCGGCGCGCCGGACCTGCGCATCCAGTTCAACGTCGATAACCTGCTGGACGAAGAATATATCGGCGCGGTCAGCGGCTCGACCGCTACCCAGCCGGAGTTCGGCTACACGGCCGCGACGCCGAACGCCCGGACCCTGGACCGCTACTTCGTCGGCATGCCGCGCACCTACACCGTCTCGGTCCGCGCGCGGTTCTAACGACAGCTTGGGCGGGTTGACCTGAACCATGAAAGGTTTCACGTGCTGAGGGCACACGGAATCCGACGCATGGCCAAGACCGACCCGCCCAACGACGTTCCGCGCCGCGCGACCCTCAAGGAGGTCGCCAAGGCCGCCGGCGTCTCGCTGGCCAGCGCCTCCTACGCGATCAACGGAGCCGGCTCGGTGGGCGAGGCCACGCGCGAGCACATCCTCAAGGTCGCCGCCCAGCTGGGCTATCGTCCCAACCAGAGCGCCAAGGCGATGAAGACCGGGCGCACCGGGGCCATCGGCCTGATCGTGCCCGACCTGACCAACCCATTCTTCCCCAGCCTGGCTCAGGTGGTGATCCAGGCCGCGCGGGCCGCCGGCTACAGCGTCTTCCTGACCGACACCGAAGGTTCGCCCGAGGCCGAGCAGCAGGCGGTCAGCCTGATGGTCGATCATGGCGTCGACGGGGTCATCTGGTTTCCGATCGCCGACGATGGGCCGGTGGGCCGCCTGATCGAGGGCGTGCCGACCGTGGTGCTGGACCGCAACCTGCCGGGCTACGACGTCATCCAGGCCGACTATGCCGACGGCGGCCGACTGGCGGCCGAGCACCTGATCGCGGCGGGCCATACCAACATCGGCGTCATCTCCGGCCCGCACGCCGCCTCCAGCGCCCGCCAGCGGGCCGAGGGCGCGATCGCCACGGTGCGTGACAAGGCCAACCTGACCTGGCACGTCCACAACGCCTTCTCGCTGGACCTGGAGCCGGCCGTGGCGGCGGCGCTGGAGACGCGCACGGCCACCGCCGTGATCGCCGGCGCAGATTTGATCGCCATCGGCGCCATGCGCCATATCCGCTCGATGGGCCTTGTCGTGCCTGACGACGTCTCGGTGATCGGCTTCGACGACATTCCCTGGGCGCAACTGCACACGCCGGCCCTGACCACGATCGACATGCCGGTCGAGGACATGGCCGCCGCCGCCGTCGAGACCCTGGTCCGTCGCATCGGCAACCGCGGCGAGCCGCGCCGGCGGGTAGTGTTCAATGTCGAGCTGGTGGCGCGGGAGTCGGTGAAGGGACCGAAGGCGTGATCGCGGCGCTGCTGGCGGCGGCCTTACTGGCCGCACCGGACCTGCGGCTGATCGGGGCGCTGGACGTTCCCAAGGACATCGTCGTCGACGGCGCGCCGTTCGGCGGGATCTCGGGTGTCGACTATGACGCCAAGACCGGTCGCTGGCTGATGATCTCCGACGATCGCTCGGACAAGGCGCCGGCGCGGTTCTACGTTGGAAGCCTGGATTATGACGCGCGGGGCGTGCGGGTCCTACGCGTGGAGAAGCAAATACCACTGCGGCGTCAAGACGGATCGACGTTCCCGTCCACGGCGGGGGAGGGCGAACGCGCCGACGCCGAGGCGTTGCGGATCGATCCCAAGGCCGGCGACCTCGTCTGGAGCAGCGAGGGTGACGCCCCGCGCGGCTTCGACCCGATGATCCGTCGCATGGATCGCGATGGCGCATTCAAGGGCGCTATCTCGACGACTTTTCACTTCGATCCGGCCAAGGCGAGCGGCGCGCGCATCAACCAGACCTTCGAGGGCCTGAGCTTCTCGCCCGACGGCCGCTGGCTGTGGCTGGCCCTGGAGGCGCCGCTGATCCAGGACGGGCCGGCGCCCACCGTCTTGAACGGCGGCCTGACCCGGATCACCCGGCTGGATCGCGACGGCCAGGTCTCGGCCCAGTACGCCTATCGTCTCGATCCCGTGCAGGCCGCGCCGGTCAAGCGCAGCGACAACGGCGTCAGCGAGATCCTGGCGGTGGACGATCGCCGGCTGCTGGTGCTGGAACGCTCCGGCGTAGAGGACGGGGAGGGGCGCTTTGCCTTCCACTGCCGGCTGTATCTGGCCGAGATCGTCGGGGCGGAGAACGTCGCCGGCCGCGAAAGCCTGGCCGCCGGCGACGTGCGGCCGATGACCAAGCGGCTGCTGGTCAATTTCGACCGCTTGCCGAACACGCCGCCCACCAACCTCGAGGCCATGGCCTGGGGACCGAAGCTGTCGACCGGCGAGCGCTCGCTCGTCCTGTTCGCCGACGACAACTTCGATCCGCACCAGCGCGGCCAGGTGCTGGTGTTCGGCTTCAAGCCCTAGCTCCAGGCCATCTCGGTCTTCGGCTCTTCGCGGAAGGCGAAGTCGCCGTCGGTCGAGGCCGACAGCTCGCGCCAGGCGTTCAGTTCGGCCTGCAGGCCGGCGGCCTTGGCCCCGACCACGCCGATGGCGTCCGTGCCGGCGGCCCAGCGGATCGGCGGTTGCTCGGCCTTGGCCAGGGCGACCAGCGCCTGACCCAGCTTGGCCGGGTCGCCCGCCTGGTTGTGGCTGCGCGCATCGTAGAAGGCCCGGATCGCCGCCGACGTCTCGGCGTAGTCGGCGATCGGGTTCTCGGTGTGGCGCACCGACGAGGCGTCCAGGAAGTCGGTGCGGAAGAAGCCCGGCTCGACGATGGTGACGTGGATGCCGAAGCCCTTGACCTCGTCGGCCAGGGACTCCGAGAAGCCTTCGACCGCGAACTTGGACGCGCAGTAGATCGAGCCGCTGGCGCCGCCGGCCAGGCCGCCGATCGACGAGACGTTGAAGATGTGGCCCGAGCGCTGGGCGCGCATCACCGGCAGCACGGCGCGGGTCATGTCGAACACGCCGAACACGTTGGTGTCGAACTGGACGCGGGCGTCTTGGGCTTGGGTCTCCTCGAAGAGGCCCAGGTGGCCGTAGCCGGCGTTGTTGACCAGCACGTCGATGCCGCCGAAGCGGGCCGGCGGGGTGCCGACGGCGGCCTGGATCTGCGCCGCTTCGGTGACGTCCAGCGCCAGGGCCAGCAGGGTCTCGCTGTCCTCGCCGAAGGCCTCGACCAGGGCGGTGCGGTTGCGGCCGGTGACGACGACGCGGTCGCCGGCGTCCAGGGCGGCGCGGGTGATGGCGGCGCCCAAGCCGCGGGCCGCGCCAGTGATGAACCAGGTCTTGCTCATGGGGAAACTCCTCGTTGGGGTGAGGAGACAAGACGCCTTTTCGGGAGCAGGCCGTTAGGGCGATCCGGTCGGAAACTTGCACGATCCTGTCAATGCACTCTCATGCGCTTGCCTCCGCGCGTTGCTAGGCGTTGGATGAGCCCATGACGCTCTTGCCCGAAATGAACGACCTGATCGAGCGGCACGCCCAAGAGGTGGATACGATCCATCCCGTGCCGGGCCTGGGTCTTTATCGCGGCGACGCGCCGACCCTGATGGTCTCGACCGCCTATCGGCCCATGCTGTGCCTGGTGGTCTCGGGCGCCAAGCAGACCCTGCTCGGCGAGCGATTGTACACCTACCAGGCCGGCGACTGCCTGGTGGTGTCGGCCGAGCTGCCGGTCTGCGGCAGCGTGATCGACGCGCCTTACCGCGCCGTCAGCGTCGATCTGAACCCGGCGACCGTTTCGCGGATCATGCTTGAGAATGGCGAAACCGAACTGGCCGAGCAGCCGCCGCCGTCGGGCATCCAAGTCGCGCCGCTGCCGGACGATCTGCTGGATCCCGTCGCCCGCCTGCTGCGGCTGCTGGACCGGCCCCGCGAGATCCCGGTCATGGCCCCGATGATCGAACGTGAGCTGATCTGGCGGCTGCTGCACAGCGACCATGGTCCGACCCTGCGCCAGATCGGCTCCGGGGCCAGCCGGCTGACCGGGGTGTCGCGCGCCATCCGCTGGCTGCGCGCCCACTACGCCGAGCCGATGCGGGTGGAGGACTTGGCCGGCATGGCGGGCATGAGTCTCTCGACCTTCCACCGCCACTTCCGCACGGTGACGACGATGAGCCCCCTGCAGTTCCAGAAACAGGTCCGGTTGCAGGAGGCTCGCGCCAGGCTGTTGGCGGGTGGCGAGGGCGCGGCTCAGGCAGGGTTCGCCGTGGGGTATGACAGCGCCTCGCAGTTCAGCCGCGAATATGCCCGCCAGTTCGGCGCACCGCCCGCGCGGGACGCGGTGCGGATGCGCCAGGGGCTGGTGGCCTAGGAGATTGCCGGAGCAATCAGGTGGCGCACCTTCGGGGGCGTGTCGCCGATGTGGAAGCGGTGCAGGGCTTCCTGGTTGTGGCGGTCGTCGTGGGTGGCCCGCTCATGCTGGCGCAGGTGCTCCAGCCAGGAGGCGACCACGAAGGTCTCGACGACCAGGCCCGGTTCTTCGGAGTCCTCGAACACGTGCCAGGTCAGGGCGCCGTCGCGCTTGCGGATGGCCTTGAAGCCGTGCAGCGCCTTGGCGAAGGCCGGGACGTCGGCGGGGGCGACGCGGTACCCGACCTGGACCATCACCGGCCCGCGATCGGCGGCGTGCGGACCGACGACGGCCGGCTCGGCCCAGTGGCCCGACGGCGTTAGGTCGACGGCGTTGGCGGCCGGCAGGCGGAAGCGCAGGGCGATGGCGGTGAGCAGGGCCAGGGCGACGGCGGCGACCGTCAGGGCTGTGGCGATGTCCGTGCGGCTGGCCAAAGTGCCCCAGACCAGGCTGCCGGCGGTCATCGCGCCCTGGAACACCAAGAGGTAGACGGCCAAGGCGCGGGCCTTGACCCAGGCCGGCACGGCCATCTGCGCCGCGACGTTCAGGCCCGACAGCATGGTGATCCAGGCGAGACCCGCCACGATCATCACGCCGCCGGCGATCCACGCGCTGCCCGCATGGGCCAGGGCCAGGGTGGCGGCGGCGAAAAGCAACGAGGCGGCGATCGACAGGGTGTTGGCGCTGACATGCTTGCGCATCTTGGCCAGCACGATCGCGCCGCCGACCGCGCCCAGGCCCATGCAGCCCAGCAGGGCGCCATAGCCGGCGGCGTCCAGGCCCAGTTCGCGGCGGCCGACCAGCGGCAGCAGGGCCCAAAGAGCGCTGGAGAACAGGAAGAAGGCGACCGAGCGGATCAGCACCAGTTGCAAGGCCGGGGCGTGACGGGCGTAGCGATAGCCGGCCTTCAGCGCGCCGAAGAAGTGCTCGGACGGCAGGGCCGCGACGGTCGGCTGCCGACGCCAGGCATAGAGCACGCTCAGCACGGCCAGGATCGAGACGGCGTTCAGGCTGAACACGGCGACGGGACCGGCCAGGGCGACGATCACCCCACCCAGGGCTGGGCCGATGGCGCGGGCGATGTTGACGCCCAGGCTGTTGAGGGCGATCGCGTCGGCCAAGGCCGGCTTCTCGACCAATTCAGGCACGATGGCCTGGAAGGCGGGCGCGCTGAGCGCCGCGCCCAAGCCCATGACGGCGGTCAGGGCCAGCAGCACCAGCGGCGTGGTCAGACCCAGGGCAGTTGAAGTCGCCAGGCCGGCCGCGCCCAGCAGGATCAGCACCTGCGAAGCGATCAGCAGCTTGCGGCGATCGACGACGTCTGCCAGCGCCCCGCCGGGCAGGGCGAACAGGAACATCGGCAAGGTGGTGGCCGCCTGGACCATCGCCACCCACAGCGGGCTGGGCGATAGCGAGGTCATCAGCCACGAGGCGCCGACGTCGTTCATCCAGGTCCCGACGTTCGAGACGATGGTGGCGATCCAAAGGGCGCGGAACAGTGGCGTGGCCAGGGGAGTCTTTGCCGGCGATAGGGCGGGAGCGGTCATGCGGAGACTCTTTCAGAAAGGATGGCTGCCAGGACGAGCCCGCCGACCAGGCCGGCATTGGCCAGGAAGGCGTTCAACTGGTGATCCCGTTCGACGGGATCGGCGCAGGTCCAGAAGGCGTGGCCGACCAGACTGGCCAGCAGGGTGAAGGCGGCGAGCAGACCTGCGCCGATCCACACCGACCAGCCGGTGACGATCAGGGCCGAGCCGCCGAACTGCACGGCGATGGTGGCGACGGCGATCAGGGCGGCAGGGCGAAGACCCAGGCCGGCGGCCTCGGCGACCGCGCCCTGGAAGTTGGCCAGCTTGCTGATGCCGCTCCACCAGAAGGGCGCGGTCAGCACGGCGCTGGCCACGGCGATGGTTGGCGAGGCCATCTCAGACCGCCCAGCAACCGCAGCCCAGCGCGCCCCAGACCGACTGGGCATGGGAGGTGGGGGCGCCCAGCGGCGCCGTGGCGGCGTGGTGGTGGCCATGGACGCCGCAGGCGGTGGCGCAGGCGCAGGCCGTTGCGACCCTGGCGAAGAAGCCGCTTTTGGTCTTGGTCGAGTGATAGCCGCCGAACGTGCGGACCGGCGACCAGTCCGGCGTCGCCGGGGGGATCGGCGGGGCCTCGCGGGCGAAGTCGCCGACGCCCCAGACGATCTTGCCGCCCAGCAGGGTCAGGTCGCTCTCGATATGGACGATCTCGTCCTCGGCCACCGAGAAGTAGTCGCGGTCCAGGGCCACCAGGTCGGCCAGCTGGCCCACGGCGATGCGGCCCTTCTTGCCTTCCTCGTTCGAGAACCAGGTGTTGGCCTCGGTCCACAGGCGCAGGGCCGTCTCGCGGTCCTGGCGCTGGGCGGCGGGATACATGCGCAGGCCGCCCAGGCTCTTGCCCGTGACCAGCCACGACAGCGAGACCCACGGATTATACGAGGCCACGCGGGTGGCGTCGGTGCCCGCGCCGACCGGCACGCCCGAGGCCAGCATCCGCGACACGGGCGGCGTGTTGGCCATCGCCTCGACGCCGTAGCGCTCCGCGAAGTCCTCGGCCTGGTACATCATGCGGTGCTGTACGGCGATGCCGCCGCCCAGGGCCGCGATGCGGTCGATGTTCTTCTGGCTGACCGTCTCGGCGTGGTCGAAGAACCAGTGCAGGCCGTCGAAGGGGATGTCGCGATTGACCTTCTCGAAGACGTCCAGCGCCCGGTCGATGGTCTCGTTGTAGGTGGCGTGCATCCGCCAGGGCCAGCGCTGCTCGACCAGCTGCCGCACGACGGGCTCGAGATCGCCTTCCATATTGGCGGGCATGTCCGGACGCGGCTGGCGGAAGTCCTCGAAGTCGGCGGCGCTGTAGACCAGCATCTCGCCCGCGCCGTTGTGGCGGTAGTAGTCGTCGCCCTGGCCGGGCTTGACCTTGGTCCCCCAGGTCTTGAAGTCCGACAGCTCTTCCTTCGGCTTCTGGGTGAACAGATTGTAGGCCAGGCGCACGGTCAGCTGGTCGTCGGCGTGCAGCTTCTCGATGATCTCATAGTCGTCGGGATAGTTCTGGAAGCCGCCGCCCGCATCGATGACGCTGGTCACGCCCAGCCGGTTCAGCTCGCGCATGAAATGGCGCGTGGAGTTCAGCTGATACTCCTCCGGCAGCTTCGGGCCCTTAGCCAGGGTGGCGTACAGGATCATGGCGTTGGGCTGGGCGATCAGCATGCCGGTCGGCTCGCCCGAGGCGTCGCGCTGGATCTCGCCGCCCGGCGGGTTGGGCGTGTCCTTGGTGTAGCCGACGGCGCGCAGGGCGGCCTGGTTGAGCAACGCACGATCGTAGAGATGGAGAATGAACACCGGAGTCTCGGGCGCGGCGGCGTTGATCTCGGCCAGGGTCGGCAAGCGCTTCTCGACGAACTGGTGGCGGGTGAAGCCGCCAACCACGCGCACCCACTGCGGCGGCGGGGTGTTCTGGGCCTGCTTTTTCAGCATGGCCATGGCGTCGGCCAGGGTCGGCACGCCGTCCCAGCGCAGCTCCATGTTGTAGTTCAGCCCGCCGCGAATGACGTGGGTGTGGCTGTCGATCAGGCCCGGCACCACGCGGCGGCCGGAAAGATCGATCAGCTTCGTTTGCGGGCCGGCGGTCGGGATGATCTCGCGAGCCGAGCCGACGGCGACGAACACGCCGTCCTTGACCGCTACGGCGTCTGCATTGGGATTGGACCGGTCCAGGGTGGTGAAGCGGCCGCCGTGCAGGATCAGGTCGGGGGCGGTGGTCATGTCGGGGCTCCGGGGCGAGACGGTGAGGGCGGCGAGCCCGGTCAGGGTGTTGCGGCGGGTCAGGGGCATGGCGGGTCTTCCTGCGGTCGGCGGAAGGGAGGGCGGCCGGCGTCGCGGCCGCCCGGGGATCACATCAGCCTTCGCGAGCGTGTTCGCCCAGCATGGCGCGGGCGTATTGCAGGCCCACGCCATAGGCGCCGCCGAACTGGGCGGCCGCTGCCGTGGTGGTGTCGTAGGTCTCTCTGCGGGCCCAGTCGCGTTGCAGCTCCAGCAGGTACTGCATCGCCGTGATCGGCCGGGCGCCGGCCTGGATCATGCGCTGGACGGCGCGTTCGTGCGCCTCGTCGGAGATGTCGCCCGAGGCGTCGGTGATCACGAACACCTCGAAGCCCTGGTCCAGAGCCGACAGCACCGGGCCGACGATGCAGACCGAAGTCCACAGGCCGGCGAAGACGATGCGGTCCTTGCCGGCGCGGTTGACGGCGTCGGTGACCTGGGCGTCCTCCCAGGCGTTCATCGAGGTGCGGTCATACACCGGCGCAGCCGGGAAGGCGGCCTTGATCTCGGTGAACAGCGGGCCAGAAAAGCTGGTCTCGGCCACTGTGGTCAGGATGGTCGGGACCTTGAAGTCGCGGGCCGTGGCCGAAACCAAGGCGACATTGGTCCGCAGGGCGGCGATGTCGATCGACTTGGTCGCGAAAGCCATCTGCGACTGGTGGTCGATCAGGATCAGGGTGTGGTCGGTCGGGGTCAGCAGGCCCTTGCCGGCCGTCGGGGTGGCGGTGATGGTCATGGTCAGTCCCTCGTGTTTGCCGCGTCGCGGCGTGTCTGTGAGAAAGACTTTGCCGCGATCTTCGGGTGTCGAAAATGGAAACTAACAAAACTCAACGTTTCTGATTTTGCCCCTGCGGGTTCGGGCCGTCCGCAGAGCCCCCGGATTCGTCGCGATAGAAAAACTGCGCGAACCGCCACCCAATCTCGATTTTGCCGATGGGGTATCTATTGTTTTGTCTCGCCTCAACGAACGAACGCCGTTCTTGAATTGGGGGCAATACGTGACCACTCGTCTTTCCGGCCTGACCCGCCGCCGCGCCGCGCTGTTGGGCGTGCTTCTGTCCACGACCGCCGGTGTGGCGCTGGCGGACGAGATCGCCGCCACGCCGCCGGAGCAGGCGGTCAGCGCCGCCTCCGACTCGACCTCGGTGGGCCAGATCTTCGTGACGGCCCGCCGCCGCGAGGAGAGCGCCCAGTCGGTGCCCATCGCGCTGAGCGTGACCTCGGCCGAGACCCTGACCCAGACCGGCGTCAACAGCATCGTCTCGCTGACCCAGCTGGTGCCGACCCTGCAGGTGCTGTCGCCCAACGCCCGCAACACCGCCCTGACCATCCGCGGCCTGGGCGCCTCGTACGGCCTGGCCAATGACGGCCTGGAGCAGGGCGTCGGCATCTATGTCGATCAGGTCTATGTCTCGCGTCCCGGCGCGGCGACCCTGGACTTCGTCGACATCCAGCAGGTCGAGGTGCTGCGCGGTCCGCAGGGCACGCTGTTTGGCAAGAACACCACGGCCGGCGCGCTGAACATCACCACGCGCGACGCCACCAACACCTTTGAAGCGGACGCCGAAGCGACCGTCGGCAGCCTGAACTTCCGCCAGGTGAAGGCCACAGCCGCCGGTCCGATCGTTGCCGACAAGGTGGCCGCGCGCCTCTCGGTCGTCGGCACCTGGCGTGACGGCGACCTCTACAACCCGATCAGCAAGCTGCACCAGAACGCCCGCGACAGCGTCGGCGTGCGCGGCCAGATCAAGTTCACTCCGACCGACAAGCTGACCAT
Organism: uncultured Caulobacter sp.; assembly: GCA_964601775.1. Lineage (GTDB taxonomy): Bacteria > Pseudomonadota > Alphaproteobacteria > Caulobacterales > Caulobacteraceae > Caulobacter. The sequence continues at coordinate 60,725 of CAZRPD010000001.1, read as the reverse complement.
CAAGCTGGCTGGCGACTACGCCTCGCAGCATCCGGAGTGCTGCACCCAGGTCTATGTCACCGTCGGCACGACCCTGAAGCCGGCCGCTCAGCAGTATGCGGCGCTGGCCGCGGGCCGGAACTACAAGGTGGCCAGCACCAACCCCTACGATCGCTTGTCGGATGTGGATGACGACATCCAGGCCGACCAGTTCGCCGGCGGCGGCTCGGCGATCGTCGAGTACGACTTCGGCAACGTCACCCTGACCTCTATCACCGCGCACCGGAACTGGGACTGGGAGCCGCGCAACGACCGCGACTACACCGCCCTGGACGTCACCCGCCGCTCGGCCAACCCTTCGCACCAGAAGCAGGACAGCCAGGAGTTCCGCCTGTCCTCGAACGGGGTCAAGAAGGTCGACTGGACCGTCGGCCTCTACTGGTTCGACCAGAACGTCACCACGCACGGCGTGACCGAGTACGGCAACGACGCCTCGTATTGGCTGCTGCCCGGGACCAACTCGCCGGACTCGCTGCTGGCGGGCTACACGGTGTTCAACGACAGCAGCATCGACACCACCAGCTACGCCGCCTTCGGCCAGGCGACCTGGAAGGTCACCGACCGCTTCAGCCTGACGCCGGGCCTGCGCTACACCAAGGAAAAGAAGGACGGCGTCTACGCTCAGCGCGTGACGGGCGGCTCGAACACCACCGACACCACCCTGATCAACCGCCGTCTGGGCATCGCCCGGGCGCAGAACTTCGCGGCCGAGACCAGCGACGGCTCGCTGTCGGGCCAGATCGCGGCGGTCTATGCGGTCAACGAGAACTTCAACGTCTACGGCACCTATTCGCGCGGCTTCAAGTCGGGGGGCATCAACATGACCGCCCTGCCGCTGAACAGCGCCGGCCAGCCTTCGCTGACCGCGGCGGTGATCCGTCCGGAGAAGGTCTCGACGATCGATCTGGGCGTGAAGACCCAGTGGTTCGACCGGCTGCTGACGGCCAACGTGGCGGTGTTCGCCACCAATGTGGACGACTTCCAGGCCAACGTCGTCGACAGCGGACCGGGCGCTCTGCGCGGTTACCTGGCCAATGTCGAGAAGGTCGAGGTGCGCGGCGCCGAGCTGGATGCTACGACCCGCTCGATCGGCGGCTTCAAGTTCTACGGCAACCTCGCCTATACCGACGGCAAGTACGCCAGCTTCAAGAACGGTCCGTGCCCGCTGGAACGGATCGGCACCTCGACGGCGGCCTGCGATCTGTCGGGCAAGGAACTGCCGGGCCTGTCGAAGTGGGCCGGCTCGCTGGGCGGCGAATATCGCCAGAAGACCAGCCTGGGCCGTCTGAGCGGCGAGGCCTATGCCGGCGTCGACGCCAGCTTCCGCTCAGCCTATTTCGCTGACAGCTCGGACTCGATCTACACGCGGATCAAGGGCTACGAGATCGTCAACCTGCGGGCCGGCTTCCAGTCGGACAGCGGCTGGGAGGCGTTCGTCTCGGTGCGTAACGCGCTGGACTCCGAGTACATCCAGAACATCACGGTGGTCTCGGGCAATTCGGGCCTGGTGGTCGGCACGCCGGGCGACGCCCGCGCCGTGGCCTTCACCCTGCGCGCCAGCTACTAGGCAAGGGCAGGGGGCCGCCGCCTGCGCGGCCCCCGCCTGACTTACGGCCGCACGTCGATGACGAGGCGGCGGTAGCGGGTGATCGGCGGTTTGTTAGCCGGCGTATCGGTCACCGCCAGGATCACCTGCATCTCACCCGAGCGGAACACGCGGCTGTTGGGCACGGTCAGCTTGGCGACGGCCTTGTCGGCGCCCTCGATCTGGATCGGATAGCCGGTCTTGCCCTGCGAGGTCACGAACGTGCCGGCCTCGTTGTAGACGAACCACTTGTAGGTCAGGGCGTCGCCGTCTGGATCGGAAGAACCCTCGGCGCTCAAGGTGACGACGTCGCCTTGCGCCGCGGTCAGGCGATCGGCGGTGGCCAGGCGCGCCACCGGCGCATGGTTGGCCTCGGCATAAGACTTGACCGTCCACTGCATGCGGGCGGCGAAGTCGTTCTGATAGGCCTCGCGCCAACGCCATATCGTCGGCTTGTTGCCGGTGTGCCAGCCGCCGTCCACCCCCAGAACCTCGTCCTCGGCGTCGGTCCAGAAGGGACGCGTTTCCGGCTGCAGGAACCAGGCGCGGGTGCGCGGGGTGTAGAATTCGTAGCGACCGCCCCAGCCGCCCAGGTCCGGACGTTCCGGGTTGCTCAGCCCGTTGCCGATCAGGTTCAGGAAGCTGGGCGTGTCGCCTTCCATGATGAACTCGGTGTGCGGGTACTGCGCACCCAGCGGCCCCAGGGCGCGGACGTGCGTATCCAGCCAGGGGTTGTCGACGATGGCGTGATCGGCGCCGACGAAGCGGCCGTGGAACTTGTCGCCGCTGATCCCCGACCAGGTCGCCGCGTGATAGGCGCCGCCAGCGTGCATGCCCGGGCTGGCGATGTAGAACAGGCCGGGGAATTCGTTGCGGATCCAGGGGCCGGTGTCGTCCTGGTCGGAGATCGCATAGACGCGCAGCTTCGCCACGAACCGGCGCAGCTCTTCCGGCGAGCGGGTGTCGCGCACCGTCCACAGCGCCTGGGCCAGGGTGTTGGGACCGCCCCAGGCCAGCACCCACAGCGGCCGATCGTCGGCGCGGTCGGCGGCCTCGATGATCTGCTTGGAGCCGGTGGTGTCCTTGCCGGCGCCGATGGCGGCCAGGCCGTAGGCGGGCTGGCCTTCACGCACCAGGGCCATCAGCCGGTCGGCCTTGGGGAAACCCTTCTCGTGCTTTTCCAAGTTGTCGCGGACCTTGGCGTAGGCGGTAAGGATCTCGCGAATACGCCAGGCGGCGGTGTGGTCGCGCTTGTGCACCGAGGTCGTGGCGACCAGACCCTCGACATCCCACTGGTTCGAATAGACCAGGAAGCGCACCAGCGACTGGGCGTCGTCAGGCTCGTTCTCGATGTCGGTCAAGACCAGGACGCGGGGGCGTTCGGGGGCGGATTTGGCTTGAGCCAAGGCGCTGCTGGCGCCCAGCAGAACCGCGGCGGCCAGCACCACGCGCAAGATCAACATCGGTCTCTCCCTGATCGTTTCGTTGGGCCTAGCCGGATTCGTGTTGATGAACCGGCGGTTCGGCCTCTTGGGTCAATTGTGTCGAAAAAGCGATGTTACCGGTAGCTTCCCTCTTCCCGATAACGATAGAACGTGGGTATGTATCTATGACACCGGTGGCTATTGACCAGCGGAAAGCCCGGCATCAGCCAAATAGGGGCGGGGGAAACATGATGGACAGCCTTTGTTGGCGAGCTGACTCAGCTTGGCGCGCCGATCTCTGGACCGCCCTGACGGGGCTCCCGAAATCCTGACTCGTCGATTCCGGCGCGCTCGTGTCGCCGGACTCATTTCCGTGCTCCGTATCCAGTTCGACGAGGCGATCATGCGTATTCTTCGACCGCTCTTGGGATCCTTCCTGGCTCTGGCCGCCGCCGCGCCGGCATTGGCGCAACAGACCCCGGTTCCAAATCCGCCGCCGCATTTCAACGCGGTGAAGGTCGTGCTGATCGGCGATTCCACGACGGCAGTGCAGGGCGGCTGGGGCCCCAGTTTCTGCGGCAAGCACCTGACCTCGTTCGCGGCCTGCATCAACCTGGCCCGGGGCGGACGCTCCAGCGGCAACTATCGCACCGAGGGCTCGTGGGCGCTGGCGCTGCACGAGATCAAGTCGGGCGGCTTCAACGACACCTACGTCCTGGTCCAGTTCGGCCACAACGACCAGCCGGGCAAGCCGGGACGCTCGACCGACCTGGCCACCGAATTTCCGGCCAATCTGAAGGCCTATGTCGACGAGATCCGCGCCGCTGGCGGCAAGCCCGTTCTGCTCACGCCGCTGACCCGTCGCCAGTTCAAGGACGGCCAGCTGATCGACGACCTAGCGCCGTGGTCCGAAGCGGTGCGAAAGGTCGCCGCCGAGACCAAGACCCCGCTGGTCGACCTAGCCGCCCGCAGCACGGCCGCGGTGCAGGTCATGGGCGCGGCCGAGGCGACGCGCTTCGCCCAGCGCCCGCCCCGGGCCGAGGCCCTGGCCGCAGCCAAGACCGGCACGACCATCCCGGCCTCGACCGGCGTGGCGCCCGCGCCCAATGCGCCGGCCGCAGCCGTCCAGAACAACGCCGCCGTCGAGCCGATGGGGCAGGCCAAGCTGGCCTTCGACTACACCCACATCGGCGATGTCGGAGCCGACTATTTCGCGACCATGGTGACCGCCGAACTGGCTGAAGCGGTCCCCGCGTTGCGGCGCTACCTCATCCCCTGAGGCGCGCACCCGTGCCTCGCCGGCGTCCGTCGTGAGACGTCGCCGGCGGCGGAGACCTGGCGTCAAGTCGACCAGCGCTCGCCAGAAGCGCGGTCTTTAGAAACCACAACCGCGACGCAAATGATCGCGGTGGGGGAGGGAACGAAGAATGTTCAGCGATTTCAATCGCCGTAGCGCCGCGGCTGTATCCAGCGCGGCCCTGATGGCGGCGTTCGGCTTCACGGCCCACGCCAACGCCCAGACGCAGGGCCAGGAAAGCACCATCGAGGAAGTGGTCGTCACCGGCTACCGCGCCTCGCTCAACAGCGCGCTCAATCAGAAGCGCATGTCCAACGTGATGGTCGATGTCATCAACGCCGAGGACATCGCCGACTTCCCGGACGCCAACCTGGCGGAGTCGCTGCAGCGCCTGCCGGGCGTCTCGATCGACCGTGAGAACGGCGAAGGCAACACCATCTCGGTGCGCGGCCTGGGCGGCGATTTTACGCGCGTACGCCTGAACGGCCTGGAGACGCTGTCGACCTCGGGCGCCAGCTTCGCCGACGGCCAACTGCGTCGCGACCGCGGTTTCCAATTCAACGCGTTCGCTTCGGAACTCTTCAATTCGCTGAAGGTGCAGAAGACCTCGTCGGCCGAGACCGACGAAGGTTCGCTGGGCGCCACGGTCGATCTGCAGAGCGGCCGTCCGTTCGACTTCAAAGGCCGCCGTATGGCGCTGTCGCTGCAGGACGCCTATTACGACAACGGCGGCAAGCATAACCCCCGCATCGCCGCCCTGATCTCCGACCGCTGGGACACCAAGATCGGTCAGTTCGGCGTGCTGGCCTCGGTGGCTTATAACCGGCGCGAACAGGTCATCGACAGCTACACGCGTCAGCTAGGCCAATCGGACTACACCTACCGCGGCTCAACCTTCAACAACGCTGCAGCCACGGCAGCGGGCGACCCGCAGGGTTTTGCCCTGCCAACCAACGTCAATGCCGCCGCCGTGCTACCGCGCGTGACCAATCCCGAGGCGTTGGCCTATCTGATCGGCTCCAACCCAAAGGCCTACGAGCTGCTCTACGGCCCCAACAACTATCGGGGCTCGCAGGTGCGGATTCCGGCTCTGGTCGGCCTGAACCATCGTGAGCTGGAGCAGGAGCGCCTGGGCGTCACCTATTCGGCCCAGTGGCGCCCGGTCGATCGTCTCACCGTCACGTTCGACGGTCTGCTGTCGCAGCTGGACCAAGTCGCCGCCAATTACCAGATCGGCGCGATCGGCACGAACCGCAACAACACCAATGGCAACCGCACGACCAGCAACTTCAGCTATCAGACGGCCACCACGGCTTCTGCGGCTCAGAACACCTACGCCAACCGCCGCGCGGCCTACGCCAACTGCGCCGTCCAGTCGGCGACCGACTTCCGCGGGGCGATCGACTGCGGTCAATCGCTGTACGGCAACACCCCGGTGTTCGGCTCGACCATCTACGGCTCGGGCGGGCTTCCAGCCGGCGCGGGCAGCTTCAATCCCAACAACCTGGAAGTCTACGACTACTACAACCAGCCCGGTTCGGTCGGCTATGTCGCCCACCCGCAGGGCCAGGCCATGCGCGCCCAGTTCCTGGGTCGTCCCTCGACCCGCCTGATCGACGCGGGCCTGACCTCGGCCGGTGACAGCGTCAACTATCTGGTTCTGGGCAACATGGACTTCCGCTCGGCCATCGATCAGGGCGCGTTCTCGACCTACTTCAACCAGAACTCCATCGACGTTGATTTCCAGGTCACTGATCGCCTGAAAGTCCATGCCCTGTACGGCCGCTCGCGCTCGGTCACCAAGAACCAGGGCGTTCTGGTCGACTTCATTCGCCTGGACTCTGGCCAGGGCGTCGCCGGCAACAACTACTTCGTCTACGACGACCGCGCGGGCGGTAAGATCCCGTCCATCGACTTCGGCTTCGACGTCGCCAATCCGGCCAGTTGGGACTTCGTGAAGGGCTATTCGGCCCTGCGCCACTTCTTCACGACGTCGCGCACCAACTATGACGGCGGCCGCATCGATATCGCCTACGAGCTGAACCCGACCTTCACGTTCAAGTTCGGCGGCGGCCAGCGCAAGTTCAGCTACTACTTCACCCGCTTTGAGCGCCTGATCGGCGACACCATGAACCCCAGCCTGCTGGAGGGCGTGAACACCGGTCTGGTCCAGGCCACGACGGTGGCGCAGATGGGCAAGGTCGTCGACTTCGGCGAGGGGCTGAAACTGCCGGATGGCACGCCCGCCGGCTTCTTCGTCCCCGACGCCGACAAGTTCAAGCAGCGCTTCGGTTTCGACTGTAACTGCATCAACAAGTTCGGCGACTGGCGCTTGTCGGACTTGCGCAATGGTGGCGTGAACACGTTCTGGGTCGACGAGACCGACACCGGCTTCTTCGGTCAGGTCGACTATGACCTGCAGTTCCTGGGCCGCACCCTGCGCGGCAACGTCGGCGTCCGTCAGGTCAAGACCGAGATCGACGCCCTGGGCCGGACGCCCAGCGGTCGTCCGGTCTCGGGCCAGAACGACTACAACGACACCCTCCCAGCCTTCAACGCGGCCTACGAGATCACTGACCGCCTGATGTTGCGCCTGGGCGCGGCCAAGGTGATGTCGCGTCCGCAGCTGGTCGCCCTGTCGCCGGGCATCAGCGGCCTGACCGTGCCGACCGGCGTGGGCACGGCGCCGGCCGACTTCGACGGCGCCAACGCGTCTGTCACGGTCGGCAATCCGGACCTGAAACCCTTCCGGGCCACCAACTACGACGCCAGCCTGGAATGGTACTTCGGTCAGGGCGCGGTGCTGTCGGGCGCGGTGTTCCGCAAGGAGATCTCCAGCTTCCCGCAGGTGGTCATCCGCGAAGGGCCGCTGAGTTCGGTGTTCGACGCCAACGGCATCGCCAACATCCGCGCGGCCTATGATGGCCTGGTCGATGTCGCCTCCGACAGCCGTCGGGCCTATATCGACCTGGATCGTCCATTCCAGATCCGCCAGTACGACGATGCGCCGGGCGGCTATCTGCAGGGCTTCGAGCTGAGCTATCAGCAGAACCTGACGTTCCTGCCGGAGCGGTTCACCTTCCTGCCGGACTGGACCAAGAACTTCGGTATTCAGGCCAACTACACCTACATCAAGTCCGAGCTGGAATACATTCTGGACCCGGTCCTGAACCTGACGGGCACGGCGCCGTTCCTGGGCGCCTCGCCCAAGTCGCTGAACGCCACGATCTTCTATGAAACCTCGAAGTTCACCGGCCGGGTCTCTTCGGCCTATCGTTCGGCCTACAAGACGACCTATCCGCTGGCCGCCGGCAGCTGTGCTCCGGGCGCCTGCGACTCGCCGCTGATCAACGACTTCGTTTCCAGCGATGCGACGTTCAATCTGGACGCTTCGGTCTCGTACAAGATCACCAAACAGATGACGCTGACGGTCGAGGCCCTGAACCTCACCAACCAGACGGACTTCCGCTACGGCCACGAGAACGATCCGACGGTGACGTCGTACGGCAGCACCGGCCGGCAGTTCTTCGTCGGTCTGCGGGCTGTGTTCTAGGCCTCGCGTAACGCGTAAAGAATTGGACGCGCCGGGGAACCCGCGCGGCCCTCTTCAATCCGCGGGGGGGGGGGAGGGCTGGCGGGGCACCCGTTCCACAACGACCCCGCGGG
>CAZRPD010000001.1:0-52704 GCA_964601775.1 uncultured Caulobacter sp. | reverse complement strand
GGCCGGGGCCGGCGGCTTGTTGCCGCAGTCCGGCGGAACCAATAAAAGGATCGCCGCCGGGGAGAACGCAACCTAGCCTTTTTCATTCGGCGGGGAGGGGAGACGCCTGCGGCGTCACCAGTTCCACATCGTCCCGTCGGTGAGGCGCGCCACGGGGAGGTAGGCGGGTTTGTAGGGGTACTTGGCGGCCAGATCCTCGTCGATGTCGACGCCATGGCCCGGCGCGTCGCCCGGGTGCAGGAAGCCGTCCGCGAAGCTGTAGGCGTGCGGGAAGACCGCGTCGGTCTCCTCGGTGTGGCGCATGTATTCCTGGATGCCGAAGTTGGGGACCCAGGTGTCGAAGTGCAGGGCCGTTCCCATGGTCACCGGCGACAGATCGGTGGCGCCATGGCAACCGGTGCGGACCTGATACAGCGCCGCGAAATCGGCGATGCGGCGCAGATGGGTGACGCCGCCCGCCCCGACGATGGTGGCGCGGATATAGTCGATCAGCTGGTTCTGGATCAGGTCCTTGCAGTCCCAGATGGTGTTGAAGATCTCGCCCACGGCCAGGGGCGTGGTGGTGTGCTGGCGGATCAGGCGGAACGCTTCCTGGTTCTCGGCCGGCGTGGCGTCTTCCATCCAGAAGAGGTCGAACGGCTCCAGCGCCTTGCCCAGGCGGCCGGCCTCGATCGGCGTCAGGCGGTGGTGGACGTCGTGCAGCAGACGCGGCTCGGGACCGTAGGCCTCGCGCAGGCGCTCGAACAGTTTGGGCGCGAAGTTCAGGTACTTGCGGGTGTCCCACACCGTCTCGGTCGGCAGGGCCGCGTCGGCGGGCTCGTAGTGCAGAGTTCCGCGCCCCACGCCATAGGCCATCTCGAGGCCCGGAACGCCTGACTGCGCGCGGATGGCCTTGTAGCCCATATCGACATAGCGGCCGACGGCGTCGATCGTCTCGTCCAGGTCCGCGCCGTTGGCATGGCCGTAGACCATGACGCCGTCACGGCTCTTGCCGCCCAGCAGGTCGTACAGCGGCATGCCGGCCATCTTGGCCTTAATGTCCCACAGCGCCACGTCGACGGCGGCGATGGCGCGCATGGTCACCGGGCCACGACGCCAATAGGCCCCGCGATACAGGTACTGCCAGATGTCCTCGATGCGGCGCGGGTCCTTGCCGATCAGGCAGGGAACCACGTGGTCCTCCAGGTACGAGACCACCGACAGTTCGCGGCCGTTCAGCGTGGCGTCGCCGATGCCGTACACCCCCTGGTCAGTCTGGATCTTCAGCGTGACGAAGTTCCGGCCGGGGCAGGTGACGATGACCTTGGCGGAGACAATCTTCATGGAAGCGACCTGCGGGAGGGATAAGGAACACCCCTCCCTTGGGTCACAATAATTGGTCTGTCAATTATTGAAAATTGGTCAGGCCTATTTTGTCAGCTACGCGTCGCATTGAAGGGGCGGGTGTCGTAGCCGTTGTCGCCCAGGCACTGATCCATGGCCACGCGGAAGGCCTGGTCATGGCCGCGCCGGGTCGCCTTCGACCGGGCCATACTCTTGTCGTACGGGGCCTTCAGCGTCAGTCGCGTGTCGCCGGGCGTCGCGCCCGTGGCGGCCGGGCTCATCGGCGCGCGCTTGAAGCCAGTGGTCTTACCGGCTCGGACTTCGGCCCGGCACGAGGCGAACGTCGAGGCGAAGGCCTTCTCGTCGGTGGCGGCGCGCGTGGCGGGCGTTCCTGCGGTGGCGCAGGCGCCCAGGATCAGGCCGGCGGCGGTCAGGGACAGTCCAAGGGCGGCGACGTTCATGGGGCTCTCCAGGCGATGGTGGAGAAGCAACCCGTCCTGGCGTCCGAGGTTCCCCACGCGCCTGGAGGGCGGAAGACAAGAAAACGCCGGCCCTTGGGAGGAAGGGCCGGCGCAGAGTCCTAGGCGGGGTAAGAAGGAAGGCGCCTAGAAATTGTAGCGGAGGCCGACGATGAACTGGCGGCCGCTGTGGGTGTAGACGTTCAGGCGATCGTTCCCGACGTACTGTTCGTTGAACTGGTCGGTCAGGTTCACGCCCTCGACCGACAGGCGGATATTCTCGCGGATGTTCCAGCTGGCCTGCATGTCGACGTTCAGGGTCTTCTTGGTGCCCTGGACGCTGTTGCCGTCGCTGCCCGGGATCTGGGTCAGGTAGCCGTCGCGGTGGGCCACCGAACCGCGGACGCTCCAGGTCGGGGCTTCATAGTACAGCGTCAGGTTGGCGGCGTTCTTCGACAGGCCGATCAGCGGGCCGTTGACGGTCGCCGAGCCGGCGTTCACCGAAATCGGATAGTCGATGTTGGACTGCACGTAGGTGTAGTTGGCGATGACGCCGAAGTGGCTCCAGAAGCCCGGCAGGAAGGTGAAGGGCTGCTGCACGTTCAGCTCGAAGCCCTTCAGATCGCCGCCGTCGGAGTTCAGCGGCTTGGTCACCTGGAAGAGTTCGGTGGGCTTGGCGTCCGTGCCGTTCAGCAGGGAGTCGGGCAGGCCCAGGGTGTTGTAGACCAGCTGCTCGCGAGTGGTGGTGACGAAGGTGTCGATCCGCTTGAAGAAGAAGCTGGCCGCGAACATCGAGCCCTGCGACGGGTACCATTCCAGCGACAGGTCCAAGTTCTTGGACTGGGTCGGGTTCAGGTACGGATTGCCCGAGCTGTAGTTACGGTTCGTGCCCTGCACCGAGACGTCGCCGCCCGGCGACAGCGAGCCGATGCCCGGACGCGAGATGGTCTTGGCGGCCGCGAAGCGGGCCACGAAGTTGTCGGTGACGTCGGCGGCCAGATTGAACGAGGGCAGGGTGTTGCTGTACTCGCGCTCGACGTCGACCACCTGGAACACGCTGCCGACGGCGGCGTAGCCGGCTGACTCCTGCTTGGTCTTGACGTGGCGGATGCCGGCGTCGCCGCGGAAGGGTAGGCCCAGGGCATGGAAGCGGAATTCGGCCTGGGCATAGATGCCGCGGTCATCTTCCTGGACCGCGCCGTACTGGCCGCGCGCCGAGCTGTTGGTGGTCTTGTCGATCTTGTAGATGCCGGTGTTGCTGTAGATGTTCAGCAGGGCGTTGTACTTGTCGATGTCGGGCGTCAGCCAGGACGTGGCGTTGCCGGCCGGCATGTCCAGGCCCTTGCCGAAGCCGCTGAACACCTTCGACACCGAGGCCAGTTCGGCCGGGGTCAAGGTCTGGCTGACGGTCTCGCTGGCGCGATACAGGCCATAGCTGTCGTACTCGAACTTGCGCCAGTCGACGCCGGCCTTGAGCTTCAGGTTCTCGCTGGCTTCCCACTCGCCGTAGATCTTGGCGGTCGAGAACTGGTTCTCGACGAAGGTCGGGCGGATGCGGACTTCCGACGTGCCGTTGATGGCCGACCAGTTGGCCGGGTTGGTGGCGTCAAAGCCCAGGTCGATCTTGGGAGCGCCGCCGCCGCGGAAGTCGTAGACGTAGTTGCCCGTGTTGGCGCGATCGAAGGTGACGATCGTCGACACCGGTTGGGTAAAGGTCGAGTCCGAGTAGCCGGCCAGCGCGCCGATCACCAGGCGGTCGCCGATGTTGCGCTTGGCCGACAGGGTGAACTGCTTGAACTCGGTGTTCAGCTCGTCATAGGCCGACTGGGTGCGCATATCGACATTGTCCATGCGCGCAGAGACGAGGTTGCCGTTCTGGACGACGCCGTCGCGGATGATCGTCTGCGGCTTGCCGGCCCCGGTGCGCGACAGGCCGATGGCCTGCAGCTGGGCTTCCTTACGGGTGCCGGCCAGATAGGCGTACAGGGTGTCGAGGGTGATCTCGGTGTTCTCGTCCGGTTTGAACTGGAACGCGCCGCTGACACCCAGGCGCTTGTTCTCGATGTCGTAGCTGACATAGGCCGGGATGCGCGGGGCGAAGATGCCGTTGGTCGTGTCGTTGCTGTTGATCTGGGCGATCGTGTAGCCCGGAATGGTCGAGGCGGCGTTGAAGGCGCCGTTGCTGCCGCCGACGGCCCAGCGGCTGATGTTGGCGCCTTCTTCCTTCAGGCGGCGCTCTTCGTAGGCGACCGAGATCAGGGCGCCCAGCTTGCCGTCGAAGAAGGTGCGGCTGGCTAGGGCCGACACGCGCGGCGTCGTCTTCTCGGCCAGGGTGTTGTAGCTGGCGCCGGCCGACAGGACGAGCTGGGGCTTGCGGCTGTCGAAGGGACGGGCGGTGGTCAGGTCGACGGTGCCGCCCAGCGAGCCTTCTTCAATGTCGGCCGAGGCGGTCTTGCGCACGGCGATGCTGTTGAAGAGATCCGAGGCGAAGACGTTGAAATCGAAGCCGCGGCCGCGGTTGGTGCCGCCGCTGTTGGCCGTGCCGCCCGTGGTCGAGATGGCTTCCATGCCGTTGATGCGAACGCGGGTGTATTCCGAACCCAGGCCGCGGACGGTGATCTGACGGCCTTCGCCGTTGATGCGCGAGATCGAGACGCCGGGGATGCGCTGCAGCGATTCCGCCAGGTTCAGGTCGGGGAACTGGGCGATGTCCTCGGCCTTGATGGCGTCGACGACGCCGGTCTCGTTGCGCTTGAGGTTCATCGCGCTCTGCAGCGAGGCGCGGAAGCCGGTGACGACGACGGCCTCGACCTCGTCCGAGCCAGCGGCGGGGGCGGCCTCTTGCGCGGCGGCGGCGCCGGCCAGCGTCAGGGCCAGAGCTGAGGCGCTCAGCGCCAGAACAGAGCGCGCAGTGAACTTGTTGGTGGTCGACATCGTCCCTCCCGTGCCCGCGTTCGCGGGTCCTTGATGACGAGGGCGCTGTGGCCCTCTTCGTTGCCGTGAAAATACGGACGGGTCTTTCGCAAGGGCCAATCTCAATCCGGTATGGACCAATGCGCTTTGGGCACGGATCGACATCAAATGGCCTTCTGGCGTCGTTTCAGGCTCCGATTTAGGTCCTCAATCCTCGATTTGGCCGGCTGCGTGGGGCGTTTCAGACACACTTCGATACACGGGGTGTCTCGATCCATGTTGCCAGTGGATTGGTCGATAGGCGAATTGACTTAGACCTGCGACGCCAGCGCCTCTAGCGTCGCTTGAATAGTCGTCGACGTCAGATCGACGCCATCAGGGAAGGGACGCGTATGACAGATTCCACCAAGCGGACTCGGGTTCGCTGGCTGATCATCGCGGTGCTCTTCGTCATCACCACGATCAACTACGCCGACCGCGCGACCTTCTCGATCGCTGGCCAGTCGGCGTCCAAGGAGCTGGGCCTCGACGCCGTAGCGATGGGCTACATCATGTCGGCCTTCGCCTGGGCGTATGTCCTGGGCCAGATCCCTGGCGGCGCGCTGCTTGACCGCTTCGGCTCCAAGAAGATCTACATGCTGGCCCTGGTGATCTGGTCGGGCTTTACCGCCCTGCAGGGCTTCGCCGGCTTCTTCACCGGCCTGATGGCCGCCAGCGTCCTGTTCGTCATGCGCTTCGCTGTCGGTCTGGCGGAGTCGCCGTCCTTCCCCGCCAACGCCCGCATCGTCGCAGCCTGGTTCCCGGGCTCGGAGCGCGGCACGGCCTCGGCGATCTTCAATTCCGCCCAGTACTTCTCGCTGGTCGCCTTCGCCCCGCTGATGGGCTGGCTGGTCCACGAATTCGGCTGGCGCTCGGTGTTCTGGGTGATGGGCGTGGTCGGCGTCGTGGCCGCCGTGTTCTTCGTCAAACTGATCCACAGCCCGCTGCTGCACCCCTGGGTCAACAAGGCCGAGGTCGACTACATCGAGGCCGGTGGCGGCCTGGTGCGCATGGAAGAGGCCTCGGCCAGCGCCGGCGCGGCCTTCACCTGGGCCAACGTCAAGCAGGTGCTGACCAACCGCATGCTGCTGGGCGTGTATCTGGGCCAGTACTGCATCAACGTGCTGACCTATTTCTTCGTCACCTGGTTCCCGATCTATCTGGTCAAGGAGCGGGGCCTGTCGATCCTGCAGGCCGGCTTCACCGCGGCCTTGCCCGCTCTGTGCGGTTTCGCCGGCGGCCTGCTGGGCGGCATGATCTCCGACGCCCTGCTGAAGAAGACCGGCAACCTGGACATCGCCCGCAAGACGCCGCTGCTGCTGGGCATGGTGCTGGCCACCAGCATCATCGTCTGCAACTACGTTGAGCAGGAGTGGCTGGTCATCGTGATCATGGCCGCGGCCTTCTTCGGCAAGGGCGTCGCATCGCTGGGCTGGGCCGTGGTGTCCGACACCTCGCCCAAGGAGATGGCCGGCGTCACCGGCGGCATCTTCAACACCTTCGGCAACGTGGCCGGCATCGTCACCCCGATCGTCATCGGCTACATCGTCCAGGCGACCGGCTCTTTCGACGGCGCTCTGATCTTCGTCGGCGCCCACTGCGTGATCTGCATCCTGGCCTATTTCCTGATCGTCGGGAAAATCCAGCGTCTGGAACTGAAGGCGGCCTGAGCATGACGACCCGACGCTCGATCCTGGCCGGCGCCTCGGCGCTGGTCTTCGCCGCCCTGGCCCGTCCCGCCGCCGCGTCGGCGCCGACCCTGACCGTCAGCACGCCGATGGCGCCGCCCGAATGGGCGCTGCTGGAGCGCGAGCTGCTCAAGGCCAACGAGGAGGCCTGCGCGGCCTTCTTCGCGCGCTATTTCGACGAGCGCGGCTATCTGCTGGCCTATGCCCGATGGGGCGCTAACGACGGTCCCGACGACGCCATCGAGAACGTCAACGACTGGCCGACCTTGCACGCTCTTGGCGCCGACGATCGCGTGCTGGCCATGGCCAAGAAGGCCTTCGAAGGCAACGTCAAGCAGTACACCGAGGCCAAGACCAAGGACGTGCCGTTCGCCCGCGACGGCATGTACTTCAAGGAATTCCCGGTCATGAGCGACTGGCAGCACCTCTCCGAGGGGCTGTCGATGTTCAACCTGCTGGGTCTGGCCGACCCCTATGACGCCCGTTATCGCGACCGCGTGAAGCGCTTCTCGGGCTTCTATACCGGCGAGGATCCCTCGACGCCGAACTACGATCCCAAGCTGAAGATCATCCGCAGCATGATCACCGGCAGCAAGGGCCCTATGCTGCGCAAGGCCACGCCGCTGGACTGGGCCGGCGACCCCTTCGATGTCACCCACTACTTCATGGAGCACGGCGAGAGCTCGTACCAGGAGACCCTGGACCACTATGCCGACTATGGCGACGTGGTCGGCGATGCGCCGCTGAACCTGCAGTCCACCAGCCTGGTCATGAACGCCTACATGCTGGACCACGAGCCGAAGTATCGCGACTGGATCCTGACCTATGTCGACGCGTGGGCCGAGCGCGCCAAGGCCAATGGCGACATCATTCCCAGCAAGGTCGGCCTGGACGGCAAGATCGGCGGTCCGAAGGGCCAGTGGTGGAGCGGGACCTACGGCTGGGGCTTCAGCCCCATCGCGCCGCATACCGGCAAGCGCGAGGATCGAAACCGCACGCCGCGCGCCGTGGTCGGCTTCCTGAACGCCTATCTGCTGACCGGCGACGACAAGTACCTGGACGTCTGGCGCCGCCAGAACGACGTCATCAACGCCCAGAAGAAGACGATCGACGGCAAGGTCTCGGCTCCGCGCATGTACGGACCCAAGGGCTGGTACGGCTATGCGCCGGGCGAGTACCGGTTCAACAATCTCGAGATCTGGTACATGTCGCAGAAGGCCTCGGACCGGGCGCGTGCGCCGGACCATCCGTGGGTCGACTTCCTGGAAGGCAAGAACGACGGCTTCCCGGCCAAGGCCCTGCGCGCCGACCTGGAGAAGGTGCGCGCCCGCGCCCAGCTGCAGCGCGAGGACAAGACCACGACCGACACGCGCCTGGCCGACGCCACGCTGAGCATTACGCCGGCCCACGTCACGGCGCTGATCCACCTGATGGAGGGCGGCATCAACATCGCCCGTCCGGCCTGGTCGCCCAGCTCGCCGCCGCAGGGTGGAGCGCTGCACTATGCGCGCCTGCGCTACTTCGACCCCGAGCGCCGCCGCGCCGGTGTGCCCCAGGATATCGGGGCGCTGGTGGAAAAGCTGACCGACGACGAGACCGTGGTCAGCCTGGTCAATCTCAGCCAGGTTTCGTCGCGCACCGTGACGGTGCAAGGCGGCGCCTACGCCGAACACCAGATCCTCAGCGCGGCGATCGGCGACGGGCCGGCCAAGGCGGTGGAGTCTTCGGCATTCACCGTGCGTCTGGGCCCAGGCGCCGGCGCCAAGCTGACCTTGAAGATGAAGCGTCACGTCAATGCGCCGACCCTCAACTTCCCTTGGGATCGCGCCTAGCTTTCTAGGAGAGAGACGGATGATCGGTTCGGTGTCCCGTTGGGCGATGCTGGCTGCCTTGGCCGCTGGTCCAGTCATGGCTCAGACCCAGACGCCGGCCCCGATCGCCGCCGTCGCGGCCGGCGGCCCGGCCGCGACCGGTCAGGCGGTCACCGTCCTGAAGGTCGACCGCGAGGCCGATGACGAGGCCCAGGGTTCGCTGCGCTGGGCCATCGCCACCAGCAACGCCGAGCCCGGCCGCTACCGCATCGAAGTCACCGCGCCTGCCATCGTCCTGACGTCGGCCTTGCCGCCGATCAAGGGGCCGGTGACCATTGAGGGCGCGGCCTTCGCGCGCTCGGGCGGCCACAACGTCGTCGACGGTTCGGGGTATCTGCCGCGCGACCTGAAGTCCTGCCCGGGCATGGTCCAGGGCCAGTACGGCACCAATGTCCGCACCGCCAGCAACCCCGGCTTCGCCCTGGTCGACACCAAGGGCGTGACGCTGAGGGGCCTGGAGATCCGCGGCTTCTGCATCGGCGTGCTGGTGCTGCGCACCTCCAACGCCGTGATCGCCGACAACCGGATCGTCCGCAACATCGGCGGGGCGGGGGTGATGCTCAGCGGCGACGACGGCAAGGGCGGCTCGACCTCGCACACGACGCTGGACAACAAGGTCGTCCGCAACACCTTCTTCGAGAACGGTGACGGCCTGGAGCTGACGCGCGGCGCGGCCTTCAACCTTATCGCCGACAACACCTTCGACGGCGGGACCGACAATCTGGAGCCCTCGCAGGGCATCGAGATCCTGTGGGGCAATGACAACACCGTCGTGCGCAACCGCTTCCTGCGTTATTCGGACGGCCTGCAGCTGAACTGGGGCGCGCGCAACTACATCGCCGCCAACAGCTTCAACCAGAACAGCTTCGGGATCAGCGTCTCGGGCGCCGATAACATGATCGAGGGCAACGACCTGCGCGGCAACGGCATCGGTATCGCCGTGCGGCCCGAGGCCAAGGTCGCCGCCAACCGCATGAGCCGCAACACCTTCGTCGGCAATGGCGTGCCGTTCACCCACTGCTCGGCCGGCGGCTCATGCGATCCGGAGATGGCCCGCGGCGCGATTGTCGTCGGCCCGCCGGGGCTCGAGCACGCCCACTTCGTCGGCTCGCGCGGCATGGGCGTGGTGTTCGACAAGGCCGGCGCAGCGGTGGCCTGCACGGGCGCGAACGATCCGGCCAACTGCCACGCGACGCCGCAGTTCGGCCTGCAGCCGCCCAGTCTGGCCTCGGCCCGCCTGACCGGCGGCAAGGTGGCGGTGAAGGGCGAGGCGACCGGGCCGGCGGGCACGGTAGTGTTCGTCGAGCTGTTCGCCGGCAAGACCGCGGGCGAGCGCTATCTCGGCACGGTCAAGGCGGTCGCCGACGCCCAGGGGCGCGCTGGGTTCTCGGGCGAGGTCGACACCGTCGGCGAGGGCTCGATGATCACCGCCACGACCACCACGGCGGCGGGCGCCAGCTCGGCGTTTTCGAAGGCAGTGGCGCTGCGCTGAGCACCCAATTCCTGTCATCCCGGCCAAGCGCGAAGCGCGCCGAGCCGGGACCGCAACAAGCGCCGAGCGTGCCGCGGTCCCGGGTCTTCGCCCGGGATGACAGCGTGTTCAGGTGCCTTCCTTCATGAACGGCGCGCCGGCGAACAGCTCGCGCTCCTCCTTGCGGGGATCGTCGATCATCGCGGAGGTCTCGTTGATCACCAGCGTCGACCGGCGGGGCAGAGTGTACTTCTCCCAGGCCGGGATCGCCGCGCAGTTCGGATCGCCCGTACGCGCGAAGGACACGAACGCCGAGCTCATCTGATCGCGCACCCTCTGGGCCGCCGGACCTGTTCCGGTCTTCGAGCCCTTGGCCGCCAGCGTGCCGAACACCAGGGCGATGTCGTAGCTGTGGTAGGCGCCCATCTTCGGATCGGTCTGGGCGCCGAAGTCCAGCTGGTACATCCACGCCGGAGCATCGATCTGGGCGCGCCGTTCGGCCTGGATCAGGTGGCCGGGCCACGAGCGGCCGGCCGTGGTGGCGGCGAAGAACACGTCCGAGGGGCTGTAGTTTGGATAGAGTTCGCGATAGCGCGCCACGATGTGCTCGGGCGCGACGTCCAGGACCAGCTCGTTCTCCATCTGCCCCGGCAGTTCTTCCCAGGTTAGGGCGAAGTTCTTCGGATTGCCGCCCAGGAAGGCTTTCGTCTCGTCGTGGGTGTTGCCGATGATCATGGGGATGTGGCCGCTCTCGCGCGGCGCATCCGGATAGAACGGGTGGCGCTTGAGGACGTTGTGGTCGACCACCGACCAGAAGACGATGCCGCCCTTGCGCTCCAGCGGATCGCGCATCTTCAGCGCCTCAACCAGCTGGGCGGCGGGCAGGGTCTTCAGGGCCTGCGTCTGGTCAGGCTTGAGACCCAGCTTGTCCATGAAGGCGCGGGCGCGGATGGTGGCGTGGATCGGGCCCATGGCGGTGACATGCTGGCCGCTCATGGTCGCGACCTTGTGGTAGAGGCCCGCCGCCTGCGGCATGGCCATCAGGGTGACCAGCTTGGCTCCGCCGCCGGACTGGCCGAACGTCATGACGTTGCTGGGGTCTCCGCCAAAAGCGGCGATGTTGTCGCGCACCCATTGCAGGGCCAGGATCAAATCCAGATTGCCGACATTGCCGCTGTCGGCGAGTTCCGGCCCGCCCAGCCGCGCCAGGAACGCGTAGCCAAAGGCGTTGAGCCGGTGGTTCACCGTCACCACCACCACGTCATAGGTCTTGGCCAGCCAGGTCCCGTCGTACAGCGGGCTGGAGCCCGAGCCGTTGGCGTGGGCGCCGCCGTGGACGTAGAACATCACCGGCCGCTTCTTCCCATCGGCCAGGCCGGGCGTCCAGACATTGAGGAACAGGCAGTCCTCGCTGGTCGGCTCGTCGGCCTTCAGTTGGGGAGAGGCCGCGCCATAGGCGAGGGCGTCGGCGACTCCTTTCCAGGGCTGGGCCACCTGCGGGGCCTGGAAGCGACGCGGGCCGGTGTCGGCGCCGTAGCGGACGCCCTTGAAGACCTTGATCCCCTCGACCTCGGCGCCGCGAACCCGGCCGGCCGTGGTGGTCGCCACGGGGGCGGCACGGCCCGCGGCGTTGACGCGGGGCGCGGCGGCGGCGAGGGCGGCGGTTCCGGCCAGCACGGCGCGACGATCCAGGATCATGAAGTCTCTCCCAAGGTCTTTTTGTTGGGCGTCAGCCCGCCGAGGGAGGGGAGCGTCCTAGCGCACCGTCTCCGCCGGCGAAGCCTCGGCCAGGCACAGGTCGATGAAGGCCTGCAGGATCGGGCTCTCGTTGTCCTTGCGCCAGGCCATGTAAAGCTCGACCGGGCGGTCGGGCGTGGTCGCCACGGGGCGGAACTGCACGTCGTCGAAGTGCAGGCTCATGGCGGCCTCGGGCACGATCGCCGCGCCCAGGCCCGCATGGACCAGGGCCAGCATCGAGTGGATCTGGGTGACGTGCTGGATGTAGTTCGGGGCCACGCCGTTGGCGTCGAACAGCGTCGTCAGCATGTTGTAGAAATAGCCCGCGCCCTCGGGCGAATACATGATCAGCGGGGCGCCGTCGAAGTCGGCCAGGGTCAAAGAGGCCTTGGCCAGGCGCGGATCGCCCGTCGGCAGGGCTGCGACCAGGGGTTCGGACAGCACGCGGGCGGTGGCGAACTCGACCCGCTCCATCGGCGGCCGGACCAGACCGATGTCGATGCGGCCGGTCAGCAGCGCCTCGACCTGCTCGCGGGTGACCATCTCGCGCAGGGTCAGGTCGGCGTTGGGCAGGCGGGCCTTGGACAGGATCACCAGCTGCGGCAGGAAGTTGTAGCCGGAGGCCGCCGTGAAGCCGATGGCGATCTGGCCGGCCTCGCCGCTGGCGATGCGGCGGGTGGCCAGGGCCGCGCTCTCGGCCAGGCGCAGGATCCGGCGCGCTTCCAGCAGGAAGGCGCGGCCGGCTGGAGTCAGCCGCACCGAGCGGCTGGTGCGGTCCAGCAGGGTGACCCCCAGGATCCGCTCCAGCAGCTGCACCTGACGGCTCAGCGGCGGCTGGGTCATGTTCAGGCGCTGGGCGGCACGGCCGAAGTGGAGCTCTTCGGCCGTGGCCACGAAACAGCGCAGTTGGCTCAGTTCGAACATTGGAAAGCGCCCATCGACAACACCCTGCAGGCGTGAAGCTAGACGCTCGTTCGGTCCGATGGCCAACGTCTTCTTGCCGGGAAGAGGCGAGAAGGCGTTCATTCCGCCTTCAGCACCCCGTCCACGCGGCGCGTCAGGCCCAGCGGATTGGCCGCCTTCAGCTCGTCCGGCAGGACGGCGTCGGGCAGGTTCTGGTAGCTGACGGGACGCAGGAAGCGCGCGATCGCCAGGCTGCCGACCGAAGTCGCGCGGCCATCGCTGGTCGACGGGAACGGACCTCCGTGGACCATGGCGTGGGCCACCTCGACGCCGGTGCCGAAGCCGTTGACCAGCACGCGGCCGGCCAGCAGTTCCAGTTCCGGCAGCAACTGCGCGAAAGCGGGCTGGTCGGCGTCGGCCAGATGGACGGCGACGGTCAGCTGGCCTTCCAGCTCGGCCAGGATTTCCTGCAGTTCGGCCAGGTCGGCGCAGCGCACCACCAGGCTGGCGGCTCCGAACACTTCCTCGGCCAGTTCGTGCTGGGCGCGGAAGTCGGCGCCGGAGACGCTGAACAGGGCCGGGGAGGCCTTGCCGCCGGCGGTCTCGCCACTGGCCAGCAGGGATACGCCACGGCCAGAAGCCACGCGCGCGACGCCTTCCTCGAACGCCGAGCGGATGCCCGAGGTCAGCATGACCTGGGCCGGCGCGCCGCCGATGGCGGAGGCGGCGGCTTGCAGGAAGGTCTCGAGGTCCGGCCCATCGATCGCCAGGATCAGGCCGGGATTGGTGCAGAACTGGCCCGCGCCCAGGGTCAGGGCGCCGACGAAGCCGGTCGCGATCGCCTGCGCCCGTTCCGCCAGGGCGGCGGGCAGCAGGATGACCGGATTGATGCTGGCCATTTCGGCATAGACCGGGATCGGAACCTTGCGGGCCTGGGCGGTCTGGACGAGGGCCAGGCCGCCGGCGCGCGAGCCGGTGAAACCCACGGCCTTGATCCGGCTGTCTGCGACCAGGCCTTGGCCGATCGTGCGACCGCCGCCGTGCAGCATGGCAAAGACGCCGGCCGGCAGGCCACGGTCCGCAACAGCGGCTTGAACGGCGCGGCCGATCAGTTCCGAGGTGCCGGGGTGAGCCGAGTGGGCCTTGACGATCACCGGGCAGCCGCCCGCCAGAGCCGAGGCGGTGTCGCCACCGGCCACCGAGAAGGCGAGCGGAAAGTTCGAGGCGCCGAACACGGCCACGGGCCCCAGGGGGACGTTGCGCAGGCGCAGGTCCGGACGGGGCAGCGGCTGGCGATCGGGCAGGGCCGGGTCGACGCGCGTCTCCAGGAAGCCGCCGTCGCGCAGCACGCCGGCGAACAGCCGCAGCTGGCCGCAGGTGCGGCCGCGCTCGCCTTCCAGACGGGGACGCGGCAGGCCGGTCTCGGCCATGGCGCGCACGATCAGCGCGTCGCCGATCGCCTCGATCTGGGTGGCGATCGCCTCCAGGAACGCGGCGCGCTCGGCATAGGGCAGGGCGCGATAAGGTTGGAAGGCCGCGTGGGCGGCGGCGCAAGCCTCGTCGAGATCGGCGGGCGTTGCGCCCCCGAAGGGCGGATCCATGCGTTCGCCGGTCGATGCGTCGAAGGCATGGACGACACCGGCGTCACCTTTGCGGGCGACGCCGGCGATCAGGAGATCACCCGTTAGCGGCACGGGGCGCGTCGCTGTTTTGCACGCGGGCGATGAGGCCCTTCAGTTCGTTCAGTTCGGCGGGCGTCAGGTCGGTCAGCGGCAGGCGGACCGGACCCGCGTCGCGGCCGATGGCCGTCATGCCGGCCTTGACGATCGAGACGGCGTAACCCTTGCCCTTGTTGCGCAGCGAGATGTACGGCAGCACGAAGTCGCGCAGGCCGTTCATGACCGCGTCGCGGTCGCGGGCGCGGACCGACTTGTAGAACGACAGCGCCCATTCCGGCATGAAGTTGAAGATCGCCGACGAATAGGTCGTCACGCCCATTTCCAGATAGGGCAGGGCGAAGGTCTCGGCGGTCGGCAGGCCGCCGATGTAGGTCAGGCGGTCGCCCATGCGGGCATAGACGCGCATCATCAGTTCCAGATCGCCGACGCCGTCCTTGAAGCCGACGAGGTTGGGATTGCGCTCGCAGATCTTCTCGAGAGTATCCTCGTTGATGATCGCATTGTCGCGGTTGTAGACGATGACGCCCAGCTTGGTGGACCGACAGACCGCCTCGATATGGGCGGCGAGGCCTTCCTGCGTGGCGTTGGTCAGGTAGGGCGGCAGCAGCAGCACGCCATCGGCGCCGGCGGCTTCGGCGTCGCGCGCCAGGTCGGTGGCGATGGCCGTGCCGTAGCCGACGCCGGCGATGACCGGCGTCTTGCCGGCGGTCTCGGCGACGGCGGCGCGAACCACCTGGCCGACTTCCTCGGGGCGCAGCGAGAAGAACTCGCCGGTGCCGCCGGCGGCGAACAGACCGGTCAGTTCATGCTGCAGCATCCACGGGCAATGCTCGCGATTGGGGGCTTCCAGGAACTGGTGCTGGGCGTCGAAATGGGTGACTGGGAAGGACAGCAGCCCGCCGCCGAGGTGGCGGGCCATTTCCGTCGGCGTCATTCGGCTCATGATGATCCTCCGAGCGGCGGCCTCGTCTCGGGTCGTTCCGGGAGGCCGCTTCTTGATCGTCACGGTAGAGAGCGGGTCGGTCAGGGTCTAAGCCAAAGGCGCTATCGACCAATACAGAAATTGGCTTGATGCAAAACGGGCGGACCCGGAAGGTCCGCCCGTCGTCATGAGCCTAGCCGAACAGCGGCACGGGCCCGCGTCCGCCACCATTCCAGTTGGCCCAGTTGGGGAAGATGTAGGGCAGGTCGGCGGCGCTGACGCCATACCACTGGGCGATGGCCCCGACATACTCCTCGGTGGCGATGGAGGGGATCCAGCGGCCGTCGTTGGAGGTGTCTTCGCTGCCGCCGAAGGTCATGTCCGGATAGCGGCCATGGACCTTGCCGTTGGCCAAGGCGCCGCCGATGACGAGATGGTTGGAGCCCCAGGCGTGGTCGGTGCCGTTGCTGGCGTTGCCTTTGAACACGCGGCCGAAGTCCGACATCGTGAACGCGGTGACGTTGTTCTGCAGGTCCAGCGCCTTCATCGCGTTGTAGAAAGCCGCCAGGGCGTTGGCCAGGTCCGCGTACAGAGTGTTGTGGCTGCCGAGTTGATTGACGTGGGTGTCGTAGCCGCCCTGGCTGACGAAGAAGGTCTGCTTGGCGTGACCCAGGGTGTTGCGGGCTTCGATCATCCGGGCCGCGCGCAGGAGCTGGCGGGAGATGTCCGAGGTCAGGGCCGCGCCGGTGGTCGGATGGACGAAGAACTTGTCCACCGCCGAGGTGGTCGAGCTGATCACCGTATTGGCCTGCACGGCCTGGGCGTAGGCGGTCGACATGCCCTTGCCGGTGAGATCCGTGATCGCGCCGTAGGACGAGGCGTCGGCGAAGACCGAGAGCGCGGCCTGGCGGGCTTTCACCGCCGCATCTGTCGAGGCGGCGTTGAAGCCGTTGCGCACGATCGAGCCGGACGACGGCAGGATCAGCGGCGCGGTGCGGTCGCCGATCAGGCAGAGATTGGAGCCGGCGATCGAGATCAGCGGCGGCAGGTCGGCGACCGGGGCGCGGTCGTTGATCCGGCCCATGAAGCCGTTGTTGTTGACCGACCGGGTTCGCATGCCCTGCCACTGGTTCTGCTGGTCCTCGTGGGACATCAGGTTCAGCGGCCGCAGGTCCGGGCGGCTGGTGTAGAGCGCCTTGGTCAGGGGCGCGAACAGGGTGCCAGTGTTGAGCACCGCGCTCAGCGCGCCCTCATCCCAGGCCGGCTTCAGGGCCGTCATCGCCCCGTGCAGGGCGAAGGCGGTGCCGGTCAGCGGCATCAGGCTGGACTGCTGCAAGGCCACCGTGCCGCGCTGCTTGGCGTAGTCGGCAAAGCGGCTGTCATTGGGCACGACCATGTTCCAGGCGTCGTTGCCGCCGAACAGGAAGACGCCGACCATGGCGCGGTAGCCGCTGTTGTCGGCGGCGAGAGCGCTGGACAGACCCAGTTGGCCGAGGGCCGCAGCGGCCGAGCCGCCGGCCATCAGCTGCATCATTTCACGACGAGAGACGGTCATGGCTACGCTTACCGATCGACTTGGAAGAGGGGGGAGGAGGCGACGATGTACAGCGCGACTTGGGCGCGCTTTCGGGCCTGCAGGGCGGGGTCGTTGTTCTTGATGGCCGCCATGGCCGTGACGATCGACTGACGCTGGGCGGGCGTCATCGCGCCGTTCAGCATCACCAGGTTGATCCGGTCGATGGTCTTGCCATCGTCCGTGCCGTGGGCTTCCCACAAGGCCCAGTTCGGGACGGTGCCGGTGGAGTAGGTCATCGACGCCTGCTTCTGGAACTCGCCGCGGGTGGCGTCGCCGCCGACCGTCCAGTCGTAGACGAAGTTGTGGCGGGCCATGATCGTCGAGGTGGTCATCAGCTTGCTGACCGGACTGACCAGACCGTCGCCTTGGGCTAGCGGGAAGTCGTAGGGGTAGTAGTTGAACACCGAAGGCGCGCGGAAGGGGGCCTGGCCCATGCCGGCGTCGCGGGTGGTGAAGGCGTAGCCGTCCGTCGTGTAGCCGATGGCGCGGGCCAGCGAGGTCGCCAGCAGCACCGGCTCCTTCACCTTGCCCGGCAGTTGCGAGGCGCCGCGCGCTTCGCTGTCCAGATAGATCGCGCGGATGACGGCCTTCAGGTCGCCGCGCACGCCCGAACCGTTGTTGGCGAACACCGCCGCCACGCGTCCGACATAGGCCGGCGTGGGGTTGGCCACGGTCAGCTGCTGGATCAGGCGTCTGCAGATGTAGGGCGCGGTGTTGGGGTGGTTGAACATCGTGTCGACCACGGCGTCGACATTGGCCTGCTGGGTCACGCCTGCTGCGATGGTCTTGCCCAGGAAGGTCTTCGAGCCGGTGTCGAAGCGCGGGGCGTTGACCACCATCGGCTTGGTCCAGTCACGATTGGTGTAGTCGCTGAGCGGCGCGCCGTTCAGGCGGGCCCAGGTCCACCCCGTGAGGGCGCGGGCGACTTCCTTGACGTCGGTGTTGCTGTAGGCGGCGATCGTTGCGCCCGTGGCGTCGGTCTGTGGCGTACCGTCCGGATTGAGCAGCACGGTGCCGATGGCGAACAGCTGCATCAGCTCGCGCGCATAGTTCTCGTTGGGCTGGGTCTTGTTGCTGTCGGCCATGTCCAGATAGTCGCCCATGTACGGGTTCAGAGTGACGGCCTGGAGGATGTCGCGGTAGTTGCCGAAGGCGTTGCCCAGCAGGATCTGGTCAAAGGTCGCCAGGCCCGCGGTGTTGCCGACCTCGACCGCCGAGGCGACGATGATCTGCGACAGGGCGAAGGCGACACGCTGGCGCAGCTGATCTTCCTGGCCGACAGCGTTGGCGTAGAACCGCAGTTGCATCGGCGTGGCCGAGAAGTTGTCGCGGTTGCAGTTGTTCAGGTCCGTCCCGGCGGTGAACTGGGTCGTGCAATAGTGGCCGGGCACGGCCCGGGCGGCGAGGTCGGCATAGGTGCTGGACGACATCGACAGCTGCTCGTCCAGCCAGGCGGCGGCGGTCTTCTTGGCCACGATCGCGGCGATCAGTTCCGGCGTCGGGCCAAAGCTGGCCTGCTTGGCCAGGCGCGCGGCCCCTTCGGCCAGGATGCCGCTGGTCGCGGGCGCAGGCGCGCCCGGAGCGGTGACGCTGCCGCCGCCTCCGGCGGCCGGGGCGCTGGGCGCGCTTCCGCCGCCGCCATCACCGCCACCGCCGCCGCCACAGGCGGAAAGGAAAAGGGTCAAACTCAGCGCGGCGGCCGAGCCGAAATACTGTTTACGCATGACAGGGTCCCTGACGCGCCGAGAGCTGCGGCGCGCCTGAAGCTGGAAAACCAGGAAAAACTGAAGGGTGAAGGGAGTTTAGCGGTCCTGGAAGACGATCTCCCTGACCGCGCGGACGCCGTTCTGGCGGTGAAGCTGGACGAAGATGTCGACGACGCGCCGAACGTGATCCACCACGTCGGCGCGCCGCAGGTTGGCGCCGGCCTGCAGGGCCATCAGCGCCAGTTGGTCGACCGCGCCGGCCGGGTCGTCGGCATGGACGGTGGTCATCGAGCCGGGGTGGCCGCTGGACACCGCGCGCAGGAACGAGAAGGCCTCGGCCCCGCGCAGTTCGCCCAGGATGATCCGGTCGGGCCGCAGGCGCAGCGAGGCCTGCAGCAGGTCCTCGGCCGTCACGCGGGCCTCGCCCTGGTCGCCGCGCACGGCCACCAGGCCAACGGCGTTGGGGTGGATCAGGCGGATTTCCGGTGCGTCCTCGATCAGCACCAGGCGCTGGTCCAGCGGGACTTCCTTCAGGAGGGCGTTGAGGAAGGTTGTCTTGCCCGCCCCGGTGCCGCCGCTGACGACGATGTTCTTGCCGGCCCGCACGGCGGCGGCCAGGAAGGTCTTGATGTCGCCGGCGTCCAAGAAGGCGCGCAGGATGGCGTCGGCATTGGTCTTCGGCGCCAGGACCTGATCGAAGGCGCCGGTTGCGGCGTAGTCGCCCAGGCTGAGGTCACTGACCACGTGCTTGCGGATGGCCAGGGCCAGGCCCTCGCGGGTCGCCGGCGGGGCCACGACCTGCACCCGCGCGCCGTCCGGCAGCACGGCCGAGAGCAGCGGATGCTCGCGGCTGACGCCCTGACTGGACAGGCTGGCGACCTGTCGGGCCAGGCGCCAAAGGTTGGTCTCGTCCAGGGCCGGGACCGCGACGCGTTCCGCCGCGCCGCCCAGTCGCTCGACCCACAGCTCGCCGGGGCGGTTGACGTAGAGGTCCGTCACCGCCGGATCGGCCAGCCACGGCGCCAGCGGCGCCAGATAGGCTTCGAGATAGACGCCCAGCTTGGGTGCGTGGACGGTCATGAGCGGGCGCTCGAGAAGTCGAGGTCGCGGGCCACGAAGATGGTCACCGGTGCGCCCTGGGCGGTCTTGATGGTCGGGGCGATCTGGTCGCTCTTCATCACCGTGCCGGCCATGCTGGCCGCTTGGGCCGCCGAGCCGATATAGATCTGCGAGGTCGAGCGGGCGTTGCCGATCGCGGCGACGCCGGCGTTCAGCACCGACATCAGGATCGACCCGCCGAAGCGGCCGAAGAAGTGGCGATCGACCTTGCCCTCGATGCCGCCGCGACCCAGCGGGTCGGCCGCCGGCGAGGCGATCTGGATGGACACGCCGTCGGGACGGATCACCCGAGTCCAGATCACGAAGACGCGCGAGGCGCCTTGGGCGACGCCGGACTTGTACTGGCCGATCACGCGGCTGCCGCGCGGGATCAGCACGGTCGAGCCGTCGAAGCTCTTGATGTCGCGCGTGACCATGGCGCGGGCCAGGCCCGGTAAGTCGGAATTGATCGCCGTCTCCATCACCGCCGGGATCACCGCGCCTTGCGGGATGACGGCGTCGAGGTCGCGCATCGCCGTGGCCTTGGCGGGCGAGGCGTCGCCGGCCGACAGGCGGTCGGCGAACTTCTCGTCGGGGTTCAGGCCGGTCTCGACGGCTGCCTTGGCTATCGGCGCGGTGGTCTTGGTATTGGCCTTGACCAGGACCGGGGCGCCGCCGAAATCGACCACCAGGGTCGGGGCGCGGCGGCGCTGGTCCATGTCGACGGCCGGGACGGGCGGCAACGGCTCGGCGGCCATGGCCGAGATCTGAGCCGGCGTCGGCGGCAGGCTGTTGTTCTCGGTGAACTGCGGGCCGGGAAGGGTTGCGGTCGGAACCGGCGGCGCGGTCGTGGCGACGGCCTGGGTAGCGACGGCGGCCACGGTCGTGCGTTGCGGGCGGGGCTGGGCGTCGGCGCGATGGCTGGCCATCCACACGAAGACACCGACCCCCAGCAAGCCGAAGCCGGCCATGATCACGGGCGTCGGCAGGCCGGCATGAGCGCGGGCGACGGCCGGCAGGGCCTGGGCGTCGGCGACGGCGAGGTCTTCCTGCACCTGGGCGTTCTGGCGAGGATCGATCATTGAGCGCCTCCTTGAGCAAAGGTGGCATTGGCGACGGTCAGGCTGGCCTTGCCCGAGCGCAGCACGAAGCGCGGGGCCAACTGGTCGACGACGAGGTAACCATCGCGCACGACGGCGTTGGCCAGGCCCTCGACGCCGTCGGCGCCGACCACGAACACGGCCGGCAAATCGGCTTGGGCGGGCCAGGCGAAATAGGTGGCCGCGCCGTCGTCGAAGATCTTGGACGGGCGGATGGCCGCGTCGCCCTTCACGCTGTAGGCGCTGTTACGCTCCACCGGCGCGGCGGGCGGCGGCGGAGGCGCGGCGGCGAACACCGGCGCGGGGGCGGGAACGAGGAAGCGGACGACATAGGCCAGGTCCTTGGTCGTGGCCTTGGGACCAGCGACGACCAGCTCGAATACATAGCGGCGACGGTCGGTGACCACGGTCATGTTGGTGGCGGCCGTGCGGTCCAGGGGCTTGAGGAACAGCAGGTTGGCCTTCTTGTTCGGCGTGACCTGCCAGCCCATGGCGTCGCCGATCGAGACGTTTTCGATCCGCTCGTCGGGGGCGAACTCCAGCATTGTCTGTATGCCGAAATAGCCGGTCAGGCGCACCACCTGGTCGGGGTCGTAGGCGACGGTGCGGATGCGGGAATCCACGGCGCCGGGACGCGGAGCGTCGGCGGCCAGCGCGGGACCGGCGAGGGCGGCGCTCAAGGCGAGAGCGGCGAGAAGCGTACGGGGGTAAGCGAGGGTCACTGGTCTCTCCGGGCGCCAGAGGCGGCGCGGCGGGGGGCTGGGGTGCGGCGGTAGGTCTGCCCAAGCGGCGCGCTGGATGCGGCGTGGGCGGCTTGACCGGCGGTCTGGCTGCGATCCGAGACGACGGTCAGCAGGCGCGGACCGACCGGATCGGTGGAGGCGCTGGCGTCACGACGGTCCATGGCGGCGGCCGCGGCGGCGATGGTCACGGCTCGGTTCATCGGCTCGACCTGCGAGGCGGCGTAGCGCGGGGCGTTCGGCGCGGCGGCCTGGTCGCTCCAGGGCGCGCCGGCCAGGCCGCGCGGCAGGCGCAGGCCGGCGGCGATGACGCTGAGCGCGATCACGGCCAGCACCATGACCAGGGCGAAGATCAGGGTCAGGACCAGCACCGTGATGGCCGGGTCGATCTCGAAGGCGGCGAACTGCTGGGCTGCGCGCGCTTCGGCCAGGGCCTTCAGCGACGGGGCCAGCATGGCCAGCTCCAGCGACAGGGTCAGGACGGCGACCATCGGGACCAGCGCCAGGGCGATCATCGCCTTCAGCCAGCCCTCGACCAGGCCGCGGGTGGCTTCGAACAGGGCCAAGCCGCCGACCAGCGGCGCCAGGGCTAGCAGGATGGCCAGGACGACCTTGCTGGCCAGCAGCACGCCCAGGGTCGACAGGACCAGGGTCATGCCGCCGGTGTTGACGGCGAAGGCGCCAAAGCCTGGACCGCCTTGTGTGGCGGCTGCGCCGGCGCCGGCGCGGCTGGCCATCAGGGTCGCCGACTGCTGAAGGCCGTCGAAAGCGTCCTGCAACAGGGCGAAGGGATTGCTCGGCTGGC
Organism: uncultured Caulobacter sp.; assembly: GCA_964601775.1. GTDB lineage: Bacteria > Pseudomonadota > Alphaproteobacteria > Caulobacterales > Caulobacteraceae > Caulobacter. Next base: position 30,675 of record CAZRPD010000001.1, on the reverse strand, counting down.
CTTGCAGGCCGCCCAGCAGCAGGCCGCCGACCTCGGCCGGACCCTTGGTCAGGGTGTCGTAGATCAGGGTCTGGAACAGGTCCCAGTTGGTGGCCAGGGCCAGGATCAGTCCGACCTTGATGACCTGCAGGGTGGCGTCGCCGACCCGCAGGCCGCCGCGGCCCAGCAGCAGCCGGTAACCGATGAAGACGACATAGAGGGTCAGCAGGCCGGTCAGCAGCAGACCGACGGGCGAGCCTGGGCCGGCCAGGGCGGCGTAACCGCTGGTCGCCAGGTCGTGGACGCGGCAGTCGACCGAGCCGATCAGGCCCTGAACCATCGAGGCGTCGGCGGGCGTGCAGGATTTGGCCATGGTCACGCGGCCTCCTGCAGCTTGGCCATCCAGGCGGCCGGGTCGTCGCCGACCTGTTCGCGCAGGACGTCTAGTTTACGCACGGTGCTCTCGCGGCCCGATAGGACAGTCAGCAACTCCGGCGCACCGGCCAGGTTGAGGCGGGCCACGACGCTGTCGGTCCCGTGCTTGATCAGGAAGCAGCGCGACGTGTCGGGCAGGGTCTTCACCAGCTCGAACTCGTGCTGGGTCAGGCCGAAGCCGTCGCAGTAGTCCTTGGCCTGGGCCTTGGGATTGGCCATGAAGATCTGGGTCGCGGCCTGTTCGATGATGGCGCTGGCGATGCGGCTTTCCAGGGCGTCCTGGGCGCTCTGGGTGGCGAAGCCGACCACGCCGTTGCGCTTGCGCAGGGTCTTTTCCCAGTCCTTGATCCGCGCCACGAAGGCGTCGTCGTCCAGCGCCTTCCAGCCTTCGTCGATGACGATCAGGGTCGGGTGGCCATCCAGGCGCTGCTCCACGCGGTGGAACAGGTACATCATGGCCGGGGTGCGCAGGGCCGGGTCGTCCAGCAACTGGGTCATGTCGAAGCCCAGGGTCAGCGCGTCCAGATCCAGGCCGTCGGCCTGGTTGTCGAACAGCCAGGCGTTCTCACCCGCGCCATGCCAGGGGGCGAGACGGGCGGCGAGATCCGCAAAGTCGGGGCGACGGGCGCCGCGGAACAGCTCGGCGAACCAGCGCAGGCGGCGCAGGGGCGGGGCCTGGTCGTAGCTGGCGTCGACGGCGTCCTTGATCCGCGCCGTATCATCGGCCGACAGGCTCTCGCCTGGGATCGACACCAGCTTGGCGACCCACTCGGTCAGGAAGCGGCGGTTGGCGGCGGTGTCTTCCAGGGCCAGCGGATTGAAGCCCGTCGGCTGGCCCGGACGCAGGGTCTCGTAGCGGCCACCGATGGCGCGCAGGAAGATCTCGGCGCCGCGGTCCTTGTCGAAGAACACGATGCGCGGGCTGTACTTGCGGGCCTGGGCCAGCAGGAAGTTCAGCACCACGGTCTTGCCCGAGCCTGACGGGCCGATGACGGTGAAGTTGCCCAGATCGCCCTTGTGGAAGTTGAAGTGATACGGACCAGCCGAGGTGGTCTCCAGCAGGGTCACAGCGGGACCCCAGTGGTTGCCCTCAGCGCGCCCGACCGGGAAGTTGTGGCCGCTGGCGAAACCGGCGAAATTGGCGGTCGAGATCAGAGCTTTCCGGGCGATGTCCTTGAAGTTACCCGGGAACTGGGCCCAGAACGCCGGCTCCAGATTGATGTCCTCGCGCACGGCGATGGCGCCCATCTCGGTGAAGGCCGACATCACTTCCGCTGTTGACCGATCAAGCGCCTCCAGCGCTTCGCCGCGCACCAGCACGGTCAGGTGATGCTCGCCGAAGGCGGCGCGGCCCGAGACGACGTCGTCCTTGGCGCGGGTCAGGTCGGCGCGCAGCGACAGGCCATCGTCATCGGCGGCCTTCATGCGGCGCAAGGCCAGGTTCATGCGCTCCAGGGTCGGCTGGCGGTCGACGAAGCCGAAGCTCTGGGTGACGACCATCTCGCAGGGCAGGCGCAGCAGGTCGTCCAGCATCCCCGGGGTGGTCTGGGCGGGGTAGTCCTTGACCGAGACCATCGAGCCGAAGCCGCGCGCCAGGGCGCCGGCGCGCGACAGCTCCAGCGTCTCGTGGCCGAAGCTGGCGCGGCGATAGGGCAGGTACTCGCCGGCGTCGCCCTGCGGCATGAGCACCGGGCGCATCTCGCCATTGTACAGGCAGGACAGGAATTCCAGCGGTTCGGAGCAGCGGCCGCCCGAGCCGTCATAACCGCCCAGCAGGCGCGCGCCATAGGGGGCGAGGGCCGAGATCAGACTGCCCGTGGCGCTGTCCAGCTCGCGGCGGTCGGCGGCCAGGGTGGCGGCGGCCTCGGCCTTGCCGGTCCCTTTCAGGGCGCGCAGGACGCCGTCGATGACGCCGCCGTGGCCTTGCAGCGGGCGGCGGACGATCGTCAGGAACAGGTCGTTGACGTAGAGTTTGCGCGCAGCCAGGCGCTCGCTCCAGGCCGTGTCGAGGTCGGCGCTGAAGGCGTCGTCGAACGACCCTTGCGTGCTGGCGTCGACCTGGCGGCGGACGATGTGGTGGTAGATCGCGAAGCGCGAGCTCGACAGGCCGCGCAGCATTACGTCGCGCACCGCCTTGCGGTAGTTCAGCTCTTCGCTGTCGGCCGTCTCGAACGGCAGGCCGGCCAGGTGGATGACCTGCATCAGCAGGCCGTCGCGCGTCTCGAGCGTGACGTCGTCCAGGTGGCGGGCGTACGGCAGGCGCTTGCCGGCCGAGGTTTCCTTCTTGGCGCTCACGCGCTGTAGCTGTTGCATCGCCAGGCTCGGAAATTGGGTACGCGGGGACAGCGGCTGACCTTGGTCAGCCAGAGATCGAAGATGCGGGGCTCGCGCAGGCAGGCCGCGTAGCCGATCGCGTGGAATGCCAGGGCGGCGGCGATGGCCCAAAACGACTTGGTGATCAGGAACAGCTCGGCGGTGACCACGCCGTTGATCACGAAATAGCTGTAGGTCACGCCCGCGAACATCTGCGGGCGCGTCAGGGCGCCGAACACCACGTCGCGATCCAGCGGGGCGGCCATGGCTTAGGCCGCGCCCGAGGCGGCGCGGATGCCGCTGACGATCGTCGTGGCGCCGAACAGGATAAAGCAGCCCAGGATGACGGTCGCGCCGTAGCGCCAGTTCAGACGGCCGGTCAGCATCATGAAGCCGACGGCGGCCACGGCCATCACCGCCACGGCGGTGGCGACATTGCCCATCAGCGAACCTTGCAGCCAGGTCACCCCGGCCAGCAGGGCGCTGGAGCCCTGCGGATCGGCCTGGACGGCCTGGGCGTGAGCCTGGCTGGCGGCCGCAGTGAGAGCCGTGGCGAGGGCGGCGGCTTTGGCTTGGACGAACTTACGCATTACTGGGCTCCGAGGGCGGGGACGGCGAGGGCGGCGCCGGTGGCGGCCATGCGGCCGAGGATCGAGGTGACGTAGGCTTGGGTTTCGGCGTAGGGCGGCACGCCGCCGTGCTTGCGCACCGCGCCAGGTCCGGCGTTGTAGGCGGCCAGGGCCAGGCGCACGTCGCCGCCGAAGGTGGTGAGCATGCGGCGCAGATAGAGCGCGCCGCCGCGGATGTTCTGCGCGGGGTCGAACGGATCGACGCCCAGATCGCGGGCCGTGCCGGGCATCAGCTGCATGACGCCGATCGCGCCCTTGGACGAGCGGGCGGTCGGGCGGAAGCGGCTCTCGCGCCAGGCCACGGCCTCGACCAGGCCGCGGTCCAGTGCGTAGGCGTCGGCGGCCGAGGACAGCTCGCGGCGAACCGCATCCTGCGCGCCCTCAGTCAGAACGGCGGGCGTGACGGTCGCCGGCGCCAGACGCGTCGCGCCCTCGGCGGTGAAGACGGCCGGACCGTCATAGGTCGAGACGTCGCCATCAGCGCCGATCTCGAGCACTTGGGCCGCGGCGGGGCTGGCGAAAAGCCAGCCGACCGCGGCCGCCGCCAGCATGACCTGGCGGGCGATGTCTAACGTCAATGACGCCCCCTCGTTCAAATCAACTTGGTTAATTGTGTAACGGGCGCAGTCGATCTGTGTAATGCGGCAGGTTGGCGCATAATGATTTGATTACGGCGTCAAAAATCATGCTTTTGGATGATTTTGTAAGCGCGACCATTTCGAAATGTCGAGTTCTGAACTTTATCAAATAATTAAATGATGGTTAATTTTATGAAGTGATCGAGGAAGTACTGAGCGAGTACACAGGCACTCTATCGGCGTCACAAAAGAATCTTTCTCGAGTCCTCGATACACGCTTGCCTGTGGATGGAATCGCTCGGCAGCTTGCGTTCAGGATCAGTTGAGGCGTTCCATGTTGGCGTTCATCAAGACCAGGGACCTGTTGGTCCGTAATTTCGCCTTGAGCCTGCTGAGTGGGTGGATCGTCATCGTCGGCGTAGCGTGGACGGCGGTGCGCTAGGGGCGGGTAACGGACTCGCGGAGGACTCATCGCCGCCACAAAGCGGCGCGCCGTCGCCATCTTCGGGTGCGGTTCCGCGTTCAAGGTCTAGGACCACCAACGGAATCCAGCCTTGCCGCTCAGCATCGACGATCTCAACCGACTGCTCTACCAGACCGAACAGGCGCGCCGGCTGCTCGTGGGCGACAAGCTCGGGCGACACGGGATCGTCCTGGGGCAGTGGTTGGTGCTGGATGCCCTGCACAAGGAAGGCGCGTCGTCGATGTCGATGCTGGCGGGGGTTATCGGCGCGGACCGCACGACCCTGACCCGGACGATCGACGGATTGGTGGCGGCCGATCACGTCTTGCGCACCACGCCGCTGAAGGATCGGCGTCTTGTGTTGGTCGACTTGACCGAAGGCGGTCGCGCCCTGGTCGAGACGATCCTGGGGTCGCTTGAGACGGTGCACGCTAGTGTCTTCGCCGACTTCTCACGCGACGATCTGGATTCGCTATCGGTCCTTCTTGCGCGATCCCTGGCGCAGATAAAGCTGGCCGTCGCGGAGGGGCCCCGACCCATCGCCATCCGGCTCGAGCGGGGCCGCGCCGTCATGGGCCAGGCAAAGGCTGGCCCGCGCCTGCGTCCTTAGATCGACTTCGGCCAGCAAATGGCCGCGCTCGTCGAGGATCGCCATCGTCCAGGGACCTGGCTTGGCGAACACCTCCGGATAGTCGCGGATCAGCGCGGCGCCCAGCAGGGCGGCTTCCAGCTTGGCTTCTTCAAGGCCGCGCAGAAGCACGCCTTCCGGATCCGGAAAGCGCTCTGGCGCGACAACCTCGAACCTGAACCTGCGCATGGTTTCCCTGCCGCGACGTCATGGGTCGCCGCAGGGTTGAACGCATGCGAGCCCGAAAGGCGCCGCGACGCGACAAGGGAAAGTTGAAGTCGCCATCTCGGCTCGCTTTCCCTTGTGGGAAATGCGGTCAGGCGCGTCGCGCGACCAGGGCCCAGCCCAGAACGCCGACGGCGGCTCCCTGGCCGATCCAGGACGTCCAGTCCAGAACGCCATCACCCAGCAGGCCGGCGACCAGGCCGACCAGACTGGCGATCGCGACGGCGATCGGCGCGGTCCACACGCGGCGGAAGTTGGAAGACGTCTTGCTCATGCGGCCTCCGGGGTTTCGGGCGGCGAGATCACCGCGTCGTGGGCCGGCGTGCGGCGGCGGGCCAGCCAAAGATAGACGCCGCTGCCCAGAACGATGATCGTCACCACGTCCAGGATGGCCCAGAGCAGCTTGAGAGGCAGGGCGCCGTAGTCGCCGAAGTGGAGCGGCTGGCTCAGCAGCAAGGCTTGGGCGTACCAGGGCATGCGGCGCACGGCGGTCAGCTGGCCCGTCTCGGCGTCGATCAAGGCCGGGGTCAGCAGGCGCTGGGTGGCCGGCGTCGCGCCTTGCAGGAACACCGCATAGTGGTGGTTGCTGGAGAACGAGCCGCCCGGGAAGGCGACGAACTGCACGCGCATGCCCGGTGCGGCGGCCTGGGCGGTCTTCACGGCCGCGTCGATCGACGACAGGCGGGTGGGGACGGGCTTGCCCTTGTAGGGCGCGGTCATGGCCGCCAGCTGGTCGGCCTTCCAGATCTGCAGGATCGGCGTCGATAGCGTATTGATCACGCCGGTCAGGCCCACGACGATCACCCAGGCGGCCGTCACCACGCCCAACAGGTTGTGATAGTCCAGCCACTTCAGGCGGGTGGAGCGTGAGGCGCGCACCGTGCCAAAGGCGATCTTGCGCATGAACGGAGCGTAGATCACCAGGCCCGAGATGGTGGCGACGAAGAACAGAAAGCCCATGAAGCCCAGGAACAGATAGCCAGGCAGGCCCAGAAACATGTCGGTATGCAGGCGCAGGATGAAGTCCATCACCTGGCCGACCGGACTGGCGGCGCTGGGCGTCAGCATCTGGCCGTTGGTCTGGTCTATCGAGACGAAGTGCATCTGCGTTTCGGGCGCATCCGGCCGCGGACCCGAGGTGACGTTGACCACCGGGCGATCGATGTCGAAGCTCATGAACAGGCCCCCTTCGCCGGGGCGGGCCTTCAAGGCGATGTCCAGCACCTGGTCCAGGTCCAGTAGTGGCTGGCCGGGCTGGGCGACGATCGGGGCGTCGTGACGCGTGAGGCCGTCGATCTCGTCATGAAAGACCAGTGGCAGGCCGGTCACGCACAGCATCAAGAGAAAGACCGTGCAGATCAGGCTGGTCCATTTGTGGACCAGGGACCAAGCGCGGACGGTGTTGCGCGACATCGGCAAGGCGAACTCGAAGCCCTTGAGAGTGAGACTTGTTCGCGTAGCCGCTTCGAGCGACCGCCACAACACCACACCAAGTTTTAACGGCGCCGGGCGCATCTGGAGCCTGGGGAAACGCGGGGGCAGAGCGTCGTGAAGTCAGCACTATTGGAGGCCACAGCGCCGGTCTCGACGCCGCACGGCTGGGGACGGGTGGTTCTGATCGCCGGGTTCGTGGCCTATGCCGCCACCGCCGGCGCGGTCTGGTGGCTGTCGCTGAAGCTCATTCCTGCCGACTTCACGCTCAGCCTGCTCGGCAAGACGCTGCATGCGGAAGGCATCCGCGCGCACCTCAACAATATCTTCCTGATCTTCCTGCTGCTGCCGACCGCGCTGTGGATCGAGTGCGTGGTGGTGGGGTGGCGGGACAGTTCGCTACGCCAGCTGATCTTCGCGCGCACGCCGTCGCTGGACACCGACATCGCCGTCTTCGTACTGGGCCAGGGGCACATCACCGACATCATCGGCCGGGTGCTGATGCTGGGCGCCTCGATGATCTCCGGCGCCTGGGTCCATGACGCGATCGCCGCCTCGACGGGCGTACATCTGGGGCCGCCGGCGAACCTGCCGTTCGCGCTGCAGCTGCCGCTGTACCTGGCGATCTACACCTTCTTCGACTACTGGACCCACCGGTTCGACCACACCCGGTTCCTGTGGCCGCTGCACCGCTATCATCACTCGGCCGAGGACTTCGGCGTGGTGACCTCGCTGCGCCAGCACCCGGTGACCTTCACGGCGATCTTCGTGGTCAACCTGCCGCTGGCCATCCTGGGCGCGCCGGGCGAGGTGATGCTGTACGTCAACGTGCTGGTGGTCGCGATCGGCTTCCTGATCCACTCCAAGATCGACGCCGACTGGGGCTGGGTCGGGCGCTGGGTGGTGCAGTCGCCAAACCACCACCGGGCTCACCACAAGCTGGACATGACCCATCCGACCGGCCACTTCGCGATCGCGCCGATCTGGGATCGCCTGTTCGGCACCTGGTATGAAGACAAGCCCGATCCGAAGCGGGCGATCGGCGTCGACACGCCGTACCAGCACGGCCTCTTCGTGCCGCGCGACATGGCCCGCGATTACGTCCACTTCTGGATGGGCTGGTTCGGCGGCCGCAGCGACGGGCCGGATTCGGATCTGTTCCGGAAGCGCTAGACGGCCTTCAACAGCCCGTCGAAATACTCGATCGTCCGCATCAGCCCGACCTTCAGCGGCGCGGTCGGGGTCCAGTCCAGGACCTCTTTCGCTAGCGTGATGTCCGGCTGGCGCTGGCGTGGATCGTCGGAGGGCAAGGGACGGTGGACCAGGCCCGAGCGGCTGCCAGTGAGCTCCAGCACCAGATCGGCCAGCTGCTTCATCGTGAACTCGACCGGATTGCCCAGGTTGATCGGGCCGGTGACCTCGTCGCCGGTGTTCATCAACCGCATCAGGCCGTCGACCAGGTCGTCGACATAGCAGAACGAGCGCGTCTGGTTGCCGTCGCCATAGAGGGTGATGTCCTCGCCCTTAAGGGCCTGGACGATGAAGTTCGACACCACGCGTCCGTCGTTGGGGTGCATGCGCGGGCCGTAGGTGTTGAAGATCCGCGCCACCTTGATGCGCAGCTTGTGCTGGCGCCAGTAGTCGAAGAACAGGGTCTCGGCGCAGCGCTTGCCCTCGTCGTAGCACGAGCGGATGCCGATCGGATTGACGTTGCCCCAGTAGCTCTCGACTTGCGGGTGGATGCTGGGGTCGCCGTACACTTCCGAGGTCGAGGCCTGCAGGATCTTGGCCTTCACCCGCTTGGCCAAGCCCAGCATGTTAATGGCGCCGTGGACGCTGGTCTTGGTCGTCTGCACAGGGTCGAACTGGTAGTGCACCGGGCTGGCGGGGCAGGCCAGGTTGTAGATCTGGTCGACCTCGACATACAGCGGCATGGTCACGTCGTGACGCAGCAGCTCGAAGCGCGGATTTGTCAGGTTCTGGGCCACGTTCTGGCGCGAGCCGGTGTAGTAGTTATCGACGCACAGCACCTCGGCGCCGGTCTCCAGCAGGCGGTCGCACAGGTGCGAGCCGACGAAGCCCGCGCCGCCGGTGACGAGGATTCTCTGGGTATGCATCGACCGACGGACCTTTCAGGGACTCAGCGCCACTGACCGTTTGTACAGCGGCGCCGGTCCTCGCTCCAAGGTCGTGTTTCAGGCCACCGTCGGCTCGGCGATCGGTTTCGCGCGGGGACGTTTCGCGGCGACCGGGACGGGAGCCTGCGCCGGCTTGGCCGACAGCTCCTCCTGGCTGAAGTCGTCCACCGCGACCACGGCCGCGATGGCCTCGTCGGCGGCGGAGAGGGCGGCGATCTCGTCGGGGCTCAGCAGGTTCTTGGCCAGGCCGTCCTTCCAGCGCCGCACGCCCTGGTCCTTCAGACGGTCGTGGATGGCTTGCGTGGCGACCACGCGCTCGAAGGCGTCAATCAACTGACCGACGGCCTCGTCCTTGCCGCCGACATAGACACCCTCGATCAGGCGATCGCGGGTGGGCGAGGGATGCATCAGCAGCTCGGCGCAGGCGCGGGTGACGTGGTCCGGCGGACCGCGACGACGGGCGCCAAACGGCAGCACGACCGCGCGCAGCAGCCAGCCGGCGATGCGGTTGGGCAGGTTGGCGAACACCTCGTCGAAGCGCTGCTCGATCGTGGCGAAGGCGGTCTCGGCGCTCCAGCGCAGCAGTGGGAAGTCGGCGTCCTGGCGGCCTTCGTCCTCCCAGCGCTTCAGCGCGCCGGACAGGAAGTACATTTCCGACAGAATGTCGCCCAGGCGCGCCGACAGCATCTCCTTGCGCTTCAGCTCGCCGCCCAGGGTCAACAGGGCTATGTCCGAGGTCAGGGCGAAGGCGGCGCTGTAGCGACCCAGCTGGCGATAGAAGCCGCTGGCCCGGCCGGCGTCCGGTGCGGGCGACAGGGCGCCATTGGTCCAGCCGCGGGCGGCGGCGCGCAGGCCGTTGCGCAGCGCGTGGGCGACGTGGCGCCAGAACACTTCGTCGAACGCGGCCAGGCCCTTGGCCTCGTCCTCCTCGCCCAAGGCCAGAATTTCCTTGAGCATATATGGATGCGCGCGGATCGCGCCCTGGCCGAACACCATCAGGCTGCGGGTCAGGATGTTGGCGCCCTCGACCGTGATGCCGACCGGCACGGCGCGATACTGGCCGCCCATATAGTTGCGCGGACCCTCGATGATCGCCTTGCCGCCGTGGACGTCCATGGCGTCGTTGATCACCACGCGCATCCGCTCGGTGGCGCCCGACTTCAGCATGGCCGAGATCACCGACGGGTGCTTCCCCAGGTCCAGGCCCGTGCAGGTCAGGCGGCGCGCGCCATCGACCAGATAGGCGTTGCCGGCGATGCGGGCCAGGCGCTCCTGCACGCCCTCGAACTTGCCGATCGGCAGGCCGAACTGCTGGCGCACGCGGGCATAGGAGCCGGTGGTCAGGGCGCTGAACGCCGCCGCCGCGCCCGACATGGCCGGCAGCGAGATGCCGCGCCCGGCCGCCAAGGCGGTCATCAGCATCTTCCAGCCCTGGCCGGCCCGCTCGGCCCCGCCGATGATCAGGTCCAGCGGGATGAACACGTCCTCACCCCAGTTGGGGCCGTTCTGGAAGGTCTGGAAGGCCGGCAGGTGGCGGCGGCCGATCTTCACCCCGGGCAGGTCGGTCGGGACAAGGGCGCAGGTGATGCCGATGTCCTCTTCGCCGCCCAGCAGGCCGTCGGGGTCGCGCAGCTTGAAGGCCAGGCCCAGCACCGTGCAGACCGGACCGAGCGTGATGTAGCGCTTGTGCCAGTTCAGGCGCACGCCCAGCACCTGCTCGCCCTGCCAGGTCCCGCGCACCACGACGCCCTCGTCGATCATTGCGCCGGCGTCGGAGCCGGCCTCGGGGCTGGTCAGGCCGAAGGCGGGGATCTCGGTCCCGTCGGCCAGGCGCGGCAGCCAGTAATCCTGCTGGTCCTTGGTGCCGAACTTGACGATCAGCTCGCCCGGGCCGAGCGAGTTGGGCACCATCGCCGTCACCGCCGCCGAAGCCGAGCGGGTGGCGATCTTGCGGACGATCTCGGCGTGGCCGAAGGCCGAGAAGCCGAGGCCCCCGTACTCTTTCGGAATGATCATCCCGAAGAACTTCTCGCGCTTCAGGAAGTCCCAGGCCTCTGGCGACAGGTCGCGCGTCTCCCAGGTCATCTTCCATTCGTCGATCATGGCGCACAGCGTCTCGACCGGGCCGTCGAAGAAGGCCTGCTCCTCGGCCGTCAGCTGCGGCTTAGGTAACGCAAGCAGCTCGTTCCAGTCCGGATCGCCGGTGAACAGCGCCGCGTCCCACCAGGTGTCGCCCGCCTCGATGGCGTCGCGCTCGGTGTCCGACAGGGCGGGCAGGACTCCCTTGGCCCACTGGTAGATGGGGCGGGTGATCGTGTCCCGGCGGAAGGAAGAGCTGCTGGTCATGACGCTGCCTCGGTGGTTACTCGAGGTGTCAAACGCCGGTCACGCCCAGCGGCTCCGAGGAACTTCGCCTTAAGGGCGGTTTAGCCACGCCCCCACAGCCGTTCGAAACGCCATCCCGTCAGATCCTCGACGATCTTCTTGGACTCAGGCGTCTCGGCTTCCGTCTCGCCGGCGCGCAGGCGCTCGACCTCGGTGACCAACACCGCATGGGTGCGGGCGTTGAGGCGGAACGACCACGAGGCGACCAGGCCCGCCAGCATGACCAGCACCGGTCCGCCGACCATGACCAGCACCAGGGCGCGCACGGCTTCCGGCGTCTGGACGATTACAGCGCCGGGATGGCTCTTATCGGCGGCGACGAAGCCGCCCAGGCCGATCAAGCTGGTGGTCAGCACGATGGCACCGGACTGGGCGACCTTGCGGGTCAGGGTCATGACCCCGGCGAAGATGCCCTCGCGGCGCTGGCCGGTGACGGCCTCGTCGATGTCGGGCAGGTAGTTGTAGACGCTCCACGGCACGAAGTTCAGCGTCCCGCGGCCCAGGCCCGCCAGCACGATCGGCACGAACAGCCAGAAGAGCACGCCCAGGCCCGCGCCGCCGCCGAACAGGTTGCCGCCCAGGGCCGACAGGCCTGCCGCGAAGCCCGCCGGCTTGATCAGGTAGAAGGCCAGGTACAGCGCCAGGGCCGCGCCGACGAAGCTGATGGCGATGCGATAGGCCACGACCGGGCCGGTGCGGATCACGACATTGACGGCGATCATTACCGAGATCAGCTGGGCGACATACATGGTCGTCATCAGCTGCGAGATCACCAGGGTCGCGCCCATCATCACCGTGGCCACGAACAGCGGGAAGGCGGTGTTGAAGATGTCCTGGCTGATATAGCCGCCAAGATACAGCGACAGGTGCTGGCGGAAGGCCTTGATCTTCAGGGTCGAGAACAGGTCGCGGAACATGTTGACCGGGATCATCGCCGCCTTGTTCCAGTCCATCGGCTCGGGCTGGATCAGCTTTTCGTCCTCGGTGTAGGGGCGCTCCCACGACAGGAAGACGACCAGGGTCACCACCAGGCTGAACAGCACGCCAAAGATGGCGGCCATGATCAGGAAGGTGTTAGGCGAGTCCTTGCCGCCGAAATTGTTGATGATCAGGGTCGGCAGGTACGAGGCCAGGATCGCCGAGGTCTGGGCGACCATCATCCGCGCGCCGGCGAACTTGGCCTTTTCCTCGTACTTCTTGGTCATCTCCGCGGCGAGCGTCTCCCACAGGATCAGGAACATCGTGTAGACGAACTCGAAGAAGATGAACGTCACCAGATAGTAGGTGAAGGTCTGGCCGCTGACGAAGATCAGGGCGAAGGCCGGCAGCAGCGGGATGGTGGCGATCAGGAAGACCTTGCGTCGCCCGATCTTCCGCCCGATCCAGGTGTGGCGCAGGTTGTCGGAGATGTAGCCGATCAGCGGGCAGGTGATCGCTTCCAGCAGGCGCGGCAGGCCCAGGATCAGACCCGCCTCGACCGGCGACAGCCCGCAGAAGGTGATGAAGAAATAGGCCAGCCAGCCGGTGATCACTGCCTGCGCGCCGGCCCCCAGCATGTCGCCGGAGCCCCAGCCCCAGTAGTTGATCCAGGTGGGTGTGCGGGTCGTGGCGGCCATCTTGTCTTCCCCCTGTTGGGCGGGGTCTGGCGCCCCGTCGACGGTGTTTGGTGGGGCGAAAACCTCGTCCTTCGACAAGCTCAGGATGAGGTTTTGTTGCTGCCCGTGCCTATCCGTGGTCCTCATCCTGAGCTTGTCGAAGGACGAGGACCACGCACTGAGTTTCGGTGTCAGATAAACGCCCGCTGGAACTCGCCGAGCGCCAGCATGGCCAGGGACTGGCCGTAGGGCATTGAGGTCAGCGGGATGTCCTTGTAGCCCTGGATGGTGTCGAACACCGGGGTGCCGAACGAGACCTGCTGCAACTCGCCCGCCTCATCGATATTGGCCAGCACGCCCTTGATGGCGCGGATGGCGACGGCCTCGTAGTCCTTGCTGATGTAGCGCTTACGAACCGCCTTCAGGATACCGTAGGCGAAGCCGGCCGTGGCCGAGGCTTCCAGGTACGAGGTCTTGTCGTCGATGATCGTGTGCCACAGGCCGCTCTCGGCGTCCTGGAACTGGGCCAGCGCCTTGATCTGGGCTTCCAGCGCGTCGATCAGGAAGGCGCGCAGGCCATCGCCCGGCTTGAGGTCCAGCAGCTCGATGAACTCGGGGATGGCGATCGTCACCCAGCAGTTCCCGCGCGCCCACAGGGCGTCGGCGAAGTTGTGGCGGCCTTCGAAGGTCCAGCCGTGGAACCACAGACCGGTCTTGCGGTCGGCCAGGTACTTGATGTGGACCATGAACTGGCGCTTGGCCTCCTCGACGAAGTCGGGGCGGTCGAGCAGCAGGCCGATCTTGGCCAGCGGTAGCACGCTCATCATCAGCGTGTCGTCCCACAGCTGCTGCGGGTTCTCGCTGTTGAAGACGATGTGCTGGAAGCCACCTTCCTCGGTGCGCGGACCCTCGTACATGACGTAGTCGGCCCAGGTCTCGAGATAGGGGATGTAGGTGTGGTCGCCGGTGGCCTCATAGAGGTAAGCCAGGGTCAGGAACGGCGAGACGGTGTTGATGTTCTTGGTCGGGGTGCCGGCCTCGAAGCGGTCGGCGAACCACTTCGTCATGATGTCGAAGGCGCGCTCGTCGCCGTGCATCTCGTACTGCTTCCACAGGCCGTACAGGCCCACGCCGTGGGTCCATTCCCAGTCGTTCCAGCCCTTGGTGTCGATGACGCGGCCATCGTCCAGGCGCAGCAGGAACTCGCCGGTCTCGTCGGTGATGTCGACGAGGTTGCTGATCAGCGCGGCGATCTTGGCCTTGATGTCCTTGGCGTCCAGGCCATGGGCGAGATTGGGCACGGGGAAGTCTCCAGAGAAAGTCGGATAGGGCGGCGCTTGGCCGCGTGCAGGGGGCTTTAGCCCGCGAAGTGGAAGACCGGCTTCAGTGGCCACTCGACAGGCTTGTTGTCGGGGTGGACCTCCATGAGGTCGGCCATGTAGTCCCACCAGCGCTTCATCACCGGCTGCAGCGGCAGGGCGTCCTTGGCGTTGTCGGGACGCAGGCGCAGCACGGCGAAGAGGCTCATGGTCTCCTCGTCCAGGAAGATCGAATAGTCGTAGATCCCGGCGCCTCGCAGGGCCTCGGCCAGGTCGGGCCACAGTTCGTCGTGGCGGCGCTCGTACTCGGCGGCGACGCCGGCTTTCAGCTGCATGCGGAAGGCGAGGGGACGGTCCTCGGGCGTGGTGCTCACAATGTCCTCCTGTAGGCGATTGTTTTTATTGTTCTTGTTCAGTGGGGCAGGCGGTAGATGCGCCGGGCGTTGCTGGCGAACAGGGCTTCGCGCTCTTCGTCGCTGAAGCCTGCCGTGATGGCGTCGTAGGCGGCGTAGAATGCGCCGAAGCTGCCGTGCACGCGCTCGACCGGGAAGTTGCTGGCGAACAGGCAGCGCTCAACGCCGAAGGTCTCGATGACCTGCAGCACGAAGGGCTTCAGGCTGGCCGTGCTCCACGACCGGTCGACCATGGCCAGGCCCGAGATCTTGCAGCTGACGTTCGGGCGCTGGGCCAGGACGGCCAGGCCTTCGCGCCACGCCGCCAAGCCCGCCTCGTCGCGATCGGTCGGCATGCCCGCGTGGTTGACGATCAGCGGGATGTCCGGCTGGGCGTCGGCCAGCTCGGCCGCCACGGTCATCTGCGAGGCGTAGAGCTGCAGGTCGAACGACAGGCCGTACTTGGCCAACAGCGCGAAGCCCGTCCTCCAACGGGTGTCGAGCAGCTTGTCAGAAGGACCGTAGGTCTTGGTCGGATCCTCGTGCCAGTTGACGATCTGGCGCACGCCGCGAACGGCGGGGCGGGCGGCATGGGCCGCCAGCATCGCCTCGACGTCCGGATCGTCCAGATTGGCGCCGGCGACGATGCCGGCCACCACGCCGCGCGTATCGGCGATCTCCTGCAGCCAGTCGGTTTCCGACAGCTGGTCCTTCGGCGGCAGGCCGCACTCGACATGGACCGTCTGCACGATGTTCCAGCCCTTGGCGTCAGCCAGATAGTCCGAAAGGCCGTAGGACTTGTAGGCGATAGAGGCCATGTCGCCGGCCGGATTGTTCGGCAGCGGGGTGTCCTGGAGCCAGGCGTAATAGTGCCGATCCAGATCCCACAGGTGCATGTGGGGATCGACGATGGGGCCGGTGTACGCCATGGCTCCAGGGGCTCCTTAGAACGTCGTCCGGCCGCCGGAGGTGTCGAAGGTCGCAGCGGTGGTGAAGCTGCACTCCTCCGACGCCATGAAGCAGACCATCGCGGTGCTCTCGTGGATCTCGCCCAGGCGACCCATCGGGATCTTGCCCCGCATGTAGTCGACCTGACTCTGCGGCAGCTGGGCCAGGATCGGGCTTTCGAAGGTGGCGGGGGTCAGGGCGTTGGCGATCACGCCCTTGCCGGCCAGTTCCTTGCCCAGCGACTTGGTCAGGCCGATCACCCCGGCCTTCGACGCCGAATAGGCGCTGGCGTTGGGATTGCCTTCCTTGCCGGCCACCGAGGCGACGTTGACGATGCGGCCGTAACCGGCGGCCAGCATGTGCGGCACCACTTCACGGCAGCAATAGAACAGGCCGTTCAGGTTGATGTCGATCACGCGCTTCCAGCTGTCGAGCGGGAACTCGTGCACCGGAACGGTGGCGCCAGTGATGCCGGCCGAGTTCACGAGCACGTCGATCTTGCCGAGGGCTTCCAGGCTGGCCTTGGTCGCGGCGGCGACTTCGGCTTGGTCCGAGACGTCTAGGGCGTAGGTGAAGCTGGCGCCCACCTCCTCGGCGGCGGCCTTCAGCGCGTCGGCGTTCAGGTCCCACAGGGCGACCTTGGCGCCTTCGGCGACCAGGCGCGTGGCGGTGTCCTTGCCCAGGCCCGAGGCGCCGCCGGTGATGACGGCCGTGCGGCCGGCGAAACGATTGGCGTAAACGCTCCCAGAAACACTCATTGGGCGCCGTCCTTCGACCAGGCCACGACGATCTGGCGCTGTTCGCCCAGCTTCTCGATGCCCAAGCGGATCTCGTCGCCGGCGTTCAGATAGACGGGCGAGGGCTTCTGGCCCATGCCGACGCCGGGCGGGGTGCCGGTGGTGATCAGGTCGCCCGGTTCCAGCGTCATGAACTCGCTGATGTACGAGACCAGCTTGCTGATCGGGAAGATCATGGTCTTGGACGAGCCGTCCTGCTTGCGGGCGCCGTTGACGTCCAGCCACATGCCGAGGTTCTGCGGATCGCCGACCTCGTCCGAGGTGACCAGCCACGGGCCGACCGGGCCAAAGGTGTCGCAGCCCTTGCCCTTGTCCCAGGTGCCGCCACGCTCGATCTGGAAGGCGCGTTCCGAGACGTCGTTGATCAGCACATAGCCGGCGACGTGGTCGAGGGCTTCTTCCTCGGTGACGTACGAGGCGCGCGAACCGATCACCACGCCCAGCTCGACTTCCCAGTCGGTCTTTTCCGAGCCGCGCGGGATCATGACGTTGTCGTTCGGGCCGGTCAGGCAGCTGACGGCCTTGGTGAACAGGACCGGCTCTTCGGGGATCGGCAGGTTCGACTCGGCGGCGTGGTCGGCGAAGTTCAGGCCCACGGCGATGAACTTCGACACGCCGTTGACCGGCACGCCGTAGCGGGGCGAGCCCTCGATGACGGGCAGGCTGGCCGGGTCAATGGCGGCCAGGGCCTTCAGGCTGGCCGGCGACAACTGGGCGCCGGTGATGTCGGCCACGTGGCCCGACAGGTCGCGGATCTGGCCTTCAGCATCGAGCAGGCCGGGCTTCTCGGACCCCTTGGGGCCGTAGCGGAGCAGTTTCATGGTTCTACGCTTTCAATAAGATCAGCGGGCGTAAGGACGGTGCAGACCGACCTCGCGATTGAGTTCGACGCCGAAACCGGGGGCGTCGGAGAGCTTGAGCTTGCCGTTCACCGGCACGGGTTCGCCGATCAGCTGCGGGTGGAACATCGGCACCACCTCGTCGGCCTTCGGGGCCATCATCAGGAACTCGGCGAACGGGCTGTTATGGCGCGTGATGACGAAGTGGTAGCTGTACACCGACGAGCCGTGCGGGATCATCATCACGCCCTTGCTGTCGGCCAGGTTGGCGATCTTGATCAGCTCGGTGACGCCGCCGCACCAGCCCACGTCCGGCTGGATGATGTCGCAGCACTCCATCTCCAGCAGCATGCGGAAGCCCCAGCGGGTGGCTTCGTGCTCGCCGGTGGTGACCAGCATGCCCTTGGGGGCGTTCTTCTTCAGGTCGCGATAGCCCCAGTAGTCGTCGGGGCTCAGCGCCTCCTCGATCCACTTCAGGCCGTACTCGTGGGCCTTGTGGGCCAGCTTGGTGGCGTAGTTGAGGTCTAGCGACATCCAGCAGTCGAACATCAGCCAGAAGTCCTCGCCACAGCGCTCGCGCATGGTGGCTAGTTCCTCGATGTTCTTGCGCAGGCCTTCCTCGCCCTCGGCCGGGCCGTGGTGCAGGGGCATCTTGCCGCCGATGAAGCCCATCTGCTTGGCCAAGTCCGGGCGCGCGCCCGTGGCGTAGAAGGTCAGCTCGTCACGGACCTTGCCGCCCAGCAGGGCGTAGACCGGCTCCTGGCGCAGCTTGCCCAGCAGGTCGTAGAGGGCCAAGTCGACACCCGAGATAGCGTTCACCACCAGGCCCTTGCGGCCATAGTACTGGGTTGAGAAGTACATCTGGTCCCAGATCTTCTCGACTTCGGTCGGGTCGCGGCCTTCCAGGAAGCGAGCCAGGTGCTTTTCGACGATGAAGGCGGCCGGCTCACCGCCGGTGGTCACCGCGAAGCCGATGGTGCCGTCGGCGGCCTCGATCTCGACGACCAGCGTGCCCAGCACGTTGATGCCGAAGCTCTGGCGGCTCTGGCGATATTCCGGATAGCGCGACATCGGTGTGGCGATGTGGTCGTCGATCCAGTGGCCTTCGCCCTGGTCGTGATAGTCGGCGCCGCCGCCACGGACCACGAAGGCGCGAACATGCTTGATGACCGGAAACGCCATGGGCGACGAGGCTCCAACCTTATCGACGTCGCCTCGAGACGACGTTCGGGACAAGGAGAGGCGCGAGCAGGGCGGACCGCTCCGCCATGTCCTGGCGCCACCGTTCGGCCGCGCCTACCTCCCCAACACAACCTGTGACACGCTATCGCTGGGTATCGGCCAACGTTTAGAGTCGGCGTCTGTCCGCTTGCGTTGCGTTCCACAATATGAGAGGTAGTGCTACAAAATGAAACGATCAGCGTCAAGGGGACGGAACGGGTGAGCGCCGCCGATAGCAATGACGACACCGCGGTCGCCAAGACCCCCAGCGGCAGCCAGACCCTGTTCCGGGGTCTCGACCTGCTGGACGTGGTTGCGGAGTCGGGGACGATCGCGCTGCCGGCCCTGGCCAAGCAGCTGGGTCTGACGCGCAGCACCACCCACCGCCTGGCCACCGCCCTGGTCGAGCGCCGACTGCTGTCGCAGGCCCCGCGCGAAGGCTACAGCCTGGGTTCGAAACTGCTGGAGCTGGGCTATCTGGCCAGCCAGCAGATGGATCTGCCGCGCGTGGCCCGCCCGCACCTGGAAAAGCTGTGGGAAGACACCGAGGACACCGTCCACCTGGGCGTTCTCGACGCGGACCGGGCGCTTTATCTCGACAAGCTGACCGGCCGTCGCCGCATCAACATCAGCTCACGCGTCGGCGATCGCCAGCCGGTCCGCTCGACGGGCCTGGGCAAGGCCCTGGTGCTGGACGACACCGAAGACCGCTGGCGTTCATTGTACCGCTCGGAAGGTCCGCCGCTGCCCGGCGCGCCGGACGAGAAGCGCTGGATCGACTGGATGCGCGACTACGCCCAGCGCGGCGTGGCCTTCGACCTCGAGGAAAACGAGGATCGCATCCGCTGCATCGCCGCGCCGATCCGCGGGGCCTCGGGCCAGATCGTCGGGGCCATCAGCGTTTCGGGCGCGGCTCAGTACATGGACGACGAGCGCATGGCCGTGCTGGCCGACGACGTTCGCGACACGGCCAACGCCATCGGGCGGGACCTGGGCTGGAACGGCAAGCGCCAAGCCCGCTGAAGATGGCGCGCTGAGTAGAAGTAGAAGAGGTAGGGAATGCTGCTCAAGGACAAGGTGGTGCTGGTGACCGGCGCCTCGCAGGGGATCGGCAAGGCCGCCGCGATCGGCTGCGCCCAGCACGGCGCCGACGTGGCGATCAACTACCACTCGGACGAAGCCGGGGCCGCCGACGCCGTCGCCCAGATCGAGGCCCTGGGCCGCCGAGCCATCGCCGTGAAGGGTGACGTCGCGCAGGTCGAGACTGCCCAGGCCTTCGTCGACGCGGCGGTCGCGGCGTTTGGCAAGGTCGATGTGTTCGTCAACAACGCCGGCATTTGCCCGTTCCACGCCTTCCTCGACATGCCGCCCGAGGTCATGGAGCGGACGATGAAGGTCAACCTGTTCGGCGCCTACTACATGGTCCAGGCCGCGGCCAACCAGATGGTGAAGCAGGGCAATGGCGGCGCGATCATCGCCGTCTCGTCGATCAGCGCCCTGGTCGGCGGCGGCATGCAGACCCACTACACCCCGACCAAGGCCGGCGTGCACAGCCTGATGCAGTCGACGGCGATCGCGCTGGGCAAGTACGGTATCCGCTGCAACTCGGTGCTGCCGGGCACCATCGAGACGGCGATCAACAAGGACGATCTGGCCGACGTCGCCAAGCGCGAATACATGGCCGGCCGCATTCCGCTGGGCCGCCTGGGCGAGCCCGACGACCTGGCCGGCCCGATCGTGTTCCTGGCCTCGGATCTCGCCAAGTACGTCACCGGCGCGGCCTTGCTGGTCGACGGCGGCGCCTTCGTGAACCTGCAATAGCGCCATGATCGTTTCCTCGACGACGGACTTCCGCGAGGCGGCGCGGCGCAAGCTGCCGCGCTTCCTGTTCGACTATATCGACGGCGGCGCCTATGCCGAGCGGACCCTGGGCCGCAACGTCTCGGACCTGGCCGACATCGCCCTGCGCCAGCGGGTGCTGAAGGACGTCTCGGCGGCTGATCCCTCGACCACCTTGTTCGGCGTCAAACAGGCCCTGCCGGTGGCCCTTGCCCCGGTCGGTCTGACGGGCATGTACGCTCGCCGCGGCGAGGTCCAGGCCGCCCGCGCCGCCGCCAAGAAGGGCGTGCCGTTCTGTCTGTCGACCGTGTCGGTCTGCGACGTCGACGAGGTCAGCAAGGCCTCGTCGAATCCGATCTGGTTCCAGCTTTATGTGCTGCGCGACCGGGCCTTCATGCGCGATCTGCTGATCCGCGCCCGTGAAGCCGGCGCCACAGCCCTGGTCTTCACGGTCGACATGCCCGTGCCGGGCGCCCGTTATCGCGACGCGCACTCAGGGATGAGCGGTCCCAACGCCGCCGCGCGTCGTCTGGTGCAGGCGGCGATGAAGCCGCAATGGGCCTGGGACGTCGGGGTCATGGGCCGTCCGCACACCCTGGGCAATGTCGCCCCGGTGCTGGGCGAGAACTCCGGCCTGGAAGACTTCATGGGCTGGCTAGGCGCGAACTTCGATCCCTCCATCCAGTGGAAGGACCTGGAGTGGATCCGCGACCTCTGGAAGGGCCCGCTGATCATCAAGGGCGTGCTCGACCCGGAAGACGCCAAGGCCGCCGCCGACATCGGCGCGGACGGGGTCGTGGTCTCCAACCACGGCGGCCGCCAGCTGGACGGCGTGCTGTCCTCGGCCCGCGCCTTGCCGGCGATCGCCGAGGCGGTGGGCGATCGCCTCACGGTGCTGGCCGACAGCGGCGTGCGCTCGGGCCTGGACGTGGTGCGGATGCTGGCCCTGGGCGCCAAGGGCGTCCTGCTGGGCCGGGCGTTCGTCTACGCCCTGGCGACCAACGGCGAGGCCGGCGTCACTCAGCTGCTGGACCTGATCGAGAAGGAGATGCGCGTGGCCATGGCCCTGACCGGCGTGCGCGACGTCGCCAGCATCGACCGCTCGATCCTGGCCGAGTTGACGTCGTGATCACGGCGCTGGCCCTGGCGGCGGCGGTCGCGGCGTCTCCGCCGCGCATCGTCATCGCCAGCGACTCGACCGCCGCCAATTACGAGCCCGCCAGCTATCCGCAGATGGGCTGGGGCATGGTGCTGAAATGCTCGCTGACGCCGGACGTCCAGGTGGTGAACCTGGCGCGCGGCGGCCGCTCGACCAAGACCTTCATCGAAGAAGGGCTGTGGGACCAGTTGCTGGCCCAGCTCCAGCCCGGCGACACGGTCCTGATCCAGTTCGGCCACAACGACGCCGACACCAAGAAGATCGTCCGCTTCACCGATCCGAACGGCGCTTACGACGTCAATCTGCGCCGCTTCGTGGCCGACGTACGGGCCAAGAAGGCCACGCCGGTGCTGGTCACGCCCATCGCCCGCTGGCTATGGGAGGGCGGCCAGCTCAAGGACGCCCATACCGCCTATGCGGCCACCATCCACCGCGTGGCGACCGACCTGAAGGTCCCGCTGGTCGACCTGGACGGCGACATGATGGCGGCGCTGAAGGCGAGGGGGCAGATGGCCTCGCGCGGCTTCTATCTGCAGTACGCGCCCTATGACGGGATCGCGCGCTTCCCAGACGGCATCACCGACGACACCCACGTCAACGAGCGCGGCGCCCGCCTGGGTGCGGCTTTGGTGGTGACGAGCCTGGCGAAACTGAAGCTGCCGATCTCGCGCCACGTCCGCCCCGCGCCGCTGGACAATCAGGCCAAGCTGGGCGGGCCGAGCTGCCCCTGATCAGCCCACCAGCAAGGCGACGAACGGCCAGTCGTAGATCCGGCCGATGTCGCGCATCAGCGACATCATCAGATCGCCGCCGCCATTACCGTTGGTCATGATCGCCAGGCCCTGGCAGCGCTTGGCGTCGAAGGCGAAGATCGCGCGATAACCTTCGTTGCCGCCCGCGTGGAAGAAGATCGGGTCGCCGTCCTCCGTCGTCGCCGTGCGGAAACCCAGACCGAACGGGCGTTTGAAGGCGCTCTGGGGTTTGAGCGCCTCGCGCGCCAGGTCCTGAGGCAGCAGGTCGCCGCGGCCTTCTTGGGCGCGCGAGACGGCGATGCCGAACCGGACCAGGTCGCCGGACGTGGTCCACAGGCCCGCCGCCGCCAATTCGGGGTAGGTGTGCCAGCCGCCCGCGACCGGCGCGCCGTTGTCGCCATGACCCAGAGCGATGTCGCGCGTAGGGAGCGTGAAGCTGGAGCGGGTCATGCCGGCCGGGCCGATCACTTCGCGGGCCTGTACCTGGGCGAACGATGCGCCCGACACGTCTTCGATCAGCTTCTGCACCACGCTGATGCCGCCACCGGAGTAGGCGATCTGTGCGCCTGCGGGCTTGTCGGCGATCACCGGCCCGGTATTGGCCGGCGGACCGCCCGTCAGCACCTGCTCCAAGGTCGGGACAAGCGTCCCGCGCGCATAGCCGGGGAAGCCGTCGATGGTGGTCCCGCCGGTGTGGGACAGCAGAGCGCGCGGCGTGACCTTGTCCAGATCGATCCCTGGCGCGCCTGGCAGTTTCCAACCGCGCAGCTGGGTGTTGACCGGTTTGTCGATGTCCAGCTTGCCCTGATGAGCCAGACGCAGGGCGGCGACGGCGGTCAGGGTCTTGCTGATCGAGGCGGCCTGAAAGCGCGTCTCAGGCCCCACCGGGGCTGTGTCATTGGCGGCGCGCACGCCGTAGCCGCGCGTCCAGACGATCTTGCAGGCGTCGACCACTGCGACGCTGACGCCGGGGACCTTGGCCCGCTTCATGCGCTCGGCGATCGTCCCGACGCCCAGCGCGTCGCCGGCCTTGGCTTGCGCCGTCGTCGGGCCGCGCTCGAACGCGGTCATGGCCGCCTGAGGCGCCGGCGCGGCAAAGGCGGGGGAGGTCGTGGCCAGGATCAGGGCGACGACGGAAGCGGTCTTCAGCGAAACAGGCATGCGAACTCCGAGGCGATCCGGCGACAGTTCCAGATCGCCTCGGAAGGTGCAGCTTAAACTTCGGTCATGGGTCGCGCTTGGCTCAGGGTTGCGCCTTGGCGATCTCCACCGCGTAGACGTGGCTGGCGCCATGCATGTTGGAGCGGAACACCAGCCACTTCTGGTCGGGGGTGAAGGTCACGTTCGGCTCTAGGCGGTAGTCGTGGTCGCGCATGTCGACCAGGCGCTCGGAATCCAGCACGCCGGGGCGGATCAGGTGTTCGGCGCCGGGGGCGTGGATGCCGGCGACGTCGGGGACGGGGCGGGGCTTCAGCAGCACGATCCATTTGCCGTCCGGGGCGTGGGCGACCATCTCGCTATCGCCGCCGTCGCCGGCGAACCACTTGCCGTCCGGCGAGGAATTGAAGTGCACCGACCAGTCGTTGCGATTGACGTGCAGCCAGTCGCGCTTGCCGGTGGCGATCTCGTAGCCGGCCACCCAGAAGTCCTCGCCGCGCGGGGTCTGCAGATCGTACCAGACGGTCTTGCCGTCGGCGCTGAACCATTCGTGGCCGGCGATCTCCATGTTCATGGTCCGGGTGTGGATCTTGACCGGCGTGTCGCTCGCCTTGTCGGTCCGGATCAGCCACAGGCGGTCGATCTTGTGCCAGGGACCCTCGTGGCAGAACATCAGCAGGCCCGGATCCGTGGGCGAGAACTGCAGGTGGTTCAGCCAGTCGGTGGCCTGGTGGACGATCTTGCGCTCGCCCGTCCGGGTGTCGATCGTGAAGATCTCCATCGGGATGCGGCTGTCCAGGCGGGCGTTCAGCTGCACCTCGCGGCCCTCGGCGTAGGACAGCTCCTTGCCGTCGGCGCTTTTGACGTCATCGGGGTTCTTGGGCAGGGCTTCCATCATGTTGGCCGGGATCGGCACGTCGGTGCGCACCGCCACGCCGACCAGCAGGGTCTCGTCGGCGTTCAGAGACTGCAGGCCGCCGCGCTCCATCCTGGCCACTTGGCGCGTGGCCTTGGTGTAGGGATCGGTCGCCATCACCGCCTTGGGCCCGGCCGGATCGGCGGTCAGGGCCTTCTCGTAATAGACCGCGCCGGTCTTGCGGCCGACGAACAGCAGCCGGACCTTGCCCTCGACGATCTTTTTCAGGGCGCGGGTCTTCAGGTCCATGGCGACGATGCCGGTCGGCGTCGAGAACACCAATCGGTCGCCCTTGGGCGTATAGCCGTTGTAGTTGAAATAGAGGCTGGAGCTGCCGGCCTCGCGCGACAGGCGCACCAGGCGGTGGCCGGTGGTCTTGTCGATCCATTCCAGCGGCGGCTCGGGCGCGCCGGGCTTGGCGGCGGTCATGACGTCCTGGGCGCCGGCCGCGCCGGTCAGGGCGAGGGTGGCCATGCCGCCCAGAAGCAGGCGGCGGCAAACGAGCGGATTCAGCGTGCGTGTGGTCATTTGTGGCGTGGCCTCCCTGTTCCTCGGGACGGCCGTGCTTCGCCGCTTCTGTCCGGCCTTTGGGCCGACGAGGATCACGGCTTTTTAGAGCATGGAGTGGCGCTCATGTCTTCCCATAAATTGTATTCATATCTCATTATGTGAGATTTAAGCGTCCTCGACGTTTTCAAACAGGCGCTCGGGGCGAGCATCCGGCTGCGTCGTCGTGACGGTCAGGTTCTCCACCTTCAAGCCGCGCACGTGCCGCGCCCACAGGCCATGGGCCGGGGAGGGGCCGAACATGCTGGGCTCGGGATAGGCATCGGGCAGGTCGCCCGGTCGGCGCTGCGCCCACTCGGCCGGGCCGCCGCCGCGATAGGTCAGGCGAATGTTCGACAGGGTGACGTTCTCGATCGGCGAGTCCGGCAGGCCGGCGATCGTGGCGGCATAGTCGGGCAGGATGTCGGTGGCCTCGATGTCGCGCAGCACGATGTTGCACATGGCGCTCAGCGGCGTGCCTTCGGGACCGCGTCGACGGCCGCCAACCCGCAGGAAGATCGGGGCGGTCGTCACCTCGGAGAGGGTCAGGCGCTCGGCGACGACGTTCTCCAGCACGCCGCCGTCGACGGTCTCCAGCGCCAGGCCGCGCGAACGCACGAAGCGGCAGTCGCGGATGGTGATGTCCTTGAAGCCGCCGTTGGACTCGGTGCCCAGCTTGATGCGGCCGGTGACGCGGTCCTGGTCGGGGGAAACGAGTTGGGTCCGGCCGAAGGTCCCATCCAGCATCGTGCCGGGATCGAAGCCGCTGACCTCGCAGTGCTCGATCACCACGCGTTCGGTGGGGATGACCTCGCCCAGGGCCAGGGAGCTTTTCAGCACGATGGCGTCGTCATTGGGCGTGTTGACCCGGCAGCCGGTGACCAGCACGTCTCGGCAGGCGTCGATGTCCAGGCCGTCGCGGTTGGTGTCGACGATCAGGTCGCGCAGGGTGAGATCTTCGCAGCCGGTCGCCAGCACGGCGAAGTGGCCGCCCTGAAAGATCGTCAGGCCCTCGATGCGGGCGCGCTTCACGCGCTTCAGGGCGATGGCCTTGTTGCCCAGGCCGGCCATGGCCTCGACCTGCGGCGACAGCTCGGCCATGGCCTCGGCCGAGAGGCCCGCCATGCTGAGCGGGAATTCGCCGGCCTGTTTGCTCCAGCGCGAGCCGGGGCCTTCACGGGTCAGGCCGGCGCCGTCGATGCGGCCGGGGCCGATGATGGCGATGTTCTCGGCGTCCTCGGCCCAGATCAGGCTGTTGCGCCAGTGGCTGTGGCCGAAGTCCTGCCACAGGTCGTGCGGATTGGGCTCGGCGGCGTCGTAGGTCCCGCCGTGCAGGGCCGGATCGGCGGCCTCCAGAACGCAGCCTTCCGCCAGCTTCAGGGTCACGCCGCTAAGCAGGCGGATCGAGAACGACAGGTGCCGACCAGCCGGCAGCACCACCTCGCCGCCGCCGCGCCCATGGGCGTGGACGATGGCGGCGTTGATCGCTTCGGTGGCGAGCTTCACGCGTACAGGCCGTGGCGCTTGAAGAAGGCGTCCAGCAGGCTGGGCCAGGCCAGGATCTTGCCGTCCGGGCCGGTCAGGCCCAGGCCGTGGCCGCCCACCTCGAACAGGTGGGCCTCGACCGGGATCTTCTTCTCGCGCAGGGCCTGCCACATCAGGACGCTGTTCTCGACCGGCACGGTGGCGTCGTCGGCGGGGGCGATGATGAAGGTCGGCGGCGTGTCGGCGGGGACGTGGCGCTCGGCCGATTGGGCCAGACGCTGGGCGTTCGTGGGAGAGGGGCCCAGCAGCTCCTTGGCCGAGCCGGCGTGGGCGTAAGGCTCCTTCATCGTCACGACCGGATAGAACAGGCCCGCCGCGAACGGCCGGGTGGAGAGCGTGTCGGCCGCGTCGATCGGCGCATAGGTCTCACGCGCGAACTGGGTGGCCAGGCGCGCGGCGACGTGGCCGCCGGCCGAGAAGCCCAGGGCCGCAACCTTGGCCGGATCGACGCCGATCGAGGGCGCGCGGGCGCGGATCAGGCGCATGGCGCGCTGGGCGTCCTGCAAGGCCACGTCCGGACCGGCCGCCCAGCCATCGGCGGGGAGGCGATAGTCCATGGCGAAGACGGTCAGGCCTTGTTCGACCAGCCAGGCGTCGATCGGCCCGCCTTCCTTGCGCGTCGCCACCCGGCGATAACCGCCGCCCGGAATCAGCAGCACGGCCGCGCCGTTAGGCTTGGCGGGGCGGCGCATCGTCAGCCACGGCTTGGTGATGTTCAGGAAGGCCGTGTCGGTCGGATCGTTGGGCGTGCGCGCGATCACCGTCTCGGTGACGGTGACCTTCTCGCCGCCGGGGGCGCGGCCAGGCCAGAGGTCGACAATGTCGAGCGCCGAGGTGGCGGGCTGAACAGCGCGGGCTAGGGCCGGAGCGGTCGCCAGACCGGCGGCCAGGCCCAACAGGACCCGACGGTTAGGTTCGATCGCCACGGACGCCTCCCACGGTGTTTGAGCAAAGTGGTAGCGGCGCCGTCAGAGGCTTTCAATGTCAAAATGCAGGATCTAATCCTGCAATATGGGAGTTTGAGTTTGCGGGGTAGGCGATCGGGTCGTGCGCCACAGCACCAGGCCCAGACTGCCCAAGATCAGCTCGCGCATTCGGCGCAGCAGCGACAGCGCCAGGGCCTGATCCGGCGTCAGGCCTAAAGCGCCGCCCAGCAAGAGATAGCCGCCCTCCTGCACGCCCAGCGCGCCGGGGATGGCGAAGCCGACGACCTTGGCCGACTGAGCCAGGCCCTCGACGATCAGGGCCTGTAGCAAGGTGGGGTGCAGGCCGAGCGCCCACATGGCGACATAGGTCTCGAACGCCCCCCCGATCCAGGCGGCCATGTGCCAGGCCCAGGACGCGAAGATGTTGGCGCGCTGCCGGCCGATGCCGCGAAACGCCTCGCCCAGTTCGCCGACCCGGCTGGCGATGGCGGTCCAGCGCTGCGAGAACTGACCGATGCGCTGGCCGACGCCGGCCTTGTGGGCGACGAACAGGCCGCCGGCCAGCGCGACGATCACGCCCAGCATAGCGAGACCGGCGATGGCCAGGTCCGGATTGTTCAGCGTGACCATGGCCACGATCAGGCTGGCCAGGATGATCATGAACAGGCCGACGGTGCCGGCCAGCACATCGACGACACAGCTGGCGGCGGATTCGGCCATCGTCAGGCCGTTGCGGACGGCCAGTTTGGCGCGAACCACCTCGCCGCCGACCTGGGCGACGGGGAGCAGCGCGTTGACGCCCTCCTTGATCAGCCGCAGCCGGAAGATGAAGGCCAGCGACGGCCGGCGGTCGGGCGGCATCAGCACCCACCAGCCGACGCCGGCCAGGAAGGTGACCGGCAGGTGGGCCAGAAGGACGAACACCGCCTGCCAGCCGACCTCCAGCACCAGGGCGCGCACCGCCCCTGCGCCGTGCGTGGCCAGAAAAACGGCCAGCAGGCCGATGCCGATTGTCAGCAGCCAGCCCTTCCAGGGAGAGGGCTTGGCCGAGGTCTCGATGGTCATGCGGCCGAGCGGGCGCGCTGGACCGGCGCGGCGCCCAGGTCGCGATAGACGTCCAGCACGTCGGCGCAGATAGCGCTCCAGTCGTAGCGGGCGCTGGCGATGCGAGCGGCGCGGGCTAGGCGCAGACGGCGCATCGGTTCGGCCACGAGGCCGGCGATCGCATCGGCATAGACCTTGGCTTCGGCGCGGGGCGTCAGGACGCCGTCATGGCCGTCGATGACCAGGGCGCTGGTGCTGGGCGCCAGCGGACATACGACGGCGAGGCCTGCGGCCATGCCCTCCAGCGTGGCGTTGCCGAAGGCTTCGGTGACGCTGGGATTGAACAGGATGTCGGCGCTGGACACCGCGCGGCCCAGGGCCGGACCATCCAGATGGCCGGTGAAGATCGCCTCGGGCAGTTTTTCCTGCAGGAAGGCGTGGGCGGGGCCTTCGCCGATGATCAGCGGGCGGATCGGCAGGCCGCGAAGGCGGGCGAAGGTCTCGGCCAGGACGTCCAGGCCCTTCTCCATGACCAAGCGGCCCAGGAAGGCGACGACGATCTCGTTGTCGGCCACGCCCAGCGACCGGCGCCAGGCCATGTCCTTGCGGGCCGGGGCGAAGCGGTCGCGGTCGACGCCGCGGCCCCAGACCCGCACGCGCTCGCCCAGGCCCTGCTCACGCAGCAGTTCGGCCAGCGGGGCGTTCGGGGCCAGCACCCGGTCGCAGCCACGATAGAAGCCGTCCAGATAACGCTCGGCGCTGGGGCGCAGCCAGTCCAGGCCGTAATAGGTCAGGTAGGTCTCGAACCGCGTATGCAGGCTGGCCACCACCGGCAGGCCCTGGCGGCGACCCCAGCGACCGGCCTGGGCGCCCAGGATGTCGGGCGCCGACAGATGGACGGCGGTGGGCTGGAACTGGGCGAGGTCGGCGCGCAGGGCGCGGGTCAGGCCCAAGGCCAGGCGATATTCGCCACGGCCGGGCAGGGCGATCGACGGCGCCGAAACCAGCTGGCCGGCCGGCTCGAAGGCCGGCGTGTCGGTGGTCGGCGAATAGACGCGCACCTGGGCCCCGGCCTCGATCAGGTGCGACGCCAGCCGGTTCAGGGCCTGGTTCGAGCCGTCTCGTGTGTAGTTGTAGTTGCCGGAGAACAGCGCCAGGCGCAGGCCTTCGGCGGATTTTTCCTCAGTGGCCTGACGAATCGATTTTCCCGCGAACAGCACAACGCCTCCGTAAATCTACGTTTCGAGGCCCCCGCCCAATCCTCCGTATGACAATGGCCATATGGTGGAATGGTTCAGTTTACGGAAGACCGTCATGTCGAGCGCACGACAATTTCCTGGTGAAGCTGAACTCAAGCTGAACCATGGCGGCTGAAGGCGTGTTGAGCGCCGCCACCGTCACCGTTTGGTCTCAGGCGTGGGAAAAACGCCGCAAGGGGCTTGCGCTGCGGCGTCATGCGCGGCTTTGACACGGCGGACGCCCTTGCCGTAAGGCGCCTTCGTGCGCAGTTATGCGGCGCGCGGCCTGCATGGCCGTGGTCCAGTGATTCCTAGAGGGGCGAAGTCGCCCCGATCCAGCGAGATTTGTAAAACGTCATGCAGCCGGTCAAGACCCTCATCCTCAGCGCCGGCCAGGGCAAGCGCCTGTCGCCCCTGACCGACGACCGGCCCAAGTGCCTGGTTGAGCTGGCCGGGCGCACGGTCCTGGAATGGCAGCTGCGCCACCTGCATCAGGCGGGCGTGACCGAGGCGGTGGTCGTCACCGGCTTCCGCGCCGATCTGGTCGAGGCCGAGGTGGCCGGCCTGAACCTGGCGGGCCTGACCGTCCGCACGCTCTACAACCCGTTCTACAGCGTGACCGACAATCTCGCGACCTGCTGGCTGGCGCGCGAGGAGATGCGCGGCGGGCCGTTCATGATCCTCAATGGCGACACCCTGTTCGAGCCGGCCATCGCCGAGCGCCTGATCAGCGCGCCGGACGCGCCGATCACCGTGACGGTCGATCGCAAGGATGACGGCGTCTACGACAGCGACGACATGAAGGTGCTGACCGAAGGCGACGCCCTGCGCGCCATCGGCAAGACCATCACCGAGTACGACGCCGAGTCGATCGGCTTCCTGCGCTTCAACGCCGAGGGCGGCGCGCTGTTCATCCAGACACTGGAAGCGATCATGCGCACGCCGGAAGGCCTGAAGCGCTGGTACCTCAGCGTCATCAACGAGATCGCCCAGAACCACGACGCCGTGCGCGTGCGCTCGATCCAGGGCCTGGACTGGGCCGAGATGGACTTTCCTGAGGATCTGGTCGGCAACCGCGTGCTGACGGCGAAGTGGGCGGCCCGGGAAGCCGAAGCGGTCTGAGGAGCCGTCCTCAACCTTCGACAGGCTCAGGGTGAGGACTATTTCAGACGTCGCATTAGAAACCTCACCCTGAGCTTGTCGAAGGGCGAGGTTTAGCGGCTCAAACTTCGCCGAC